>JAYGFA010000006.1:0-106213 GCA_046582115.1 Pseudomonadales bacterium | reverse complement strand
GAGACCGTGGTAGAACATGAAGCGAGAACGGATACACCAACGAAAATCAGGAGGTGCTTCATAGCCCATGAACATACGCCTCCCGCCCCAACCCGTCATCCCGCTCGGGGCGCTTCGGCGTGCTTCTGCCTAAACCAATTTGTCTCGGTATGACATTAGCTGTTTCACGGTTTGATGATGCCCTGAAAAGAAGGGCACACAGGCGTAGAAAGGGGACTCCTGCCTACCAGCCCCTGACATTACTTGCCCGGAAGCCGGCTTTCATCCTTCTCATTTGACCAGTCGGCCAACCGATCGTTCCCCCATCCAACGGCTTATTTCCGTCTCGCTGCCACTGACGGGAGCGTTAAGACTAAGCCGACGATTGAGATCGACAAGTTGAACCGCCAGAATTTCTGAGGCAACCTCCGTGATGGTTTCGGTCGCGCCAGATACATACGAAGAGACTTGGATCGCACGTCCAGCCCAAGGCTCGACTTCAACCTCGCTCAAGTCGCGTAATTGAGATGCCCGGTTCGACACTGCTTGGGCCAATTCCTCGCGCACCCGTGTCGTTTGCATTTTCACCCGCTCCTCGTGCTGTTTGATTTCAGGAAAAAGGTCAAAACCCAGGGACATCAGGGCGCGGTTGGCAATCTCCTTACCCAGGGCGAAGAACGACTGATCTTGATTGAAGTTTTCCTCGGCAGATGCCTCATAAATAACGACCGTTTCTAGCGAAACATCGGCATATCTAGAGTTCCCGACTTTATCGGCGGTTTTACCGGCAAGTCCAGCTTGTACGATCAATCCCGCCAACGCGATGACGAGTAAGCGCTTCATAATTTTCCTCAAATTGGCAAACACGTAGCCAACCAACCGCTACACGGACGCGCATTAATGTGAATTGAAAAACGATGAGGAAGCAGCCAGGTTTCGCATATCCCTCAACCGGTTTGGCTGGATTATTTACTTGCCCGCAAGCCGGTTCAAATTGGCAAGGCGCGGACTATAGAGCGTCGGCGAGGATTGTCAAAATATATTTTTGTTGTATCGATATAAACGCGAAAAAGTTCAATGTCCAAGACCATCAGCGCACCAAGATGATCGGTCGCCGACATGTCGCCCTAGGCAGGCTTGGGCGAAGCAGTTCTTCATTGTGTCTCCTTGAACTCTCGTTCAATTATGCTGAACTTGATTATTTGTCTTCGATAATAATTTCCTACAATCCGGGAAAAGAAATTGCCAATTCGAAGACTAAGCCCGTACTTGTTCCTCAATAGCGAATATGCGAATTCAACCTGTTCGGACTCATCAATTAGTTCCGCGCTCGCATCAATCCAGTCACCTTTTAGATTACCCGAGACATCACAAGTAGCGACTTTCACGTCGGGGAAATTTCGTATCCGCTTCACTTTCCCTGCTTTTTTCCCACTCTTTAATGAGAAGACATAGTAATTACTTGTTTCCCCTTCCCGAGCAAACCACACGGGCGTATTGACGAAACTGCCATCCCTCTTTCGAGTAGCCAGACTGACATACTTTTCTGAATCAGAAATCATTTTCGCATTCGCCAATTCTTCTTACTGGAGGTCGTTTGAGATGATCGGACGACTATATCAATAGCTGCTGCAGGTTGGCATTTCCAACCACTTGTCCCCTTAGAATAGGTTCAAGCCTAACTCGACGGCAATAGTTTAGCTCGAGGTGTGAGCCTAAATGCCGAGTCGGAAGAAAGCAGAGGCCAAATGTGCGTACGTTTTTTCCTCCAAGCAACCCGGCTTGAGTTCTAATTCTTGAAAGTACTTTGACACCCCGTAAACGTTGTCGACTTTAGAAGGCAAGAAACCAAATCGACGGTAATAATTCGGGTCACCCAACAAGAGTAAGGCGTCTAAACCTTTCACTTTGCTCTCCTCTATCACAGCTCGCATGAGCGACCCACCAATTCCTTGAGACTGGTAGTCAGGAATCACAGATAAGGGCGCCACCTGCCCACAAGATAATCGGCCAGCCGGTTCCAGCGACACGGGCGATACGAAAACATGACCTACTATTTCGAAGTCTTCGGCAACCAAATTAACGATATCGTCACGATCGTGAATGAGTTCGTTCACTAACGTGGCTTCAACAACTGTTCTGCCGCGAAGATACTGTTCCTCGTTAAAGGCAAGTGATACGACTCTTGTAATACTGTCGAGGTCGTTTGCTTTGGCTTCTCGAATAATCATTACGATCGCTTACAAAAACACTGTGCCCACGCGTATAAAAAAGGTACGTCGTTCACCGCCTAGAAACCTACGCCTTCCTCCCCCACCGCGATTATCGGCCCAGACACCACGCAGTCGCGAGGGCGCGATGAAAGATCCGCCCTGCCAAGAAACGCTCGACCAATGAAGTAAGCTTGGTTGGCATCAACTCTTAGGAGGTAGCGAATGGCTTGGTCGATTGCCCCGGTTCTTGGGTCCAAACAAGTCGCCAACTCGGTCGAGTATTACCGCAGCAAACTAGGTTTTCAGAATCCTAACGGTATTTTCAGACCCGAGGGCCATGAGAGTCCTGGTGTCTACGCGATCGTCGCCAGGGATGGCATTAATCTTCATATACAAATCAGACGCCGGGAGATGCATCCAGAGGAGCGAGAACGCATCGAGTCGGAAGTTTATCTATACGTTGCGGACGTGGATCCTCTCTTCAAAGAATTTCATGAGAAGGGAGCGACGATTTTGCGTGGCATTACCGATGGACCAAACTACGGACTCAGAGACTTCGTCATCGAAGATCTGGACAAAAACCGACTGATCTTTGGTTCTCCAATAATCACCGAGTAGCAAGACCGACAGTTCGATTAGACGGATCTAACGGCATTACTTTATTTTGGTGATAAAACTTGTTGCCACCCAGTTGCCATCGCTCAACTGCGACCACTCGCCATCTATCGAAGTCACGGTAACGATCTCTCCCCTAGTTAACGCGCGTATGACCGCGCCCCCGGGTCTGGAACGGACATTCAGTGATTCCGCCGTCACCACATAAGTATCGCTATCCGCACTCGAAAACGATCTCGGAACGATATCGAAGTACTCCGCGGAACCGGCTTGTTTTCCATCCCTATAGGTTGTTCGGCTTATCAACTTACCATTGGAGTAGAACTGCTCCCAAAGACCATCGAATTCACCATCTTTAAACGTCCCTCTCGAAAGCAACTGGCCACTGTCGTAGTACCGCTCTTCTAGACCGTGTTGCATACCGGCTTGCAGCGTTCCTCTCCCTTGCAACTTACCATTCGAGTAGTGCGACTCCCATGGACCGGTTTGTTTTCCCGCTATATAGCTTCCTCGAGAACGCGACTGCCCGTTTTCGTAGAAGTCCTCCCACACGCCCTCCATTTTCCCCGCGACGTACATGCCTTTGATACGCAATTGACCGTTTTCGTAGAAGTCCTCCCACACGCCCTCCATTTGCCCCGCGACGTACATGCCTCTGCTGCGCAATTGACCGTTGTCATAGAACTTCTCATAAGCACGATCTTCTTCCTCCGGCGCACCAAAGGAATAAGAACAGAGAACAGCAACGCTGAGAAAGTATGTAATCGATTTCATGGCGCCAAACCTAACCTTCGTTGCCTAGGAATGTCAAAAACCTGTGTTATGACTGAAAAACGATTCGCCAACCAGCGATCGTCCCATTACAACACGTCAACCTATTATCCTCGTCCGAGGCTAGCGTACGCTTGAGATCGGCACCGAGCTTGTACGTGGGATCGGACCTCGAGGGTTGACCCGAGCCCGAGCGTTCAATCTGATTGTCAAGCGTCAACACGGTTCTTCTACGCTAGGGCGCAACGATGAAGTCGCATTGGCCTTAGGTGCCGTCGGAAACAAGACCATTTTCCACGTCGCGCCGGATGTCCGTCTCATTGCGTTCCGATGGATCGCCAAATCCCCCGCCCCCAGGCGTTTCGAGAACGAGTGTAGCCCCGTTCGGCACAACGTCTTTTCCTTTGCCCTTTAATGGAACACCATTTTTGATATAGACCTTACCAGGGCGACCATTCCCGCCACCCGCGCGACCTCGTGCAGGGTGCTCAATTCGGTCAAACATTTTGGAAACGAAAAAAGATTCACCCCCACCGTGTCGAATCTCGACAACCTGCCCGAGCCCACCACGGCACCGACCGCGACCGCCAGAATCCTGGCGGAATTCTCTTCGCTCAAAGATCAACGGCGACGTAACCTCATTAATTTCAGTGGGTGTAGTCCGGACGCCTGAGGGAAATGCGGTGGTCGAAAGTCCGTCCTTCATATAGCGCGCGCCCGTACCGCCGTTGTAGATCGGATTTATCACAAACGGTGTACCCACAAAGTCCGCACCCGTTTGTGGAGCGTTCATCAACACTGGATTCCAAATACACGAAGCTCCCTCGGCGGCAACGGACTCAGGCATGATCTGTTCGAGACACCCCATGATCACGTCGGGCAGCATTTGTCCTAAGGCGTGCCTTGCCGACACCGCACATGGCGGCAAGGCATTAAGGATGCAACCTTTCGGCGCTGTCACTCGGATCGTTTCGAGCGATCCCGCATTGTTTGGGATGGTGTTGCCAACGAGACAGCGTACGCCGAAGGAAGCGTACGCCTCCGTATAATTGGCAGGTACATTAATGCCATAGCTCGAAGTCGGTGACGAACCGGTAAAGTCGATCGAAATACAATCCTTGTCGATGTGCATCGCGCAAGCAATGTGGACAGGCGCGTCGTAACCGTCCACGTCAATGGAGTTTTCATAAGTCCCAGTGGGTAATGCGTTAATTTCACGTTGCATCGCGGTGCGCGAGGTTTCGAGGACGTGACTCGCAACCTCTTCTAACGACGCCAATCCGTGCTCTGCCATCATTGTTTGTAAATCCCTTGCACCTGTCTCGTTACACGCGGTAAGCGAGTAAAGGTCACCTTCCGCGACGACCGGGTCACGGACGTTGGCGGCTATGATCTCCATTAAGGTTTCGTTTCGAGCACCGGCGGTGAAAAGGGCCATGATCGGGATGTTGATCCCTTCTTCAAACACGTCGTTGGCGTCCGGACCAAACCCGCGGCCGCCCACATCGGCGATGTGACTCGTTGAGGCAAAAAGCGCGACCGGCTGTGCCGCATGGAATACAGGGCTAACCACAGTGAAGTCGTTGAGATGGCCTGTGGCCAACCAAGGATCATTGGTGACCAGAACATCGCCCTCGTTCAAGGTCTGCAAGGGATAGCGCTTCAGGAAATGACTAACAGAGCGTGCCATCGCATTCACGTGACCGGGTGTTCCCGTGATTGCCTGGGCTAGCATCGAACCTTGAGTGTCGAAAACGCCGGCAGAAAGGTCTCCCGCTTCGCGGACAACCGTAGAAAAAGCAGTTCGCATAAGAGTTTGTGCTTGTTCTTCGACGATCGCCAGTAGCCGATCCCAAACGAGCTGCAGCATTAGGGCATCGAGCTCTTTCACTGCTCAACCTTTTCGATCACCAGATCCCGCCGTTCATTAACATGAGCGGAGAACAGAGTTGGAACGACCGTAGTCGTCTGGTCTTCAATGATGAGCATAGGTCCCACGACTCGGTCGTGTTTCGGCATCTGGTCACGACTGATCTGTTTAGCTGGAACCTGGATTCCATCGTCCGTCATCAGTCGCGTCGGATAATCTGTATCGTCAAAGGAACGCGACGATATTTCGTTGATCGGTACCACTTGTTCATGTGCTGTGGTCAGCGTTAGCGTCCAGCTCAATACTTCGACATCGAGGCCGGGAATGATCCGACCGTATAATTCGACATAAGACTCTTCAAACGCTTCTAGCAATTGATTTTTTGTATAGGTCGGGTCGATCAGCACAGCGATCTCGTATCCCTGACCCAGGTAGCGCATATACGCTTTGGCGATCTCAGTAACCCGTCGTCCACGCGCAGCCGATGTAACGACAGCCGTTGCTTCCTCACGCATTTCCACGATTACAGCTTCGATTAGATCTTCATCGAAGGCCGACAACTTCATGTACCGGCTTCGAACGACTTCGTACGACACCGGCGCCATCAAAAAACCAATTGCCGACCCCACGCTCGCGCCCACCGGAACGAGTATGCGATCAATCCCAAGCTTTGATGCTAGTCGAGCCGCGTGCAACGGAGCCGCGCCACCAAACGCAATCAGCGTTCTACCAGACAGAGACTTACCCCACTCGCTGGCATGACCCCGCGCCGCCGTTGCCATGTTCTCATCGACGACTTCCGAAATGGCGAAGGCGGCACTGTGCATATCAATGGCAAGGACGTCGCCCACCGATTGTCGTACCGCGACGGCCGCCGCATTGACATCAAGGTTTATCCCGGACGCGAAACGCTCCTCATCCATGCGACCCATAACAACATCAGCGTCGGTCACGGTCGCTCTCGTCCCTTCCTTTCCATAACAAGCAGGGCCTGGTTCGGACCCCGCGCTCTCGGGACCAACTCGCACACGATTCAAATTGTCGACGGAGGCAATCGATCCTCCACCAGCCCCTATTTCCACCATCTCGATAACGGGTATTCTAACAGGTAGTCCACTACCCTTTTTAAACCGATAACGCCTATCGACTTCGAACGCTCGCGAAAATTGCGGCTCGGCAGCATCGATCAAACAAATCTTCGCCGTCGTGCCGCCCATATCGAAAGACAGGACCTCGTTAAGCCCTAATTCCGCTGCGATGCGGGCCGCAAGGATGGCTCCTCCAGCTGGGCCTGACTCCACCAAACGAATTGGGAAGCGTGCCGCTGTCTCAAGGGTCGTTAAGCCGCCGCCAGACGTCATCATGAGCATCGGGCACTTAAAACCCAAGCCCAACAAGCGGTTTTCAAGCTGCGTCAAGTAGCGCGCCATTAATGGCAGCACATAGGCGTTAGCACACGCTGTCGAAAACCTTTCGTATTCACGGATCTCAGGGCAGACCTTGGACGACAACGTTATAGCCACATCCATCAAGCGGTCGTGCACTCGGGCTGCAACCAACTCTTCATGTTTAGGGTTCGCATAGGAGTGTAAGAGTCCGATCGCAACACTCTCTATTTTTGCACGTTCAAGAACGTCGAGCGCCGCGTCAATAGTTTTGACGTCCAAAGGCGTAAGTACCTCACCCGACGCATTTATTCGCTCAACAATCGGCAGGCGCAGTGCGCGTGGCACCAGCGGCTGTGCACGGTCAATGTTCAGGTCGTACTGGTCGAATCGATTTTCAAACGCCATCTCAATCACGTCGCGATGACCCGCCGTGGTCAGCAAGGCAGTTTTAGCACCGCGACGTTGGATCAGCGCGTTAGTGGCAAGCGTCGTCCCGTGCACTACCAACTCAATCGAAGCGGCGTTGGTGTTCGATTGATCCAACACGGTTGCGACACTAATTAATACACCTTCCGTCGGATCGTCGTGGGTGGTGAGGACCTTGGTTGTAAATCGCTCAGTTTCACGCTGCAAAACGATGTCAGTGAACGTGCCACCAATATCAATGGCAAGACGTACACTCATTGCCGAGATTCGAAGTAGAGATAATGATGCAGTCGGCAGCCGGGATTGAACGGGCCAGAACAAGACGGACAGTTGGAATCGCCCGTTAGGTATTGGTGCACCGAAAGCCGGTAACCACAAACACCACAAAGTACCGCTTCCTCTGCCCAATGCTCTTGAGGCCAAACACCGGATGGATGATCCGCTAAGGCAACGTGGCAGTCGTGACACGCATACCAGTTTCCACAGCAATAAAAGCGGATAGCAACAACGTCAAGATCAGTGTGGTAGTGACCACATCGTGTCTGGGGGTCAACATCCACGCCAAATACTGTTTTGCCTTTTACCTGAACCTGCAATGTGAAGATAATGGTGCTCCGCCACCCGAGATGACTACGACATGGCAAATGATATCAAGATCATCGCTGGGACCTCGCACCCAGCCCTTGCGCGGGATATCAGCAATCATCTTGGCGTACCCCTGTGTGCCACGGAGATAATCCGGTTCGGTAACGAGAATATCCTTTTCCAGAGTCTAGAGAACGTTCGTGAGTCGGATGTGTTTGTCATACAGACCTCATGCCCACCGGTATCCGATTTCATTGTCGAGTTATTGATCATTATCGATGCGCTGAAACATGCGTCGGCTCGCCGAGTCACCGCAGTACTGCCGTACTTTCCCTACGCTCGCTCGGACAAGAAAGACAGACCGCGCATTTCGATTACCGCACGGCTGATAGCAGATCTGCTCGAAACCGCTGGCGCGGATAGGGTATTAACTATGAATCTGCACTCGCCTCAGGTCGGAGGCTTCTTTCGAATTCCCGTCGACCAACTAAACGCGACGCCCGTTGTATGCGATCGGCTTCGTGAAACAACTTCTTTGGAGAACAGCGTACTTGTTGCCGGCGATGTTAGCGAAGCGAAAGATTTAGGCGACTATGCCGATCGATTGAATCTCCCGATCGCCGTTGTCGACAAAAGGCGCGTAGACGATTCCGAGAACCCGGAAGCAGTTGCACTAATCGGTGATGTCGAGGGCAAGAACGGGCTCATCATCGATGATGAAATAGCGAGTGGTGGCACCATGATCGAAGCCGCACGATTTATAGGTACCCATGGGGCCACGCGAGTCGAAGCCGCGGCAGTACATCCAGTGCTCTCTGGTAACGCTATCCAACGCATCGAGGATTCTCCTATCGAGCGTCTGGTTGTAACCGATACGATCCCACTGCCTCCAGACCCCGCAACGGACAAGATTGAAGTCGTATCTGTCGCCCATCTATTCGCGAACGCGATCCAGGCGATCCATACGGGCGAAAGCGTTTCAGCACTGTTTACTTAGTTGGGCGGTAAAGGTGATTGAAAGGAAAACCACTCTAAAACCGTAGAAGGGATTTAAATGAACAAAGCGAAGAACGCCATTGTCATTTTGTTAGACAGCTTGAATCGCCACATGATCGGTAACTACGGTGGAACCGAATTCGAGACCCCGAACATCGATCGCTTCGCGCAACGGGCAGTCCGGTTCAACCGTCACTTCACTGGCTCGTTACCGTGTATGCCGGCACGACACGACATCCTCTGTGGGGCCCTCGACTTTCTCTGGAAACCATGGGGATCAATCGAATTGTGGGAAGCACCGATCACAGCGCATCTTCGCGAAAAGAATGTCAACACAATGCTTTTTACGGATCACCCACATCTTTTTGAAACGGGAGGCGAGAATTACCACACAGACTTTTACGCGTGGGAATATTTACGAGGCCATGAAGGTGATCCGTGGAAATCACGACCGGACCCCTCTTGGATGGGTGCCCCCGCCCTTCCTGCCTCAAAACGGCCCGCGCACTACGACGAATCAAGAACCTGGTTCCGGTCGGAGCTGGATTTTCCTGGTCCAAAAACCATGAATGCAACAGCAAATTGGCTCAACGATAACGCCAACCATCATGAGCGATTTCTGGTCTACGTTGATGAATTCGACCCACACGAACCCTTCGATACGCCAGCGCCATGGGTTAATTGCTACGACGAAACATGGGAGGGCGAACAGCTGATATGGCCACCCTATGGCGTGCGCTCTGTCGAACGGGGCGTAATCACTGAGCGCCAAGGGCAGCATATTCGGTGCAATTACGGGTCCAAACTATCAATGATCGATCACTGGTTCGGAAAAGTCCTCGATGCGATCGATCAAAATAATATGTGGGATGACACCATGGTCATCGTTTGCACCGACCACGGTCACTACCTAGGCGAAAAAGATATCTGGGGGAAACCCGGCGTACCCCAATACGAAGCGCTGGGACATATCCCTCTATTTATCGCATACCCCGGCATCGATGCGGGTGAAGTTGACGCCCTGTCTACGAACGTAGATATCAACGCAACGTTATGCGATCTATTTGATGTGACGATGCAGCATGACACCCATGGCTTTTCATTAATGCCACTTTTGTCTGGGCAACAAAAAAGCGTACGGGAATGGGCGCTGGGAGGTATTTTCGGCAACTGGGTACAAGTTTATGACGGCCATCGAAAATACGCACGTGCCCCCGTCGAGGATGGCTTTCCACTATCGCTTTGGTCTAATCGGTGGTCGACGATGCCAATAAATAGAATCAATCCGCCGTGGCCAATGCCGGATGATCGGGCGGTGTTGGATTTCATGCCTGGTGCCAACATCCCCGTGATTCGCCAGACGTTTCAACCTGGAGATCTCTTGCCTTACTGGGTGCATCCGAGGATCGGCGAGCATCATCTCTACGACATCAACATTGATCCTGACGAGGACGAAAATCGGCTGGATGGGCAAGACGAGAAAGATATGTTGGAACTGTTAAATGAAGGCCTACGGACGGTCAACGCGCCCGACGAACAGTTCCAACGTCTTGGGATCGACTAGATCACTTCCTGAAATCGCCTGCGATAACGATCGAGAGCTGGCTTGGATCGATGTGCCTTTGTACGGCAGCTTGTATTTCCTGAGGGGTTAAATCGACGATTTTTTTCTCCAGATCATCGGTCCAGGCCATTGTCCGATCCAGGTATAGATTCTGGGAAAGCATCGACGCTAGCGTGGTGTCGTTCGAGCGAATGTTGTTTCGGTACTGTACATAACCCGACTTGGCCTCGATAACTTCGTCGTCTGAAAAGCCCTTTCGCACTGCACTTTCGATTTCTTCGATAAATGCGGATTCCAGCGCATCCGCGTTTTCAGGGGCATAGATGGCGTACGCTCTAAATAGACCAGATAAATCAATTGGATGTGCGGAAAATTGCGAAGCGACTCCATAGCTCAAGCCGTCCTGTTGCCGAATTCGAGACGCAAGCCGGGAGTTAAGGAAGCCTCCGCCGATCATAAAATTTGCCAGCACGAGTGCGGGGTAATCTTCATTGTCGTCTCTGATTGGTAAACCGAGTCCTGCTGCAAAATAGGCGTTGGGCTTATCGGGTGTATTGACGACGATCTTTTGTTGAACCGTTTCTTGATGCGGATTTGCAACTCGCCGAAAGTGCTGCCGAGAACCCCAATCACCAAACATGGACTCGACGATCGGTTCAATCTCCCGCGGATCAAAGTCTCCCACAATTGCCATTCGTCCGTTATTCGCGCCGTAAAACGATTCATGGAACTCGGTAACTTCTCGTAACTCTAACGCTTCCGTATCGGCAATGGCTTCCTCGAACGAACGTGCATAGAGCGGATGGCCTTTCTCTAATGGATTGAGATGTCTTGTTAAGGCAAGAGCACCAAGCGCTCGAGGATCTGAGCGATTTCGCTCGTAGCCGGCAATGGTTTGCTGTTTCAGCTCCGCGAACTGGTCTGCGTCGAACGCCGGCGTTTTCAGGACTTCGCTCACGAGCCGTAATACCGCAGGCAAATTCTCACGGGTCGTCTGCAGACTGCCTCCCGCCGAATATATGCCACCGCCGATTCGAACTCGTGTTTTTAGACGATTCCACTCATCCGTCAATTCTTGACGATCGAGCCGTTGGGTACCTCGCATCAGCATGCTGCCCGCCATTTCCCCTTGGGCGGCTTTATTTCGTAGCGTTTCCTCCGACCCAAATAGCAATATCCCGGAAACGACAACGTTCTCGCCACGAGTTTCCTTGGGTAGCATGGCCAATTTGAACCCGTTTCTGAACGTCGCCCGCCGCGTACGCGCGTCGATGTTTTCCAGTGAAGAATCGAAAATCTCACCGGTCTTCACCGCAGCACCGCCTTTGTAGCCCGCAAGCATGTCCGCAACGTCTGGAACATCCGGAATCGCAACCCGATCCGGTTCATCTGTGGGGATAAAAAATCCGACCGTGCTGTTTTGTGGCTTCAAGTATGTGGCAGCTACCCGCCGAACATCTTCGGTCTTTACTTCAGCCAGTCGGTCGCGATGTAGGAACAACAGGCGCCAATCGCCCATGGCCGCCCACGTGCTCAGTTGTACGGCAACCGCCTGCGACGAGTTAAAATTAAGCTCAATGTTGTTCAAGAAAAATACGCGAGCACGCTCAACCTCCTGATCTGTAATAGGATCTTCTGCGATGGATCGGTATAGAACCGTTTGCATGGTTTCCCACGCGTCTTCCAATGATCCATCTTCTCGAACTTGCGCATACGTCAACATCGGTCCAGATTCACGGAATTGATATGCCATGGAGGCGATCGAGACCGCTTTCTTGGACTCGATTAGCGCCTTGTGGAGTCGTCCAGATGGCGCGTTGGCGAGCGCATGGCTCAAGATATCGAGCGCAGCTAGATCCTTATGCGACCCTGCGGGTATGTGATGAATCACCATGACGTATTGCACGTCGCCTGCGCGACGTAACGTAATCGAACGCTCACCATCTTGTGAAGGATCTCGGGTATAGGTTGGATAATTTCGATTTTCGCCAGACCGGTCGGGCTTTGGAATCGAGCCAAATTTTTCGACTATTTTTTCCTTTGCAAACTTCTGATCGAATTTACCCGCCACCACCAACACTGCGTTATCAGGTTGATAGTACTTTCGATAGAACGCCTGCAACCGATCAATGGGTACGTTTTCCACATCACTTCGGGCGCCGATAACTGATTTGCCGTAGTTGTGCCAGAGATAGGCCATGGACATGGTGCGCTGGTACAACATCCGATACGGATTGTTCTCCCCGGATTCCATCTCATTGCGCACCACCGTCATTTCAGATTCGAGGTCTTTCGCAGAAATGACGCTGTTAATCATTCGATCCGATTCCATATCCAACGCCCACTCAAGGTTGTCGTCGGAAGCGGGGAAAGTCTCGAAATAATTCGTCCGATCAAACGACGTGGTCCCATTCGGTGACGCACCACGCTCCGTCAATTCTTGAAAGATATTCGGGTGTTTTCGTGTACCTTTGAAAACCAAGTGCTCGAGTAAATGGGCCATCCCGGTTTCGCCATAAGCCTCATGTCTCGAGCCAACGAGATAGGTGACATTGACTGTGATCGTGGGTTTGCTGGGGTCAGGAAAGACAATGACCCGGAGGCCATTGTTCAATTCGTATTCGGTAATTCCTTCGACGCTAGCAATCTCCTTGAGACCATCTGTAGCGAACGCAATCGCCGCCGCAAATGCAGTAACGCACACGGCAAATTTAACCACTTTTTCATACCATCCGCGGCGCATGACTTCTCCTCATCAATCGTGATCAAACAAATTAAGACGTATCTTGAAGCGCCAAACTCGAGCACCAAAATACCTTCGCTTACGCTACCAGTGTTTTTGGAGGCTGGAGTCGGAATCGAACCGGCGTACACGGAGTTGCAGTCCGCTGCATAACCACTCTGCCACCCAGCCATTTAACCATTTACGGTGCTCTCACGTGGGGCAATGCGCGGTGCAAAGCAGCGCGCGATCTTATCACGCTTCGACTCTCATCCAGCGGAGTCTTCGTCCTCGCTCGTAGGCGCCTGCGTCTCTTGTTCGTAAATACCCTCCCGTAACGTCGGCCAAGCCGCCTTTAAATACAAAAACATTGACCATAGCGTCATCAATGCGGCGACGTACAGGAGCAACATCCCAACAATCACCCAGGGAATTGCCAGCGAGGGTGGATTTGCTATAAGTACAACGATTGCGATCATTTGTACGGCTGTTTTTATTTTACCGAGCCAAATCACGTCGACCAAGCCACGGCGATTCATCTCGGCCATCCATTCGCGGAGTGCGGAAATGATTATTTCTCGACCAACGATGATAAGGCCCGGAAGTGTCATCACAAGATTTGAATGACTTTCGATCAACAGAACTAATGCCGTCACCACAATGAGTTTGTCTGCAACGGGATCCAGGAATGCGCCAAACGCAGTGCGCTGTTTTAGCCGCCGTGCGAGATACCCGTCTAACCAATCGGTAAGCGCGGCACTAGCGAACAAAACCGCCGAAATCCATAGCATGTCGTCTGCAAAGACAATGTATGTCAAAACAAACACTGGGATGAGAGCGATGCGTACCAGTGTCAAAGTGTTCGGCAATGTCACTGGGAAAGAGTCACGCGGCATGAAGTGCTCCGTATATATCGTCAGCGAGTTTTTGGCTTATCCCAGGAACTTTCGCGATTTCTTCCGAGCTCGCCCCCTTGATCGTAGCAAGGGAACCGAAATATGCTATCAATTCGCGTTTGCGCTTGGGTCCGATTCCAGAAATACCATCGAGCGCGGATCGACGCCGGTTTTTTGCACGACGTCCACGATGCCCCGTTATCGCGAAACGGTGGGCCTCGTCGCGAATATGTTGTAAGAGATGCATCGAACCACTGGTTGCCGGAACCGATAGTTCACCCTGCCCGTGCAATAGAATCTTATCCAACCGAGCTTTGCGTCCTGGTCCTTTCGCTACGCCGATCAGTCCAACAGCATCCACTTGCAACTCACTCAGTACGTTCGCGGCTTTTCCTAGCTGGCCCTCTCCGCCATCGATAACCAAAAGATCTGGTAATACCGCTTCGCCTTTCTTCAGGCGACGATACCGGCGTCGAAGCGCTTGTTCCATCGCGCCGTAATCATCGCCCGCATTTACACCTTCAATATTGAAACGCCGATAATCCGACTTCAACGGACCATTGGTATCAAAGACTACGCAGGATGCTACCGTCGCCTCACCCGACGTATGGCTAATGTCGAAACATTCCAGGCGCTTCGGCATATCCTCGAGTTCCAGAAGGTCCTGAAGTTCCACGAAGCGCGAAAAAACATTGCGCCGCTCGGCCACATACGATGTCAGTGACAACGCCGCGTTGTCGCGAGCCATTTCGAGCCAACGCGCGCGTTGTGACCGAACTTTTGACGTAACAGAAACTTTACGTCCCGACCGTTCCGCCAATACGGACGAAACCAATGTCTCGTCATCCAATGGAATCGAGGTCAAAACAAGTTTAGGTATAAATCGCTCCTCGCTTGCCAAGTAATATTGCGACACGAACGAACTTAGAAGCGCCCCCGATGCAGAATCGAGTTCATTTTTTGGATACCAGGTACGCTGGCCTAGGACGCGTCCACCTCGAATGAATAGACCCTGCACGCACGTGTACGACGACTCCTGAGCAAGGGCAAATACATCCACCTCCCCAGATTCAGTATGGACATATTGATTTTCTTGAATTCGACGCAATTGAGCTATTTGATCGCGGTATCTCGCCGCTTGTTCAAATTCACGCGCCATCGCGGCAGTCTCCATCCGTTGCTTAAGCTCTTCGAGCACGGCTCTGCTCCGGCCCTCCAAAAACATCTCAGCTAGACCCGCGTCTGCGGAGTACTCGTCGGTCCCCACCAGCCCAACGCACGGTGCACTGCATCTGCCAATTTGGTGCTGAAGGCACGGCCTCGATCGATTTTTATAGAAGCCGTCTTCACAAGACCGCAATTGGAACAGTTTTTGAAGGACCTGAATGCTTTCGCGCACTGCGCCCGCGCTTGGGTATGGCCCGAAGTATCTACCGGCTTGATGCTTCGTCCCGCGGTGCAGCGTCAACCGTGGAAAAGGATGTTCCGTCAAGCATATGTACGGATACGATTTGTCATCCCTAAACAAGACGTTGTATACGGGACGCTCAGCCTTAATCAAACTTTGTTCGAGCAGCAGCGCTTCCGTTTCGCTAGCCGTCACGGTTACCTGGATATCACGCACCTTGTTCATGAGGGCGATAGTCTTGGTGGCAAGCCCGGAAGCACGAAAGTAACTCGTGACTCGACTCCGCAAATTACGTGCTTTACCGACATATAGGACGTCGCCCTGACTATCCAGCATGCGGTATACACCGGGTCGACGCGTCAAAGATTGCAGGAACGCTTCGGAGTCAAAACTTGATTGGTCCACCATGCGGAGGACTATAAGCGCTAACCCCCAGCCGATGCACTTACGGCTAGAGGTATATCGTCAATGTAGTGACGGACTTCCTGAAAAATCGTTTTCAACATCTCGGGTGTGATGCGTCCGGTGTTCACGTTGAGACGGCTGGGGTGGAAACTCGCGATTAGGCGAAGGCGGTTGGCAACCTTAATCGAAGCTCCATGCTCAAATCGTTCCGTAACATCAAGAAGTCGTGCAACATTTGTGTACGCCAGAGCGCCAAGCGCAACAACGCATCGATTGGCCCTGACGCCTCGAGGCCATAACGTATTGAGATCATCGGCTAAATAGGCGCGACAGCGGGCGAGCTCGGCGCCGTTTGGTCTGTTTTGTGGAGGTAAACACCGCACCGCATTGGTGATCCTGCAACCTTTAAGTTGAGTCGATGTACGCGTTTGCTCTGCAAAACCAGTAGCCGCGAGCACACTGAGAAGCAATTGTCCCGACGCATCACCCGTGAAGGGACGCCCGGTGCGATTGGCACCGTGAAGACCAGGGGCCAGACCCACGATTAGGACGCGTGCCCGCCGATCTCCCCAGGTCGCAACTGGCGCACAGTGGTAGTCGGGCATGTCGAGATGGACGCTACTTAGATGGGCAACCAGGCGCGGGCATCGTTGGCAATTCGATCGGAAAGGTTCCGATGCGACTTGATCTAGGGTCACGCATTCACCTACGTTCAAATCCATATTAGAAATAAGCGCCTTAATTAAACGCCTGGATACCCGTTTGTGCGCGGCCGAGAATCAGCGCGTGGATGTCATGGGTACCCTCGTAGGTATTGACGGTCTCCAGATTCATCATGTGTCGAATGACGTGGAATTCGTCGGATATGCCGTTAGCACCGTGCATATCCCGTGACATACGCGCGATATCGAGCGCCTTACCGCAATTATTTCGTTTCATCATCGAGATATCTTCAACAGGCAAACGATCCTCGTCCATCAAACGACCGATCCGGATGCAGCCTTGCAGGCCCAACGCGATTTCAGTTTGCATGTCGACCAACTTTTTTTGGATCAATTGATTGGCGGCGAGCAGTCGCCCAAATTGTTCTCGTTCAAGCGTATAGGTGCGCGCCGCGTGCCAACAAAATTCGGCCGCGCCCATGGCTCCCCAAGCAATACTGTATCGCGCTCGGTTGAGGCAACCAAACGGTCCGCCGAGTCCTCGGACATCAGGAAGCAGGTTATCTTCTGAGACGAGTACATTCTCGAGAACGATCTGGCCAGTTACAGACGTTCGTAAACTCATTTTTCCTTGAATCTCTGGGGTACTGAAGCCATCCATTTCACGTTCGACAATAAATCCTCGGATCACGCCGTCGAGTTTTGCCCAAACCACGGCTAAGTCAGCAATGGGCGAATTCGTAATCCACATCTTGGCACCGTTGAGCAAGTAACCTCCCTCAACTTTCTCGGCTTTGGTAACCATGCTTCCTGGATCGGAGCCATGGTCTGCCTCGGTCAGACCAAAACATCCAACCCATTCTCCGGTGGCGAGCTTAGGAAGGTACCGTTCGCGTTGTGACTCATTGCCGTACGCGTAAATGGGATGCATCACCAAAGAGGACTGGACGCTCATCGCCGACCGATAGCCTGAATCGACACGCTCCACCTCGCGCGCCATGATGCCGTACGACACATACCCCACGTCGGCACAACCGTACTTGGTTGGTAAGGTGGCACCCAACATCCCGACTTCTCCCATTTCGTTCATGATCTCGCGATCAAAATGTTCATGGCGATTCGCCTCGAGGACTCGGCTCATCAAGCGTTCCTGCGCGAATTGATGCGTAGTATCCCGGATCATTCGCTCATCTTCGGTGAGTTGATCTTCTAGCAGTAAGGGATCGTCCCAAACAAACGGGCTGGTCGGCATGATTGCATCCGAAGTGGAAAGAGCCGAAGCGTATTCAACCCGCCCTTTGACCGCAACGGTAAACGCTAATACAGGCCATGAATCGATGTGTCGGTTTTATCCGTCACCGGTTACGCGAATCGTTTCAACGTTTCGAGATAATTTCCATTTTGCTTGCCAGATCGCGTGCGGCCGCCTCAGCCGCGGCGCCAAAGTCATCGTCATCGTCATCGGACGCATGAATGACGCTCCGGGAGGCGTTAATGACGAGCCCGGTATTGTCGATACTTCGACCCTGATCGAGAACCCTATCTAAATCACCACCTTGAGTTCCTACGCCTGGAATAAGAAACGGCATGGATGGCACTTCCTGTCGAACCATGCCAATCAAGTCGGGAAACGTGGCCCCCAAAACCAGCATCAAATTACCCTTATCTTTTTCGGCCGCGAGTCGAGCGACACGCAGATAGGCGGGGTCGTCGACTGGATATTCCTGCAACCATCCGCCATCGGCATTACTGGTACGGCATATTAAAATCACGCCTCGACCTGCGTGCTCAGTAAAGGGTACGACACTATCCCAACCCAAATACGGATTCACCGTGACGGCATCAGCGTTATAGCGAACGAATGCTTCCTCCGCATACCGCTCGGCAGTGGATCCTACGTCTCCACGTTTTGCGTCAAGGATGACCGGGACATGCGGATACTTGTCATGGATGTAATCGACCACTTCTGCAAGCACGTTCTCAAAGCCAAGCGCGGCAAAGTGCGCAAATTGGGGCTTGAAGGCACAAACGTACGACTGCGTAGCATCAATAATCTCGGCACAAAATTGATACACACCGTGTTCGTCACGGCTCAAGGATTCTGGGAAACGATTGGGCGTCGGATCCAGACCAACACATAGAAAAGAATTTGATCGCGTCCAAGCATTCTGGAGTTGTTCAATAAACGCGGGTCGCACACTAAGGATTATGCCAAAAGGCTAATTTGCAGTCACTTCAGCGAACTCATAGTTTCAAATATTTATTACTACAATGCCTTAATATACTGTTTTTATTAATTTAACCTCGACAATAGCAAAAGAAGTCACCGTTCGGAAAATGACCATCTTCGCTTCAACAATTGACCAAGACCCATTGCTTAATGGCTAGCATCACTTCGGGTGCTAACGTTTCAGCGATCATCCCGTATTCGGACGGTAAGCCGGTCGTCGCGTGTTGAAACAGATGATTCAGTTCTGGAAAGGTTCGAATGTCTATCTTCCCGTGGTTTGCATTGATTTTTTCTAGCACAGGAATGCTTTGATCGGGTGGAACCTGAAGATCCAATGCACCGTAAATTGCGAAAAGCGGGATCCTCGACGCCGCAAGGTCATTGCGCGGGTCGTAATCCAAGAAGTATCGGAACCAGTCAGTCACAATTGCATCGACTTGGACCTCATCGTTTAGATTCAGCAATTTCCGCTCGACGTCGTCAAAACTTGATAGTGCCGACCGATACACATCTCTCGCGGCTGCGCGTCGCTCGTCGAAACTCGCATC
This sequence comes from Pseudomonadales bacterium, assembly GCA_046582115.1. GTDB lineage: Bacteria > Pseudomonadota > Gammaproteobacteria > Pseudomonadales > Azotimanducaceae > UBA11889. Next base: position 86,935 of record JAYGFA010000006.1, on the reverse strand, counting down.
CGCGCGCGCTACGGTATAAAGCACTTCATTCATTGCCTCGATCTTTTCAATAAGTCCCGTTGCGATGGGGAAAGGCTGACGTTCAATGATCAACCGGACCTGGCGTTGATGAATTTTTTCTCCTGACACCGCTGGCCCCGCCATCATCACGCCGCAGGCGAGAGGATCATCGCGACCTGCCAATATCGAGACCACGCTACCACCTTCGCTATGTCCGACTACGCCGATTCGACTTGCGACAATATCCGTTCGACTCTGCAGATACGAAATGGCGGCAAGCGCGTCGTCGGCAAAATCCGGTGTAATCGCGGTGGAAATATCGCCCGTCGATTGGGCAAATCCACGATCGTCGTACCGAAGCACACCAACGCCATTGCGCGAAAGATAATCGGCCAACACCCAGAACGGTTTGTGACCCTTAATGGTCTCGTCACGATCTTGTGCGCCGGATCCGGTAACCAAGACAACGACTGGAAAATCTTCTGATTCTGGCAACGTCAGCGTACCTGCCAAGGTGACGCCCCGCTCCCCGCCAGGAAAGCTCACGTCTTCGATACGATACGGGAATGGCGGTTTTGGATTCTGCGCCCGAGCACGAACCGAGGGTTTGTCGACTCGTACAAGATCAAGTTCGAGATCCACTGTCTGAGACCACCGCCCTTGGATCAGCGAGCGGTCGCTATACAATGTCCCTGCGTAGCCAGCATTGATCGAATCAACGTTGAACACCAGTCGTTCACCGTCAAAAGAAACGGTGTCAGCGGCAATCCCATAGGCGTTCTGATCAGGGCTGTCGAACCTAGCAGTGAGTCGGCCATCTTCATCAGTGATACGGACGACGATTCGAAGATTCGTTTGCGACAGTGTGCCCTCCCAAATCCCTACAATCCGATCCACGTCGATGGATTCGACTGTCTCGGTGTCGGGCAAATCGGCACTCGGTCCGCAACCCATCAGAGGAAAAAGGACCAACGCACTGTACCAGCTTAATCTCTTCGCCCGACCGCGTGGTCGTCTCGAACGTACGCCAAAAAATGATCTAGCGGATTGCCTCAAGCAAGCTTCCATCTTTGAGGACTTCGCGAACAGTGTCGACAATCGCCTGGGTCCGGGAATCAACTTCAAGGTTGATCCGATCCCCTACTTCGAGTTGACCAAAGGTGGTTCTCGCCAGCGTCTCGGGTATTAAGCTGACCGCAATCGTCGCCGCAGAGCGGTCAACCTCAGCGACGGTTAGACTCGCACCGTTGAGCGCAACGAAGCCCTTGGCCATGAGATATGGCATCCATTCGTGAGGGACCGCCGTAGTCACTAGCCGATGTCCTACATCAGAGGTTATGCCCGTTACTACGGTTACGCCCGCGATGTGACCCGAAAGAATGTGGCCACCCACTTCGTCACCGACACGAAAAGAACGTTCAACATTGACGGTGGACCCCTCCGCGAGATCGCCCAGATTCGAAAGTTCAATAGTTTCCTTGACGAGATCAAAACCAACCAACGATCCGTCGATTTCAGCCGCGGTGACACATGCGCCATTTACTGCAACAGACGCACCAAGTTCGAGACCTCTAGCGAGCCCATCTAATTGGAGAGTAATGCGCGTAACGCCGGCGAGTGGTTGGCAAGAAACCACGGGGCATACGCCTTGAACAATACCGGTAAACACACTGTTCCCGTCAGCTCGTTTGGGGTTGCTAACCTACGCGGATTTGGCAGGACGAATCAACCTGCAAATGAAGCTTCTGCTTTCGCCAATTCGTCGCGCCGAATGCGGTCTCGGTCGATGTAGGTGATCCACTGATTACAGATCCGTTGGACCGATTCATTCTTGTCCGCTCGCGCGTGCCCGCGTGCAGTCACAAAGGTCTTCCGCGCCTGCGTCAAGCGGTCCCGATTGAACAAGCACATCCCCAGCACGATTTCTGTGTTGTACTCTCGGTCAATGCCTTTCTCTAGCGCACTATCGGCTGCATCCGTACACTTCTTGTACTGATCCTTTTCCAGATAGAGCTGCGACAATCTGGAGAATATCTCGCCATCGTCGGACATCGTTCCGGCTTCTTCCAAGATGGGAATGGCATCGTCCACATCTTGCGCAAGCTGGTACGCCTGTCCCAGGCTTTGTAGATTCTTCGCTGTCGGTTCGATCACCTCTTCGTCGAAACCTTGCTGCATCCATTTCGCGGCTCGATAAGGAATTTCTTCTTGCATCAATAGACCGCCATAGTTGAGAACATCTCGCTCACGATCGAGAAAACCGCCGGCGTGAGCGACTTCCATGGCTAAAACTTGCTCGCGTTCATAACCTTCTTGCCCATACACACCGGCCAACTGGACCCAATAGTCCCGCTTCGGATAGTCCCGCACCAGGACAATCAAAATTTCGAGCACGCGGTCCCAGTCGTCTTGTTCAAAATAGAGAAAGCGAAGCAGCTGCCACCAGTTTTCTTTGATTGGCACCATGTTCCGGGCTTTAGCCATCGCGATCGCAAGCTCAATCTGCTCGGTCGCCCCTGGATAATCCTTCATGGCGTAATAGACCTGTCCCATGAAATACCTCGGATTGGGGCCCGGGTCATCGCCAAATTCTGCTTTCGTCTCGAGCCAAATCTCCATCATGTCTAGCGATCGCTGATACTGCTCCTCAACAAAATAGAGCTGGGCCAGTGAAAACATGGTTCCGTGCTCAAGCCCTTCGGTGACTTGGTCACCCTGGTCCAACACCTTCTCGTAATAGTAAATGGTCCGTGCATTGTCCTCTTTCGAAAACATGATAAAGGCAAACATCGAGTAGACCTGACCCATTTCGTTGCCGTTATAGCGACGACTCCGTCGTTCCATTTCCGCCAGGACTTCCAGCGCGGCATCGTATTCCTTGAGATCCATCAAATCCTGCGCCTTCGATAGACGACGGAACGTCATTTCAGAGATATTGGGAACTCGACGGGCCTTTTTTCGTTGCTTCGCTTCGGCCGCAACCGCCACAGAGCCCATCACTCGGAACGCTTTGAAGCCTGGCATCTTGGATACGGATTGGCCGCCAAATTCGAGCATCAGAACCGCAACGATAAAGACCGTTAGCTTCTTCACACGTTTCTCCTAGGCGTCCGTTAACTCGAACGTGATTCGGTTTCGAACACCGCTGACTTCAATAGGCTCACCATTGACAACCTTTGGCTTATATTTGAATTTGAGCGAGGCATTCAACGCGGCACGATCGAAGATCCCTGGCGGTTTTGACTCAAGGATCCTTGGGTCACGGACCGCGCCGGTCTTGGTCACCGTGAACTCCAACAGCACATAGCCCTCGATGCCGCGGGCAGCAGCGCGCCGGGGATACATTGGCGCTACCTTGACGATTGGCAAATATTCGCCGTCTGCGGAAAATCCGCCGATTCCCGAAATGTTCACATTAACGTCCACTTGAACCATGCCTATTTCAACGCCTTGGGACGTGGTCGCATCGAACGTCGGCTTTGGCATATTTGGCGGTGGCTCGTCCGGCGGCGGCGGTGGCTTGGGCTTCCGTAGTTTGACGATCAGCTCCTCGTCCTCCTGCAACCGAACGAAGTCGAGGATTTTCCCACCTTTAGCCTCGTTCAAGCCGCTTTCGTCCGTACTGATAACCGCTTGCATGACGAAAAGCAGCACAATGGTGACGAACGCGCCCAAGGAAATGCTGGCACTGTATCGTTTAAGCACGGCGGTATCTTCTACTAATCCTCAGTTGAAATCGCAACTTCCGTTACGCCTGCCCCACGGGCTGCATCAAGCACACCCTTCAAACGTTCGTACTTCGACAACCGATCCGCCTGAATGACGATGCCCCCTTTGGGATTTTCTGCGTGAAGTCGCTCGATGTGAGCGCGCACGGACTCGGGGGCGACCTTGTTCTTATCGATCCAGATATCCCCATTGGGTCCGATCGCGATCAGTACGCTAACGAGCGGTTTAGGCGAATCCGTTAACGCGTCGGGCCGCAGCACGTCGATGCCGGCTTGCTTAATGAAGGTAGCCGTTACGATAAAGAAGATGAGCATGATGAAGACCACATCCAGCATCGGCGTCAGATTGATGTCTGATTCGTCCGACGATTCTGAAAATCGATTCATACGACGGGCCATTAGCCGGGATTCCCAACGCTTTCCAGCGTCAAATGACTTTCCAGGAGCTCAGTTTCTTGCTCGATCTTACGACGCACGAAGGTCGAACCCATAATTCCTGTGAGCGCAGCAATCATCCCACACATCGTTGGTATCGTTGCCTGCGAAACTCCCGCAGCCATCGACCGCGCGTTTCCTCCTTGACTCGCCATCGCATCGAACACAGAGATCATGCCTGTCACGGTGCCAAGCAATCCGAGCAAAGGACATAGCGTTATGCAGGTGAGGATGAGCGGCATGCTGCCACGTATCAGTAGCCTTGTTTCGGAAATAATCGATGTCCGAATTGCGCGAGCGGTCCATGACGTCCGCTCCACACGGCTTTGCCACTGCCCAACGACGTTACCTACAACCGCCGCGTGCTCATAGAAAAAATACCAGATTCGCTCGAACAACAATGTCCACATCACAAACGTGGTCGCCGCAATGAAATAGACCACATTGCCGCCGAGCTCAAAGAACCCAACAATCGCGTAATAAATGTCCGCCACGCTCGATTAGCCGAGCGATTGCCCGGAGTCCTCAGCGTGCCGTGCGATCAACCCTTGCGCCTGTTCTTCCAGTATATGGGTCACCGAACGACTGCGTTGCGCCAAAATCGCATGCAACAACGTCGTCGGAATCGCGACACACAGACCCAACACTGTCGTCATCAACGCGATGGAAATACCGCTCGCCATAATCTTCGGATCGCCCGTGCCAAAGAGCGTAATGGCCTGGAACGTTTGAATCATCCCGATCACGGTACCGAGTAGGCCCATGAGGGGTGCAATGACCGAAATGACCTGAATGATGTTGATGAACTTGGTTATCGACGGTGTTTCTTGCAGGATCGCCTCACCAAGCTTGAGATCGAGGGTTTCGACGTCCACCCCAGGATTTTCTTCGTGGACTTTAAGCACCCTTCCAAGTGGATTGTCGTCAGTGGGCGCATCGGCGTTGTCGCGCTGTCGGTTCACCTTGCGTCCAACCATAAATAGATCGACCAGGCGCCAAAGCGCCAACAAAACGCCAACGATCCCGACCCAGATGATGATCGCGCCCATGATCCCGCCTTGACCGTCAATAAAACCGCTGGTGGGCGATCCTACCTGTTCACCCAAGGTCGCCTTCTCGACTTCAAGGCTCAGCAGCGAACCCCGTGTCGGATCGATCGCCAGAGGCACCATATCCCCAGGGTCTGCGTTAAAAAGGTCTTCGGCTGAGCTTTGATACTCCCTTGAGGGTTGCCGTGCCAAATCCACGAGCGCTCTGACATCAATGTCGTAATTTAAGTACCCGTCCTCGCCAACGATATTGAATGCGCCAACACGCACCACTTGCCGTTGTTCTTGAATACCATCAAGTCGGTTGACCGTGGTAATAAATCGGGAGATTTCCCCGGTCCTGTTCATCTCTTGTTGCAGTGCTTCCCACAACTCCGACATCTCTTCAATGGAAGCCAACTGCGTCGCGCTACCCATCTTGGCGGCCAATTCACCCAAGGGCTCGCCGCGGCCCGGATATTCCGCACTCACGATCGACCCTTCGAACACACCGCGTGTATCGCCAGCGACCTGTTGCAGCACGCCAAAGAGCTCACGCAGCGAACCCAAGCGTTTATCCAATTGTTCGCTCAACTGACCAATCCGAATCTCGTTCTCTTCGAACTGGGTTTCAAGTCGGTCACTTCTGAGCTCTTCCCGCCGTTTTTCGGCCTCGGCGTCATTCAGCATCTTCTGCTGATTTGCCTTCCTGGCGAGGAAGTCCTTCTCTCGCTGCACGTGCTCACGACTTTCAACAACGCGTCGTTCTTCCACATTTTTTAGGAGCTCGCCCAGGGTGTCCGCGGGAACAACATCAAGCCCCGTTTGTACCACTGCACTCTCCTCAGACGCTGCGTCTGCCGACTGGACAGCGAGCGCGATAAACACAGCGAGCGAGATGAGCATGCCGTTTTTCATTCCAATTCGTAAGTTCATACTCAAGACCCCGGTGCAATGACTGGCACGGCGAACAAGCCGGCGGTCAGTTGTTTACGAGCCATCTTGATACCCCTGTTCACAGAGGTTCCGTAATCCGACTCGTCGATCTCTTCGTATCTTTTCGTTTGGTTGTTCCACCACCCGGTCATTTCCCGGTCTCCGGACTGCCAAACAAGTGCCACTCGCCCAACCTTTAGCATGTCAACGATCACGTCGCGGCCATTTACATTGATAGAGGCGCTGTAGGCTTCCATCGTCCGGCCGTATTCGTTCTCAATTTGGTACGCGCCGAGCACCTGGCTGAACTTCTCGGATACAGCAACGTCCGCACGATCCATAATGGTTCGTAAGCGCTCAACACGTTCTCTGCGTTCGTCAATGCGAAACGGGATATCTAGTTCAACAAACTGGTCGAGCCCCTCGATCATACGCAACATCAGGGGCATAACCTGTCGCTCGACGTCGGTTACTCTATCAATCGAGGAAGCCAGCTCAGCCAGCTCGCGTTCCTGGACCGCGATCTGACGCTCAAGTTGACGGTTGTATACCCGCAGGCCTTCAATTTCTTTTAACACCACCTTGTAATCGGCGTAGAGTTCACGCGTTTGTTCGGTGGCCGCATCAATCTTGACTTGGGATGCTTTTGCCTGTCCGTTAATTTGCTCTGCCACCCTGAAGACATCGTTGATAACGGTCGCGCCCGCGCTCATCGTCATCACCGTGAGTGGAACTGCAAGCAACAACGTCAACAACCTTTGTACTTGGACGTTTTTCATTCGACTTCCTAAAGGAAACAAAAAGTTTAACCTCGAACGACGCAACCTCACGCAGAGCTCGCACCGTCCGATAAACATACGCCATGATCAGCGTTCCGCGAGGAAGGATTCAACAAGCCGCCGCTTGTGGCCCGACTCGTCGATACCCAGGACCTACCCATACCCAACCACGGAGCGTGAAGGATAAACAACAAAGTAAGGATGTCAACATAGGAAATACTGAGATTTTCAGAGTATACGTGTGGTCTGTGGTCCGCATGGCGTTGTCCACAAACCAGGTTGGAAAATCCCTTCTAAGCCAGGGAACTTCTCTACTCTACCCGCGCGTGACGCGTTTAAACTTTTTTTCGTACTGTGCGTCCTCGCGCGATCGTTTTCGCTCCTCATCCCACTCAAGCTTCGTACGGCAGATCCTTTGTTTTCGATGACTTCCAGAAACCGGTAGGTTCTTGCAGATGACCCGATCTACATCAGCCGGGACATCGTCCTTTGGGCTATCGGCCTCAGCTATTCCATGTAAACTCATCAGGCAACACAATGCGCCCAGCGCACCGAATTTCATCCCACGTGTTCCTCAAAAAACGCGAGCGTACGCTCAAGCGCAAGCTCCGCAGATGCCGCATCATGGCTGGCTCGGTGATCGCAGTTAAATCCGTGATCGGCTGCATAGACGTGAACATCAACATCGGGCAACGCAGTCTTGATTTTCTCGACATCGGTCATGGAAATGTGTGCATCGAGCTCGCCGAAATGCATGATGACAGGGCACAGGGCGACTTGCTCTAATTCACCCGCGATACCACCGCCATAATAGGCGGACGCGCACGCAATACCGGACAAGCCGCACGCAGAAAGCCAAGTTAAAAGTCCGCCGTAGCAATACCCAACAACGCCGACCTGGCCGTACTTACCCGCTTCTTCGATGGTTGCTTGCAGATCCTTCAGCGTGTTGGCGCGTTCTGTCCCCTGAAAAGCCAGTGCGACACCCCGACCCATGTCGGCCTCTTCATAGCCCAACTCGACATCCCGTTCCGCCCGATCAAATATCTGCGGCGCAATCGCTGCATAGCCCGCTCGAGCATAGCTGTCGGTAACTTCACGAATGTGGCTGTTGACGCCAAAAATCTCTTGAATCACGACCACTGCACCTCGCGGGGCGCCCTCTGGCAGTGCTTCGTATGCCCCAAACGAAAAGCCATCGACGGCTCGTAGTTGCCTCTGGGTACCCATAGTTCCTCCTGATCTTGCTTTGAGAGTCTACCCCACAAACTGAAGTACGACCCGACCGAACAATAGACGGCCATGGTGTAAACACGTAACAACGTCACATATCTGTAACAAAGTCCCATCACAATTAGCTGTATCGCACGCTTGACCGTGCCCGATAAAAAAAGATCGAATGTAGTCCACGATGCGAACATTTTGTTGCTATTCATTGTGCTGCCTTATCGCCTTTTTCCAGGCGAACGCAGATAAACCCGTCATCTCTACAAACGGTGGACTTCAATTTACGTCGTCGGGCGGTGCTTTTTCTTTCAAAATGGGCGGACGGTTTATGTGGGACGTGGACAGTTTTAATGGCGTCCTCAACCGCTCGAACAACGGTTCTCAGCAGCTTAGCAACGACCTTCGGCGTTCGCGACTCGAACTTGGAGGTACGGCCTTTGACGACTGGAAATTCAAGTTTGACGTCGACATCAAGGACAAGCCAGGCGGAAACAATGCACAGCTCCATACGGTCGGTGTCGGCTATAGCGGATTTGATGCGTTCAATCTATTTGTCGGCAGAACAAAAGAGCCCTTTGGTCTCGAGGAATTAACAAGTTCAAAAGCAATTTCCAGTATTGAACGTAATTACTTTACTGAAGCAACAGATACCGATAGCCAACCTCGGTTTGGAATCCGCCTGGATAGCAAGGACAGCGGACTTGGTTGGAGTGTCGGTTTGTTTAACCCGGCCGGCGGCCCCAAAAACGGCGATGGTGGTGACCGGATCGCCTTCACCGGCAGATTATTTGGCGCGCCCATTAACGATGATATGAAGACCCTGCATTTAGGGATCGCGTTCACGGATCGGAATATCGACCAGCCGATTCAACAAAAAGGATTTTCCCTCGACATCGCCAAATCCGGCGGCAAACTCGATTCTTCCACGCTCTCAATTGACAGTGATCGGCAGTGGGGTTTGGAAGGACTTTATATTTCTGGCCCGTTGAGCTTGCAATCTGAATTCTTCGTGAAGAACACCAGCGGGGCCGACGGAGGGCCTGGTGCCAATGTACGCCACTATTACGCCCAGGCCACATATTCACTAACTGGGGAGCGCCGCGGATACAAAGCAAAGTTCGGCGTCGCGGACATTATCAAGCCAATTTCGGATGGGTGGGCTATAGAGTTAGTCGGTAAATTGGACCACATCGAGTTCGATATGGGTGGTACGTCGACGGAAGCGGTCTCGGGCTATCTGGCGGGACTCAACCTTTACCCCAACAGAAACTTGAAACTGATGCTCAATCTGATTCGCGTCAATAGCAATAATATTGCTGCAGAAGCCGACGATGACGCAGCAACCGTGATCTCAATCCGATTGCAATTAGCGTTGTAAAAAACGAAAAATACGGGCCGGGTAATTTTTACTAACGGTCGCTTCAGATTGACTGTTTAATAGACGCTCGTACGTGCGATTCTCCATGAGCAAAAAAAATATCTTGGTGATCGAAGACGACGCTGACATCAGCAGCCTCCTACGATTCTCACTCGAAAACACGGGTTTTTCCGTCTTCGAATCCCCAAGCGCCGAGGCGGGAATTCAAATCCTAGCCGACCAACAACCGGATCTAGTTATCATCGACTGGATGCTGCCGGGAATGGACGGAATTAGCCTCACTAAAGCATTGCGGAAACGCGAAGACACCAAGCAAATCCCGATAATCATGTTGACGGCACGGAGTGAAGAGGCAGATGCGATTCGAGGGTTTGATTCCGGAGTCGACGACTACATCACAAAACCGTTTTCGCCTCGCGAACTGATTGCCCGGGTAAACGCCTTACTTCGCCGTACGAACGATGCAACGGAAAACCTGATCAAAAGCAACGGTATGGCATTAAACCCACTAGACCACACACTTCAAATCCGAGACGAGAGACTTTACCTAAAGCCAAGAGAATTCAGTCTGCTTGAACACTTGATGGGCAATCCGAATCGGATTTTCAGCCGTACTCAGCTGTTAGACAATGCCTGGGGGCGATCCGTCTACGTGGAAGAACGAACAGTTGACGTCTACATTCTGCGACTCCGAAAGAAATTGGAACCCTTCGGAAAGTCATCGGTAATTACCACTGTCCACGGCGTTGGTTACATCTACAAAACAACTTCCGGCGAATGAAAACGTCTCTACCTCCTCTTATTTTTCGTGTTCTCTTCGTCGTTCTCGTCATTGGTACAACCGTTTCATTTGTTTCTGGAGACGCAATCAAAGGCACCATTGCGAGTCTGCTCGCGGTCATCATTCTCGTTGTCATAGAGCTGATTCAATTTAGCCGATGGACACGAAAACCACTGTCACCACCAAAAATGTTTACTGGACTTCTACACGTCCCGGCTAACCGACTATTCATAAAGGTGAAGAACGCTCGGGCCCGCTCGAAGAAGCTAGTCAACGCATCCAAGACGCTACGAACACAACTTAAAGAGCTACCCGAAGCGTGGATCGTTATCGAAAGCAACGGCAGTATCGCCGGCAGCAATGATGCAGCAAGAGACATCCTGGATTTACCCATCAAAACCAGCGGTATCAATCTCATTGAGCGCTGGAAGGATCCGCGCGTGGAAACAATCATCCGAAGTCCCGTGACCGACGAAATCATTGAAGTCAGTTCGCCGAAGGACGTTAACACCCAGCTAGAAGTCCGAACCCATGTCTTCGACGACGATCACCGGCTCATCTTGGTCAGGGACGTGACGCCGTTGAATCGCTTACTAACAACGCGTCAAGATTTTCTCGCGAACATCTCTCACGAATTACGATCGCCACTGACGGTGATCGTCGGATATTTAGAAGCCCTACAGGATTCCGCCGACCCCGATGCCACACAAGAAATCGTCGCTCGACTATTTTCTCCGGTGCATCGAATGCGTAACTTGGTCGAAGATCTTTTGACGCTTACACGTCTCGAGTCATCGCCCAGACCCTCAATATATGAAATGGATAACATTAACGTCGCAAAAATCATCGAGACGATTTCGAGTGAAATAAAGGAGCTGGAAAGTTTCAATCACGTGTTAGAAATGGCGATAGATGACGGAACGACAGCCGTAGGTATTCACGAAGAAATCTACAGCGCAATAAATAACCTGATCATTAACGCAGTTCGCTACACGCCGGGAGGCGAAAAAATAACAATACGTTGGTTAACGGTTGAGGACGGCTATTTGTTCGAAGTAACCGACAGCGGTCCAGGAATCGCACCAGAACACTTGCAACACTTGACCGAACGGTTTTACCGTGTCGATTCGCCACGGAATACAAAAAACGGTGGGACCGGACTGGGATTGGCCATCGTAAAACACATTCTCCTTCGACATGAATCAACATTGACGATAACCAGTACCTTAGGCAAGGGAAGCACTTTTGGTTTTAAGTTACCTCGGGCGAGACGATCAACCTAGAGGACTGCCCCACTATCAAAGTGGGTATCGAAAAACGCGAGGTAATCGCCTATCCGAATATCCCTTTAAATGTGTAAAAGAACAATATGGACAGCGAAGCCCCAGCGGGAAGCGTAACAATCCAGGACAATATTATTTTCCCCACCACGCGTAAATCGATCGCCCCAATTCCTCTCGCTAGCCCAACACCCAAAACGGCTCCGACCAGCGTGTGCGTCGTTGAGACCGGCAGACTCGCACCCGACGCGACAACAACAGTCGTCGCTGCCGCAAGGTTTGCTGCAAACCCACGGCTTGGTGTTAACGCCGTGATCTTGCGGCCAACTGTTTCAATGACGCGGTAACCGAGCATAATCAGACCAAGTACAATACCGCTTGCGCCCAGCAGCAGGATCCAGCCAGGTATAGCGGATTGCGCCATGACTTGGCCGCCCGATTGGATAATGTTGACGACAGCGGCCAACGGACCTATGGCGTTCGCGACGTCATTGGATCCATGGGCAAACGCCATGGCGCATGCCGTAAATACCATTAAGACGGCGAACACTTTCTCCAGGTCCGAAAGCTTCCCTTGGTGCGCATCAACTCCCGTTTCTTTGACACGACTAAGAAGAAATCTACCGAAACCTGCCAGGACTGCCCCGAAAGCGATCGCCATACCGACGCTTTCTGGCGCAGACAACTCAATACCTAGATGCTGTAAGCCCTTCAACAGGGTCACCATGCAGATGACGAAACCTACTACGAATATGTAACCTGGAACAAATTTTTTCGCACGAGCAAATTGATCAGGCCCATCCAAAATCAACGATTGGACGCTTTTAAATATCGCGAAAGACATCGTACCCGCTAATACAGGCGACACAATCCAGCTCGCTACAATCGAACCGACTTTCCCCCAGCTTACAGATTCAATCCCAATACACACAGCCGAAAACCCAACAATTGCTCCAACAATCGAGTGGGTTGTCGATACCGGCCAACCGAATATCGATGCCACAAGCAGCCAAATACCGGTAGCCAACAACGATGACAGCATTCCGTAAACAAGATAATGAGGCGTACTAGCAAGTAAGCTCGGATCAATGATCCCCTTCCGTATGGTTTCGGTAACCTCACCGCCAGCTAGATAAGCGCCGGCAAATTCAAAAATACAAGCGACCAGGATCGCCCCCGTAAGAGTTAAGGCCTTGGCTCCAACGGAAGTACCCATCGCGTTGGCAACATCGTTCGATCCGATACCCCACGCCGTAAAAAAACCAAGCACGCATGCAACAATGAGGAGGGTGGTGCCGAATTCGGCAATGATTTCCACGCTAATCGAACCTCGTCATTCTATTTTGCAACGAGCATGAGTAGCCGGTGGCCCACCTGCTGGGCTCGATCAGCGAGCTCTCCGATCTCTTTCACAACTTCATAGAGAAAAACGACATCGATTGGTGCGATATCGCCCTCAATCGCAAAAAGTCCAGTCCTGACCGCGATTTCCGCCTCGTCAGTTTCGTGTTCCAATTCGTCTAACCGCTGTACCAGAGCCCCGAACGTTTTGGCAATCTCCCCGCGAAACGCCGCTCCAAACAATTCGTCAAGTCTTTCTACTGACTCAGAAGCTTGTCGAGCCGTACCGACAGCTTTCGCGACAAAATCTGTGAAGCTAGTACGAATGCCATCGGGAATGTGCATTCTCCGCCCGGTCATGAGTCCAGAAATATCCTTCGCGATATTCGGCATGCGATCCACAAGTCGAATTAGGTCCAAAAGATCGGCCCGTGCCACCGGGAGAAAAAGACTTTTCGGCAAGTGACTACGAATTTCGCGCTTCAGATCATCGGCACGATGCTCTAATTCAATGATCTTTTCACGTGATTTGGTCGCCGTCGTCCAATCCCCATCATTCAACGCAACGATAAAAGTGCCCAATTCGTCCGTGCATTCGCCTGCAATCGATGCGTGTTCCAGCATCGGCTTTACCGGCGATTGCGCTAATAAGTCGAGAAAAGAACCCCTAGACATAATGTTCCCACCTGGATGAATACCCTCGATAGATAATCGCTGATTGGTCGCTACACGGCCATCCCAGTGACACCGCGACGGTTATCGGGACAAATACGATTTGAGTGGGAATTACAGTGTAAACGTTCAAGTGATCGTAGGGACACTGGGTCGACTCGACCACGTTCGTACCAGCAATTAACACAAATCCATAGTTCGAACTGTGCCATGGATTTATTACAGAATTGTGACTTCGAAAGACGCGAACGGCATTCAAAAATTTCAGCTAAAACCGACCGAAGTTTCGACGCCATGGAAGGTTACTCACGGTTCTGTATCGAGAGCCCTTCTGCTCGATAGAAACCGAAAAACGCGTCGATGGAACTCCGCAGTTGTCTCGCCGTCATCAATTAAAGCATCGAGCCAGCGGTCTATGCTTTCTTGAGTCCACTAGCGTTTGTTCAGGCCGGCCTGAGTTAAGTGCATGCCGCCATCCATAATGATGGTCTCGCCCGTCACTACGTCGGCCCCACAGACAAAATACAAGATGCCTTCGGCAATCATGTCTGGTGTCGATGCGACTCGTAGCGGAGACGTAGCTTCAACGTTTGTCTTGGCCGCTTGGTAGGCTTCCCTGCCAAGGCCCTGTTCGAGCCAATCTCCTTGGATAAACCCAGGGCAAATACAATTGACGCGAATTTCCGGACCTAATGCTCGAGCCAGGGACAGCGTCATGGTGATTAGCGCTCCCTTAGAAGCCGCGTAAGCAACCGAACTCCCGACACCCATCACCCCTGCGATTGATGAAACGTTGACGATACTGCCTTGGCCACTGGTGCGCATTGAACTTACAACAGCGCGTGTCATCTGGTACGCGCCGACGGTATTTACGGCATAAATGTCCAGAAAATCCTGTTTACTGAGGCCCTCTAGATTTGAGTGTGGGTTGAACTTAGTGGTTCCGGCGTTGTTGATTAGCGCGTCAATTCTCCCCCACTTATTTAGCGCAGCATCGGCCATTCCACGGCATTGGTCATCATCGGCAATGTCTGCTTTTTGAACGATCGTCTCGACGCCATACTCCTCGCATGCGGCTTGTGTCGCCTTAGCGCCCTCTTCGTTATGAGCGTAATTGATCACGACATGGCAGCCTTTCTCTGCCAATTGCCGTGCGCACGCGGCACCCACGCCTGAGGAAGAACCCGTCACGATTGCGACCCCATCTTGCATATCCACGAAGCTACCTCTCCCTATCTAATCCGCAAATCTCGAATAACTATAGCTCGGCAAGTCGTGTACCCGGTTCTTTTTTACGAATCAATTACGGCTCGAACGAAGGGTCCTCAGCATCGTCCGAATAGCCCATGCTACGATCGAGTTAACCAACCAAATAGCACGAGGGGAAACGTGAAAAACCTTTGGTTTCATTTGATGCCGTACAAGGACTTGCCCGATGACTTTAGGGACACCCACCCATCGGTCTGGGTCGACATTAGCTCTAAGCTGCTCGACGCCAAGCGGGTTCATGAGCATTACAACGAGTACCTTGACGAACTCGAATACGCCGGCCAGTTAGGCTTCGACGGAATTTGTTGTAACGAGCATCATCAAAACGGCTACGGCTTGATGCCTTCGCCCAACCTCATCGCTGCGACCCTCACTCGGCGCACAACGGAGCCCGCGATTTGTGTGATGGGTAACTCGCTCGCGCTGTATAACCCGCCAACCCGAGTTGCGGAGGAATTTGCCATGCTCGACTGTATGTCGGGCGGGCGATTAATCGCAGGATTCCCCGTCGGCACGCCGATGGACACGATCTTCGCATATGCCCAGAACCCGTCCAAATTGCGTGAGCGCTACTACGAGGCCCATGACATCGTGATGAGGGCGTGGCAGGAAGAGGAAACCTTTTCGTTTGATGGTCGGTTTAACCAACTCCGCTACGTGAACGTCTGGCCACGACCCGTACAAAAACCACATCCGCCGGTATGGATCCCGGGTGGTGGATCGGTCGAAACGTGGCGCTGGTGCGCGAAGATGGATTACGTTTACTGCTACCTTTCGTACTTTGGCTACAAAGCCGGCGAAGCCACTATGAAGGGGTTTTGGGATGAAATGGACAAACTCAACAAAGATCGGAACCCATACCGCGCGGGTTTCCTACAATTTGTCGCAGTTGGAGAAACCGAAAAAGAAGCGCTTGAACTGTACAAAGAATCGGCCGAGTACTTTTACGGACGATGCCTGCACGTCAACCCTAAATGGGCATCGCCAGCGGGTTATCAATCGGAAGCAACCATTCGGGCAAAAGTTCAATCGCAGGTCGCGCTCGCAGCGCAAAAATCGTCGGGTCTCGCCGGAGCTGCGCGCGAGTGGAAGGACATCCTTGATCTGGGTTACGTGATCGCAGGCGATCCGGACCAAGTCGCGGAACGAATCCGTGAAGTCTGCACCAATCTCAATGTCGGCCATCTGATGTTACTTTGCCAGTTCGGCAACATGTCGACCGAATTGACCAAATACAACACCCGGCTGTACGCCGAACGCGTGATGCCACAAGTCTCTGATCTATTCGACGATCAATGGAATGACGCCTGGTGGCCGAGGCCGCTCAGTGAGCGTTCCTTGCCCGCCGCAGTCGCTTAATGCCCGAGACCCGATCGTTAACGATCCGGGACCGCGAGGTTCGCGTCTTGCACGACGGCGATGGCGAGATCCCAGTGGTGTTTCTTGCCGGGATCGGTGGCGTCCCGACATGGACCCCATTCCTCGAGGCCTTGGCAAGAAATCGTCGCGTCATCGTGCCTTCGTTACCCGGTTTCCCCGGCGCCCCCGAATTTCGACACCTCGATTCCCTTTACGACTGGGTTGTTCATACCCTCGAAACGCTCGAATCATTGCATGAACCAACGTTCGATCTGATTGGCAGTTCCGTCGGCGGCGCGCTGGCAAGCGAAATTGCAAGCCTCGTTGAGACCAAAGTCCGCCGCCTGGTCCTCATTTCACCGTTTGGCGTGTTCCTTGAGAAAGATCCATCAGCCGATATTTGGGCCCAGGTGCCCGGTCCCAAAAGTATTCCCAATCTTGTCTGCGCCCACCCCGAGCTCTGGGACGCGATATGGGAGATGCCTGCGGATGGCGATGAAATCGAATGGACACTTTTGCAAACACGGTCGATGGAAGCGGCAGCGCGTTTTCTTTTTCCTTTAGGAAAAACGGGCATTACCTCCCGCCTTCATCGGATCCACAACCCAACTCTGTTGGTCCGCGGGGCGACGGATCAAGTCCTTCCCGCTACCTACAATGCAGTTTTTGCTGACGGAATCGAAGGTCCTGTTCGCACGATAGAAATTGAGGACGCAGGCCACCTGCCCGAAATCGACAATCCCGATATGCTCGTCCGAGAAATTAACGCTTTTCTCCTCGACCAGGAGAACTGAAACTCGTGAGATCCGTCGAAGCTGTTGTTTGGGACTTCGGAGGCGTTTTTACGACAAGTCCTTTCGAGGCGTTCAATCGATTCGAAGCGGCTCATAACCTCCCCAACGACTTTATCCGGGGGGTAAATGCGACCAACCCAACAACCAACGCCTGGGCGCAATTTGAATCGAGCACGATTACGGCCGAAGAATTTGACGAACTTTTTGATAAGGAAAGTGAGGCGCGAGGGCATCCTGTCCGAGGCACGCGCGTACTCGAGCTCCTCTCCGGCGAATTAAGACCTCGCATGGTTGATGTTTTGAAGACGTGTAAAGAACATTTCAAAGTCGGTTGCATTACCAACAACATGAGGTCGGACGAAGGTCCCAGCGTGGCGAGAGACGAAACCAAAGCCACCGCATTCCAGTCGGTCATGTCGTTATTTGACGTCGTCGTCGAATCCAGCGTTGAAGGTGTGCGAAAGCCCAACCCTCGCATTTACGAAATCGCTTGTAATCGTATGGGCGTCGGGCCCGACGTATGTGTTTTTCTCGACGATCTCGGCATTAATCTGAAACCTGCCAAAGCGCTCGGTATGACCACCATCAAGGTCATCGACGAAGACCAGGCCATCAAGGATTTAGCGAGAGCGACCGGAATTCGTTTCTAGTCGGAGTCCCGCATAGCCAATACGTCAGCGCACTCGGGAATTGAACTCGCCGCACCTTTTTGGGTCACGGCCAACGCACCTGCGGCAGAACCCAGTTGCAGGGCCTTCGAATAGTCTTCGCCTGACAAGAGTCCAGCCATTAAGTAACCGACAAACGCATCTCCCGCGGCCGTTTCGTCCACCGCTTTAACACTGTAGGAGGTGAGCCTTTCACGGTATCCAGCGAGTCCATGAAGCAGGCCGTCTTGGCCAAGGGTCAACACAACGTGTGCCGATGGGTAGCGATCACATAACACCTCAAGGGCGGCGTTCGGATCGATCTCTTGAGCCAATGCCGCAGCTTCGATCTCATTGACGATCAAGAGACCTACAGTGTTCATGTGATAGTTCCGTTCGCGACCGTCCACAGGGGCCACATTAAAGGCTACGTTGACGTCACGATCGCCGGCCTCCTGAAGTACAGCCTCGATGTCGTTAATCTCGTTTTGCAGTAATAACCAGTCACCCGGCTGTAGCAACGCAAAAGCAACGTCGCGATCTAGCGCTTGGATCGATCGATTCGCGCCTCCGCTGATCACGATGGAGTTTTCTCCTACCGAATCCACTTGGATAACCGCATGCCCTGATCGCGTCTCGACCTGTCGTACATTGGCGACGTCGACGCCCGCGTTGGCCAGCACTTCCTTAAGCCAATCTCCGTCCTCGCCGATGCAACCGACATGGTGAACGTCTGCTCCGGCTTTTGACGCCGCCAACGACTGATTTAGCCCTTTACCGCCCGGGAAAACAGCGTAGTTCCGACTGGCAACGGTTTCGCCCACGGTCGCGATCGTGTCAACCGAATAAACATTGTCGATACAAAGCGATCCAAGGTTGACCAACTTAGGCACGAAGCATCTCGCCCTTTAGCTATCTGTAACTTCGTGCACTTGGGATTTCCAAATTGGATCTGAAAATTTGTGACTAACCGCCTTCGATTCGGTGCATGAAAAATACTTCGCTCGACGGCCCTATCGTTTCCAGCCATGCGTCCTGGTATATCTGTCCGTCGATGGCAACTGCCGTCTTCGCCAAGACGGCTTCGATGCCGGGCCAACGCTTTTCGAGTTCACGCACCAACGAACGGTAGTTATCGCAATCCACCTCCGTTTCCCTCACGCCCTCCGTATTCGGCATGAGGTGATCGGGAAACACGACCTTGATCATGGACGTACCTGCTCAAGGGAACCGACGAACATCGTCGGCTCCCTCACGAGATCAGCCTTCGTGCGAATCAATCGCCTCAAGTAACCTCGGAGGCGAGAGAGGTAGTTCCGACACACGAAATCCTAGTACATCGCGCACCGCATTCGACGTCGCGGCCAAAGGCGCCGTAATCGGCGTTTCACCCACGCCGCGAACGCCATAAGGATGCGTCGGATTAGGTACCTCTATTATTTGCGTATCGATCATCGGAAGGTCCGACGCGACGGGAACGCGATAATCAAGAAAGCCTGGGTTTTCCATGACGCCGTTTTCGTCATAGATGTACTCTTCATTGAGCGCCCACCCTAGACCTTGCGCCGCACCGCCTTGCATCTGGCCTTCAACGTACGACGGATGTATGGCGCGCCCGGCATCCTGAATCGCGGTGTACGCTTTAACATCAACCTTACCGGTTTCGCGATCCACCGCCACGTCGGTCCAGTTAACCGAAAAACCGGCGCCTGCTCCTTGTGCATTAACACTGGCGCGCCCAAGTATCGGACCCCCTGTGCGACCCCAAGCTCTGGCAATATCTGCAAGCGACAGCGGGTCAACGTCCGCATTAACGCCCGGCTTCGGTACGGCTTGCCCGTCGTCCCAATCGACTTGGTCGGCGTCAATATCCCACGTCATCGCGGCACGTTTCTTGCACTGCGCGATAATGTCTTCACAAGCCTGGATAACTGCCATCCCAGTCGCGAACGTCGTCCTGCTACCGCCCGTCATATTGCAATAACCCGTGCTCTCCGTGTCAGCCACATGTGCGGTAATTTTGTCGTAGGGAATTCCTAACGTCTCGGCGGCCATCAGGCACATCGAGGCACGAGATCCACCGATATCGGGACTGCCCTCATTGATGGTGACCGTTCCGTCTTCTCGGATGAGCACTTCAGCACTCGATTGCATCCCGATATTGAACCAAAAACCACTCGCCACCCCACGACCACAGCCTTCAGGAACGGGCGCTTTATAGTTTGGATGTTCTTTGGCTGCCTCAAGACACGCTCTCAAACCGATTGCGGGAAACTTAGGACCGTAAGGCGCCTGGGTCCCTTCATCGGCAGCATTCTTTAGCCGTATGTCGATCGGATCCATCCCAAGTTCCCGAGCGAGATCATCGACCGCGCATTCCATCGCATGCATCGCCTGGGGCGCCCCAGGAGCTCGGTACGCGGCAACTCTCGGTTTGTTCACTAACACATCAAGCCCTTCGATACTAAAGTTCTCGAGGTCATAAGGCGCCAACACCGACATACAACCTGGACCAACGGGTGCACCGGGGAACGCTCCTGCCTCATAGGCAAGCCAGGCCGTCGCTGCCGTGATGGTGCCATCTTTCTTCGCGCCCACCTTTACCTTGCACCATGTGGCTGATGTCGGACCAGTCGCACGGAAAACTTCTTCGCGATTCATCACCATTCGTACTGGCCGATTTGACAACTCCGATAGTTTCACCGCGAGAGGCTCCAGATAGACGTTCAATTTCCCGCCAAATCCACCACCTATCTCGGACGCAATGACTTTCACGTTGCTGATGCTAGTTCCGACAATGGCCGCAGTTTGCGTTCGAACATCGAAATGTCCTTGAGTACAACACCAAATTGTAATCTTGCCCTCTTCGTTAATGGTCGCCGTGCAAGCATGCGGCTCGATGTAGCCCTGATGAGCCATCGGAATGCGGTACTCACCTTCAACTACTACATCGGCTTCAGCAAACCCTTTCTCAGGATCGCCACGCTCAAATTTAGTGATCGCCGCAATGTTACTTGCCGGCTGCGATGCATCACCGTTGGTATGCATTTCTTCATTAACAAGCGTTGCCCCGTCCGCGATCGCTTGATCGATCGAAAGAACAGGCTCGAGCACGTCGTAATCGGCTTTGATGGCATCCAGCGCCTGTTCCGCCAAAAGCGGCGTTGTCGCAGCTACTGCTGCGACGGCGTGTCCGTGATAGAGCACCTTGTCCCGTGCAATCACATTTCGACCAAGATCGTCTGTCTCCTCGACAAAATCACTACCCGACACGGCCGCCAGCACTCCTTCCATCGCAAGTGCGCCCGAAACATCAACACTTTTTATGCGGGCGTGCGCGTACGGGCTCCGCAAAACTTTGCCATGAATCATGCCCGGGAGACTCAGATCCGCACCAAAATTGGCACGTCCGGTTACTTTTTCCACGCCGTCAGGACGAATCGGCCGCGTGCCAATCGCCTTAAATTCTTGAGCTTCTGCCATCTTGTATCTCCTATGCTTCGTGCGCTAATTCGGTCGCAGCATCCTGAACAGCACGAATAATCTTGTCGTAGCCCGTACAACGACACAGGTTGCCGGCGAGCCAGTATCGAATAGTCATTTCGTCGGGATTGGGATCACGCTCCAAAAGAACCTTCGCCGCAACAATGAATCCAGGTGTACAAATGCCGCACTGTAATGCGGCATGCTCCAAAAACTTCTGTTGCAGTACGTGCAATCCATCTGGATTCGCGACTCCCTCGATGGTTCCTACCTCTTTACCTTCGGCCTCTACGGCAAGGACCAAGCAAGAGCAGACCAGGCGTCCGTCCAGCGTCACCGAGCAAGCACCACAATCGCCCGTTGAGCAACCTTCTTTGGTGCCAGTCAACCCAAGCTCATCGCGTAACACGTCAAGCAGCGACTGATGAGGCTCGCAAAGGACTTCGTGTGGTTGTCCATTTACACTGGTGGTTACGTGTAATTTACTCATTTAATTCCCCAACGAACTGGACGCACGATCACGTGCGATAGCGCCCGCGCGCTTGCAAAGGACACCCACAACTTTCGTGCGGTATTCAACCGTACCCCTCTTATCTGTGATCGGTGACGCCGCATTGGAACAAGCCGCAGCAGCTGCGTTAAGCGCATCGTCATCAACTTTGGTTCCAACCAACGCCGCCGCCGCCGCCTCAACTAGGAGCACCGTCGGAGCAACAGCCCCGATAGCAACTTTGGCGGACGTGCAAGTCCCCTCATCGTCAAGTGTAAGCGCGACGCCCGCCCCTGCAACGGCAATGTCCATTTCCGTGCGTGGAATGAATCGTAAGTACGCGTCAGCAGAGTTATTTCCGGGCCGCGGTATCTTGAGACCTACAAGAAATTCGTTCGACTTCAAACAGTTCTGTCCCACACCGGTAACAAAATTTTCCACCGCGACCTCTCGAGAGCCAGCGGATGACGCAATCACGCAAACCGCCGAGACTACCATCAGCGCAGGAATCGTGTCTCCGGCGGGGGACGAATTACAAAGGTTCCCACCGATAGTGGCCCGCCCTTGGATCTGCGTTGAACCAATTAGATCTGCGGCCTCGATGAGCCCAGGAAGAATCCCCTTAAGTTCATCGTTCTCGTTGAGTACCGCCGACGGTATCGCTGCGCCGACGAAGATCTCGTCCGCACCAATCGATAACTCATTGGTTTCGGCTACGTGTTTGATATCAACAAGCGTGCGTGGCTCTTTGTCGGTGGATCGCATCTGCACCAAAACATCGGTGCCCCCTGCAAGTATCTGGGTACGGTGTCCATCATTTGCCTGAGACTCAAGCACCGACAGAGCTTCTTTAAGGCTGGTGGGTGCCGCGTAGGCGTAATCTCCCATACTTCTCCTCATTATTACGCGCTGGAATAGCCGCTATGTATATCATGAAGAGCCGCGACAATCACAGCCTACGCTACAATCCTTCGGACAGTCTTCACATGAACAGGAATTAATTTGAGCTTCGATCGGACTAGCTTCAGTCAACACATAGAATCCCTAGGTCAGGAATGGGAACGCGCGCTCGACAAGCATGGCTTTGACGCCGCGTTCGTGCCTGCCGGGACGAACTCGTATTACTTTGCCGACGATCAAAGTCCACCATTTCGACCCAATCCCCACTTTGCACGCTGGGTACCAGAACCCCTGACAGAAAATGCGGTATTACTCGTTCGTCCCGGTGTGACGCCGAAATTGTTTTTTTTTCAGCCAGATGATTTTTGGTATGTGCCGCAGCCGGTTCCCGCCTGGACCGAAGGTATTTTCGACGTCGCCGTCTACCAAGAACCAGAAAATCAATTCAGGGATATTGTCGAGGCAACTCGTACTCTGACCAACATCGCCTACGTTGGACCAGACACCGAGCTCGGTAGCAATCTTGTGATAACGACAGACGACCTAGGGCCATTCATCAATCAACTTGACTATGGTCGCTCGTTTAAAACGGCATTTGAAATCGCCAACATGAAGGCAGCAACCGAAATAGGGGTGCGAGGGCATCTGGCGGCGCATCGAGCGTTCACGTCGGGAGCAAGCGAATTCGACATCCATATGACATACCTCGATGCGAGCAAGCAAACCGAAAGCGAACTGCCCTACCCGAGCATCATCGCTTTAAACGAACATGCGGGAACTCTTCACTACCAACACTACGATAGAGAGACGCCAAACAAAGTGAACAGTTTCTTGATCGATGCAGGCGGTAAATTTAATGGATATCACAGCGACATTACGCGCACATACAGTGCGAGACCCGGAGATGATTTCGCCAGTCTCATTAAGGCGCTCGATGAGAAACAACGAGCCCTGATCGACGATATCGTGCTGGGGCTCAGCTATCTCGATCTCCATGAGCGTATGCATCACGATATCGCTGACCTATTGGTTGCATTTGGGTTCGTGACCTGTACCGCGGAAGCGGCGTTCGATCAACGACTAACGGATGCATTTTTCCCACACGGTCTCGGCCACTTGCTCGGTTTGCAAACGCATGACGTCGGCGGTCGATTAACGACCGGTCAAACAGAAAAAAGCAGCCCGTCGGACCGCTTCCCGACCTTACGCTTGACTCGGCAAATCGAGGCCAACCAAGTATTTACCGTCGAACCCGGGATTTATTTCATTCCCATGCTCATTGACTCCATTCAAAATCCCGCCGATATCAATCGAGCCCGCGTTCTAGCATTCGTGCCCTTCGGTGGGATTCGGATTGAGGACAACATTCTCGCGACCAAGGAAGGTCACGAAAACCTTACACGTCCCGTGTTCGAAGCGGCATTATCTCGATGAACATCGTGGGAAACGACTCGTTTCCATAGCACATGACGGGGTCCGACAACATAGCGATACGTCGCGCAATCGAGACCGATCTTGAACTGTTGGTTGGCTTTCAGGTCGCGATGGCCGCCGAAAGCGAGGACAAAGGTCTAGACGAAACCACTTTAAGACATGGTATTTCAACAGCCCTTTTGGATGACGAACTGGCGCTTTATCTTGTCGCCGAAATTTCTGACAACGCTGTGGGAACGCTGATGGTCACGTGGGAGTGGAGTGATTGGCGAGATGGTAGGTTTTGGTGGATTCAGAGTGTTTATGTTGCTCCCACACACCGTCGAATTGGCGTGTACTCGGCAATGCATCGTCACGTCTCCGCACTCGCGTCGGAAGACCCAACCGCCGTAGGTATCCGGCTTTATGTCGAAAAAGACAATAGCGGCGCACAGGCAACCTACCGCCGACTCGGTATGGCTGAAACCCATTACCGATTATTCGAAACGGAATTCCTGAGGAATTAACCGTGTCATTCGGGTCGAAAGTACTGCGTGGTCTTCCCGCCTGCAAAAGTCAATTTGTCTGTCGTTCACGAATCACTAATTCGCACCACTTAAACATTAGTCGTTCTAGTTGCAACGGACGATTCAATCCGGAGTTGGACATGGCCATACGCCTCATCTCGACGAGCTCGTCAAAGAAATCCACGCCCTCGGCCCCTACTCTATCTTCAACGACCAGCCGGTGCAGAAATCGCGCCCACCGAGCCAAAACGTCCACTAGATCCTCATTGCGCAACGAATCAACAACATCACTGACGCTAGTCCGGCCGTCTCTCGCCGTTTTGAGTGCAGCCCAAAGTGACTTCCTCTCAGCATGGATCGCTTCTAGGACGTGAAAAGGCGCACCCCCATATTCAATCAATAGCGGTCCAAACGCATCGGCGGTAGCATCTTGTTCCAGGAGCCAATTCGTCACAATCTCGCGGGGTGGTATGCGAATGGAAACGCGTTGGCACCGACTAATAATGGTAGGCAACAACATGTCCTTTGCCTGGGTTACCAATATCAGGTGGCTACCGAGCGGTGGTTCCTCAAGGATCTTGAGCAATGCATTTCCCGCGTTCGGGTTCATTTGTTGGGCATCCTCTAGTATCACCACTTTCACAGACCCCACTTGAGCGGTTTGCTGCATAAAGTCGATGAGACTTCGAATCTGATCGACCTTGATGGCGCCGTTTTCTGCTTCGATCCAACGAAAATCCGGGTGAGCAATCGTGCGGGGATCGCCACGGCGGTCAATGAGCATCAACGCGACCTCGCCTGCTAACTGAGTTTCACCCCAACCACCCGGACCATCGATCAGCAGCGCATGCGGTAATCGTCCAACATTGTGCAACGACCTGACATGGTCGAACCCCGGCTGCAGCCACGGGGCTAGTCGGCTCAACTCAACGACCCCAAAAACGTGGCCATGACTTTCGACAGCCGCAACTGAACATCTTGTAATGGTTGCGTAGCGTCGATCAATACCACCCTTTCTTCCCTATCCACGATGTCAAGGTAGGCAGCTCGTACCTTGACAAAGAACGCATGCTCCTCCGATTCGAACCGATCGCGCTTTTTATCAACGATTCGCCCAAGTGCGGTTTCGACCGGCGCATCCAAATAGATCGTCAAATCGGGCCACAGTGATCCCTGAGAGAACTTTGCCATGTGCTCCAACGTACTAAGGGGAACGCCGCGGCCACCTCCTTGATAGGCATAGGTCGCGTCGGTGTATCGGTCACAAAGTACCCATTTGCCAACGCTAAGCGCGGGTTCAATAACGGTCGAAACGTGTTGAGACCGTGCAGCGAAGATCAACAACGCTTCTGTGGTTGGATGCATCGATTCATCGCGCAATTTAAGTAGTACTTTTCTGATGTCTTCGGCGAGCGGTGTTCCGCCAGGCTCGCGTGTGACAAGTACTTCAACATCCTGTCGTTCAAGTAGTTCGCGGAGAAACTCAAGATTTGTACTTTTGCCTACGCCTTCAATGCCCTCCAACGTAATGAACCGACCCCGTGTCATTGATCGTCCCGCAGCTGATATTGTCGAACCGCTTTCAAATGCGCATCGAGAGTATCCGAAAACTGAGAAGACCCATCTCCTCGAGCCACGAAGTAAAGAGCAGTCCCGGAATCCGGGTGAGTAGCCGCGTGCAGAGCTGTTCGTCCAACCGCGCCTATGGGAGACGGTGGTAGGCCGTATCTAGTATAGGTGTTGTACGGTCCGTCCTTTTTTAGATCGACACGGGTAAGGTTCCCATCAAACGTTTCACCTAATCCGTATATAACGGCCGGATCAGTTTGCAGTCGCATACCCCGCCCCAATCGACGACCGAAAACACCGCTTATCTTCCTTCGGTCATCCTCAAGATTCGACTCTTTTTCAATGATTGACGCCATGATCAGAACTTCATACGGACTCTTTAAGGAGAGGTCAATGGCACGATTTTCCCACGCGATATTTAACTGAAGCTGCAACCGTTCCCATGCACGACCAAGAATTTCGGACGCCCGATCACCACGCACATAGTGATAGGTGTCGGGAAAGAATTGGCCTTCGCCATGATCATCGGCTAGTTCAAGCCTCTCGAGAATGTTGACCACGGTAGCGTCGTCTAAGTCAAACAACAGCCCAGGCGAACTGAGGAGCTTGTTACGAGTATCCGAAAAGGTCTCGCCTTCAGTGATTTGAATCGAGTAAACCAATACGTCACCCGATGCGAGCCGATCAAGGACTCTATCCGGTGAATGCTTGCCTACGAACCGATATTCCCCCGCCTTCATCGAACCCGTTAGGTCTCGCATTAGAGCCCTAGCAGTCAACAAGCGTGCGCTATCGACGATTCCATTGGTATTAAGTCGGCGGCCGATAGCCGTAAAACCCTCCCCTCTTTCTACGAGGACAGTTACCGGGGAATCCAGCATGACCGCGCGCCCAGCCCAGTTTTCAATGAACAACCAGGCACTAAGAACGATGATAACGATAGCCGTGAGTAGAGCGATTGTTCGTCGCAATATTTCGTTCCTGGCTCTTTGCCTTTGATAGCGATCGTGCCACGTCGCAACGAACGAAGGGAGGGTTGAAACAAAAAAATCGACGAACGTCGCTTAACTACATCCGCGAAAAGATGAGCGTTCCATTGGTTCCACCGAATCCGAACGAATTTGAGAGCGCGGCATCAATAGGCATGTCGCGCGCGGTGTGCGGGATATAGTCGAGATCACAATCGTCGCTAGGATGATCGAGATTAATGGTCGGCGGCGCAACTTGATGACGCAACGCCAGTGCACAAACAGCCCCCTCGACGGCCCCGGCGGCTCCCAAGAGATGTCCAACCATGGACTTAGTCGAGCTCACGGCAACCCTTGTATCAGCTCCGAAGACCACCTTAATTGACCGCGTTTCGGCAATATCGCCTTGTGGTGTCGAAGTACCATGAGCATTGATGTATTGAATTTGATCAGGTTCCATACCGGCATCCGCCAATGCATTCGTCATCGACGCAATGGCACCACGACCGTCATCCGGAGGGCTGGTAATGTGATGCGCATCGGCACTCATGCCAAATCCGCTCAACTCGCAGTAGATCTCTGCTCCACGAGCTTTAGCTCGTTCGTACTCTTCCAGAACCATCACTCCAGCACCATCGCCGAGAAGAAAACCATCGCGATCCCGATCCCAGGGCCGACTCGCGTGTTCTGGATCGTCATTCCGACTACTCAGCGCCTTCATCGATGCGAAACCTGCAACGGTGACTGGCGAGGTCGCCCATTCGGCCCCTCCCACCACCATAACGTCTGCATCACCATATTGGATCATCCGCGCCCCAAACCCGATATTGTGGGTACCGCTCGTGCATGCAGTTACGATTGCGATATTCGGCCCCTGAAATCCATATCGAATCGATAGGCTGCCGGAAATCATATTGATCACACTCGCGGGTACGAAAAAAGGAGATACACGGCGTGGGCCGTTTTTCAGGAGCGTCGAATGGGTGTCTTCAATCGTGTTGATGCCGCCAATACCGGAACCAATTGCCAATCCAATTCGATCGCTGTCCCGCGCGTCCGCGATTCCCGCGTCATCGATTGCCTGAACCCCAGCTGCAATTCCCAGTTGTATGAACAAGTCGATTCGTCTGGCTTCCTTTCTGTCAAGGTATTGCTCGACGTCAAAATCTTTAACGCTCGCTCCAATCTTGACGCTGAAGCCGGAGGTATCGAATTGATCGATCAGATTGCCACCACTTCGGCCTTCGAGCGCACTCGCCCATGTCTCTTGCGCCGTATTTCCGATGGGGGTGATTAAGCCCATTCCCGTGATCACAACCCGGCGTCTGTTCATGGTTTCAGTTCCATGTTCAAGCAAATGCTGATCGAGAAGGCAGAGAAACAAGCCGCCCAATCAGACGCGGCTCTTGAATGACCATCGTATCCTGAATTATTGATGAGCCCGAATATAGTCGACCGCTTCTTTTACGGTGGTGATATTTTCGGCTTCTTCATCTGGAATTTCAGTTTCGAATTCCTCTTCGAGTGCCATCACGAGTTCAACCGTATCCAACGAATCGGCACCCAGGTCATCAACGAACGATGCATCGTCCTTAACTTCTTCTTCTTTGACGCCTAATTGTTCACAAATGAGTTTCTTAACGCGTTCTTCGACAGTGCTCATGCTATTTCTAAACTCCCTATTGGATTACAAGGGTGCAGGGCGGCGGTATTTTAAAGAATCTTTTGTCGTATTTCACGCCCGAACGAAAGTCGGTCACGCCGAGTAGAGCCCGCCATTGACGTGCAGTGTTTCACCTGTGATGTATCCCGCATCATCGCTAACGAGAAACGATACCGCCGACGCCACGTCTCCGGGAGATCCAATCCGGCCAAGCGCAATTGCTTCAACCAAATAATCCTTTTGCTCGTCGCTCAACCCAGCCGTCAAATCGGTATCAATAAAGCCCGGCGAGACACAATTCACCGTTATGCCGCGCGATCCCACTTCTTTAGCCAACGCCCTGGTAAATCCTTCGATTCCTGCTTTCGACGCAGCGTAGTTCGTTTGTCCGGGATTGCCCATCCGACTCACCACCGACCCGACGTTAACGATTCGACCCCAACGCGCTTTCATCATCGGCCGCAACACCGGTTTGCACAGTCGGTACATGGCGCCGAGATTGGTTTCGATAACGGCACTCCATTCGTCGTCGCTCATGCGGACGAGCAGATTGTCGCGCGTAATTCCGGCATTGTTGATGAGTACCGCGACGTCGCCACGACTCTTGGAAATCCGTTGGAGCCCGACGGCGACCGACTCGCTATTATCGATGCGCATCACCAAGCCCATACCGCGATCGCCAAGACATTCTTCTATGTCTTCGACCCCAGCATCAGTCGTTGACGTACCTACTACAAAGAAACCATCGTTCGCGAGACGCTGCGCAATGCTTTTTCCGATGCCCCGACCAGCTCCGCTAACCAGCACCGTACGATCGACACTCATTCGATCCCTCCGAGCGCTGCCGACAAATCATCAACACTACCAATGGCAAGCACATCAACACTACGATCGATACGGCGGAGCAGCCCAGTCAATACCTTACCAGGACCGCATTCCACGATGGCCGTCGCTCCAGTGGCAATCATGGTGGCAACACATTCGCTCCAGCGAACGGGCGCCGATAGTTGACGTACAAGACAATCGCGAATACCAGCGGGGTCTATCGCCAAACTTGCATCGACGTTGTGTATCACCGGTATATGCGGCGCCTTTATTTCGACATTGTCGAGCAGGTTCTTCAGTGCCTCGGCAGCCGGCGCCATAAGTTGACAATGAAATGGACCGCTTACGTTGAGTTTGACCGAGCGGCGTGCACCCGCTTCCGTGCATTTTGAAATGGCGTTATCTACGGCGGAAGATTCTCCGGAAATGACCACTTGTCCTGGTGCATTCATGTTTGCGGGCGATACCACGCCGTCTATCGCATCACAAATCGAAGACACTTGTTCGTCAGCTAAACCGAGTATCGCAGCCATCGCACCATGTCCATCTGGAACAGCACTCTCCATTAGTTTCCCACGCTCGTGCACGAGCTTCACTGCATCGTTGAATTGCAGCGTACCCGCAGCGGTAAACGCCGAGTACTCCCCTAAGCTATGACCCGCCAGGATGCTGGGAGCGGGGCCTCGGTGCGCATTCCAAATTTCAAATAGGGCTACTGACACCGCCAGCAACGCGGGTTGAGTCACTGACGTCTGATTCAATCGTTCCACCGGGCCATGCCTGATCACCTCGCCAAGATCGAAACCAACGATTCCCGATGCTTCTTCGAGTAGTTCATCCAGGATCGGCTCGGTGGCCCGTACGTCGTCCAACATTCCCATCTCTTGGGCACCTTGACCCGGAAAAACAAATCCAATCCCCACTGTCCCTCCCCACCTTCACTAGTGATGGCAAAAAATATTCAGCAATTCATGCTGGATCACGACTTGCGATTTGTTCGAATGCTTGTCTTGTTGTACTGCGAATTGATTTGATCCGGCGTCCTATGTCTCTACGCCACAACACCATCCAGTCAAATGAACCTCGCACCCTTGTATGTTTTCGGATTGTACGTGCTGAAGAGTCGGCGCACGCGTACCAAATCGAGCAAAATCTCGGCGGGAGTGCCGGCATGTATTGAAGCGAACGCTATTCACGTTGAACCATTCAACACACGGTTCCAATCAGCGAACCGGAATCTCAGTCCTTGGAGTCGACGACTTTATGACCTCGATAAAAACCATCCGACGTCACATGGTGACGACGGTGTGTCTCACCTGTGGTGACGTCAACGGATAACGTCGCTGTTTTAAGCGCATCGTGAGAACGACGTTTCCCGCGCCTCGATCGGGTCACCTTATTTTTTTGAACTGCCATTAACCTACCTCTTTATTCGACATTTTTGAGGGCTTGCAAACCGGCAAACGGACGTGACGCCAGTTCTTCCCCAACCCTTTTATCGGTCGAAAGTGTCTGGGGCGCATTTGGGCAGTTTACCTCAGTTGCACATACGCTCGCTGGGATACTCATAATTAAGTCGTCTTCCACAATTTCCACTATCGGTACAGGTCCCGGGTCGATCACCATGATATCTAACACCGGCATCAGTTCATTTAGTTTCTCTTCCGATGACGTGAGCCGCATGTCAAGCACGGCTAGGATTTTTTGACGCACGTCCTTGAGACATCGTTGACATTCGAGGACTGCATCTAGGCTGACTACTCCACGCACTCGAACTAACCCGTTGTCATCGGGCTCAAACGCGAGTTCAACGTCGGCCGTAGCGTTAGGGTTACCGATTAATGGCGCTAATCGTTCGAACGCTGAAACTGGAATCCGACCAACCCAACCACTTGAACGTTCTGCCGCATAATGCGGATCAATCGAGGTTCTTTCGTCCGCTTTGGTCATAGAGCGCGGGATCATAAGGAGCTGCGTAAATTCTGTCAAAGAACGCCTGCCGGCTCGACGGTGGCACACGAGCGCGCCTAAACTTGGTAATGCAACTCATTTTGGGATCTTCATCCCCGTATCGTCGTACGCAACTAGAAGCCTTGGCATACGTCTTTGATACCGACATCCCCCTTATTGACGAAGCGCCACACGACGACGAAGCACCATCTGATTTAGTAGCCAGATTGGCCCGAGAAAAAGCCGAAGTTGTCTCCCAACGTCACACTAAAGCAGTCGTGATTGGCGCCGACCAGGTCGCGACAATGGGCTCAATAATCTTGGGTAAACCCTTGACAGTAGCTCGTGCGATCGAACAGCTGACAACGTTGTCTGGTCGATCGGCTGAGTTCCTGAGCGCTATCTGCGTTCTCGAGCCCGGCGGAAGGGTTCATACGCACATGGAGCCAACAAGAGTGAGTTTTAGACGGTTCGAGATCGGTGAGATTGAGCAATACGTCACATTGGATCAACCACTGGATTGTGCAGGTGGGATTCGGTCGGAAGGCCTAGGTTTTCATTTGTTCGAGCAAGTTGAGAGCGAGGATCCAAGTGCCCTCATCGGTCTTCCGCTGATCGCACTAACAAACATACTGCGCACCATCGGCATTAACCCTCTCATCAATTAATTGCGTTCCTCCAACAAACGACCCCAAGTATCAAGAAACGATGTATCCGGTTTCGCATTAAAACGACGTCCATCCGGGAGCTTCAGGCTACTCGAATGCAGCATCAGACGTGGGAAATTGGGCCCACTCTGCTGATACTTATCATCGCCCAGAACGGCATGGCCTTCATTCGCCACGTGTACACGGATCTGATGAGTGCGACCGGTATGCGGGTACACCCACAACCGGGTCGCCGTCGCACCCCGTTGCTGAACCTCAAAGTCGGTCCGAGCTCTGTCGCCATGGAGGTCGACACGTACCCGACGTTCACCGGATCGAAGCATGTAGCGCCGCAACGAATGCCTAACAGTACGCAATCCCCGAGGCCAATGTCCCGCAACGACAGCATCGTAACGCTTTCTTACCCGAGCCTCCCGAAACGCCGTATGTAAACCCAGCAACGTTCCTCGGGTCTTTGCGATCAGCATGCATCCAGACGTATCCCTGTCGAGTCGATGCGCCAGTTCGAAAGAAACCTCAGGTTGAGTTTGGCGGAGAATCTCGATGACCCCATGGCGAATACCGCTCCCGCCGTGCGCAGCAATACCCGCGGGTTTATTGAGTACCAATAGCTCCTCATCTTCATAGATTATCGCTTGACGTATTTGATTAATTGTCTGCTCGCCGATATGAGATTCCTTACGGCTGTCGATCCGTACTGGAGGCAGACGTAATCGATCACCTCTTTGCAATCGGTAGCTAACCCCGACTCGTCCGCCATTGACCCTAACCTCGCCCCGTCTGACCATTTGATATACTCGGCTACGTGGTATCTTCTTTAGCTCTCGAAGAAGATAATTGTCCAGCCGTTGTCCTGCATAGTCCTCGATCACAATGTGCATTACCGACATCGTAATTTTCCAGCAGATTGAAGCACTTAACATACACTGTTATAGTCTTTCCGCCGAACCTCGCCGCTTTTTATCGTGCGGTTAGAAGTTACAGGAAACAAAGGTCTGGCCCAGTGGCAATTTGCCACCTGGCGAAGAGAGACGAGTATAGACGCGGGCACCAAGGTGCCTATTAGAAAAGATACACATTTATATATCGCTCGAAACGCGCATTTTTTGGAAAGAACAAGCTGACAACTCGCGCGGCACAAAGTGTCAAGCGGGTGGTGAATCACCGATTACGCAAAATACCTATTCGGTAATGTCACGAAAGACGAGGTAAGCCGACAGTCGTTACTGGATAGTAATTGGCCGCTTAGGGTGAGTGACCTTACATAAGGGTCGCGTGCTTCAACATCACTGCTATTTTCCGATCTAAACGTGTTCCGAGTACCAACTCAAGGGTAAAACTCGGTTATGAAACGCATGCTAATCAATTCGACGCAACCAGAAGAGGTTCGCGTCGCCCTTGTCGATGGCCAAAAACTCTACGATCTCGATATCGAGAATCGGAGCCACGAGCAAAAGAAAGGTAGTATTTACAAGGCCAAAATCATTCGAGTCGAACCGAGCCTAGAAGCCGCATTCGCGGACTTCGGCGCGGACCGCCACGGTTTTCTCCCGCTTAAAGAAATATCTCGAACATATTTCAACAAACGTTCTGCGTCCAACCAGGGCCGCATCAATATTCAAGACGTTATAAACGAGGGTCAGGAATGCCTCGTACAAGTCGAGAAAGAGGAACGTGGTAATAAAGGTGCCGCGCTCTCGACTTTTATGAGCTTGGCCGGTCGATACATGGTGCTGATGCCAAACAATCCACGCTCCGGTGGAATTTCTCGACGCATCGAAGGAGATGAACGTGACAGCTTGAGAGACGCGATGTCTGAGCTTGAATTTCCAGATGGGATGGGAGTCATCATCCGGACTGCGGGGGTAGAAAAGAGTGCGGATGAATTGCAATGGGACCTCGACTATCTCCTTCAGCTGTGGGAAGCAATCCAACGAGCCGAAAAAGAAAACCGTGCGCCAGCCCTGATCTATCAAGAAACAAACGTTATCGTCCGTGCAATCCGAGACAACCTACGCGAAGACATCGGCGAAGTCCTTATTGACAGCGAAGACGCCTACAAAGAGGCGGCGGAGTTCATTGAAGAGGTCATGCCCAACTACCGCGATCGCATTAAGTTGTATGCAGATCCAACACCATTATTTACTCGATACCAGATCGAAAGCCAAATTGAGTCCGCTTTCCGACACGAGGTAACGCTCCCGTCTGGCGGTAGCGTCGTGATCGATCCGACCGAAGCTCTTGTTTCGATCGACATCAACTCGGCGCGCGCAACGAAGGGTTCCGACATTGAGGAAACCGCGTTGACGACCAACCTCGAGGCAGCTGAAGAAATAGCAAGACAGTTACGTCTGCGTGATGTCGGCGGTCTTATTGTCATCGATTTTATCGATATGATTGCGTCACGTAACCAGCGAGCCGTCGAAAATCGTGTGCGCGAAGCGTTGGAAACCGATCGTGCCCGTACCCAATTGGGCCGAATATCGCGGTTCGGGCTGTTCGAAATGTCGCGTCAGCGGCTACGCCCATCGCTAGAGGAAATTACGTCTGAAGTCTGTCCGAGGTGTAGTGGTCAAGGACGAATTCGAGACGTGGAATCATTGTCACTCGCGATCTTAAGGGTCATGGAAGAGGAGTCACTCAAAGAACGTAGTTCCATCGTCCGCGCGGTGGTACCACTCAATATTGCAGCATACTTATTGAACGAAAAACGAACCGATGTCGCAGAAATTGAAGCACGCACCACTACACACCTCGTTATTGTCCCCAACGCTTCATTTCAAACACCCAACTACGAAATCCAACGAATTCGGGACGATGACGTAAATGACGAAGTCGGTGTCAAAAGCTATGAGCTCGCGGATGCCGTCACTGAGGTAGAAATGCCCCAGGGGCGCGAACGTCCGCAAGCCTCGCGCGAAACGGCCGCAGTGACCACTGTTGAACCCAGTAGTCCTCGGCCATCGCCGTCATCAAAAACGCGAACGGCCTCAACTGAACACGTTCGTGATGCGCGTCCGTCCATGTTTCGGCGTTTTTTGCGCAGTCTTTTTTGGGCCGGCGAAAACGAACGAAAAGGCATTGCAGAAGCGAGCCGACGAACTTCGCCTAAACGACAGTCTACAAGCCCGAGTCGGGCGATTCCCAAAGATCGAAACCGAGGTCGAAATCCTCGGACTACTGATACCCGTGCCAACCAACGGCAGGAAAATCGAAGTGAAGAACGTCACGATCGACCACGCAACAATCGCTCCAACGGTCGCAACCGTCAACGCTCGGATGAGCCGTCGCGGGATGGGTCGGCAGGGTATTCGGACCGCAAGCAGCCCGCGCGGACCCAGCGTTCGCCGAATACAAGTGACGAATCAAAGTCAAGCCGTGGATCCGATCGGAACCCGAGTCCAGCAACGTCCAATGAAATTTCTAACAGCAAACGAATGCCACGACGCGACCGACATTCGGCTGTAAATAGTTCCGAAACCCCAAGTTCAGGGGCGTTGTCAAAAGAACAATTGTCGGCAAACACTGTAGTCGACGATTCTTCGACATATACCTCTCATCACGAAACCGAGGTCGAAACGGAAGCCCACAACGTTCCAACCCAAGAACCACAAATGATGGCGCGTAACAAATCGGAGACGCCAGAAACAGGCGATGTGAAGACAATGAAGGAAGTCAACCTACCAAATAGCATCGTATCCACCAGCAAAGAGGTCGAAACCGACACTCAGCCCGACAAAACGTTAGATGACGAAGGAATCGATACTTCCTCCCTCACACGAGCAAAAAACGATCCACGCGGCCGCGAGCTAACGGAAGAACCTGCTGTTGAGCCAAACACCTTGCCCGATTCTCAGGTGCCCGAGCCTCAAATCAGTAACCAAAGCGCGGAAGAGGCCGATGTGGAAACGCTCACTCCAGGACGCCCATCCAGCAGCTTGAACGCTTCGCCAACGGGCCAGTCAACCGATCGTCAAACCGATCTGGGTGATGAAAATGCACGAGCATTAGAAGAAACCTCTTCACCCAGCGGGGATAGCGATGCGGATCAAGTCGACGTGAAACCGACACGAGCATCGAACGATCCCAGGGAAATACGGCGGCAAAAACTACAGGAGCAGGCAGACGACTAACTCTCGCAAAGTCATTGTCGCCCTATTTCGATCGGCTCGCGTTCCAAAATAACGCCATAACGCCGGTGCACATCATCGATAATCCGGTTGGCTAACCCGAGAACGTTTGCAGCGGTTGCGCCGCCGGTATTGATCAACACCAATGGCTGACGATGCCATACCGCAACCGCGCCGTCGCGACGCCCCTTCCAGCCTGATGCGTCGATTAGACGTGCCGCAGACACCTTCATCAATTCCCCCTCTTCGAACCCCCGCATTTCGCATTTTCCGCGTAGCAGGTCGAAGTCTTTCATCGACAGCAAAGGATTCTTAAAAAAACTCCCAACGTTGCCAATAACCCGAGGATCAGGAAGTTTCCGGCGCCGTACCCTGATTACTGCATTAGCAATGTCCCTAGGGTTCGGACGAACGCAACCCATGTTACGAAGTTCGGCGTCGATGTCCGGGTAACTGAATTCTAATGCTTGGTTACCGATGCGCAAACTCACGTAGGTAATGACATAACGTTTTGAACTGCGGTTTTTAAAAACACTGTCGCGGTAGCGAAACTCACATTCCGTTGCCAGTAGCGTCTTAACAGACATTTCAGCGCGATCAACAACTTCGACGCTCTCGACGATGGGTGCTAACTCTCGCCCGTACGCACCGATATTCTGGTAAGGCGCAGCCCCAACCGAACCCGGTATTAAGGAGAGATTTTCCAGGCCTCGAATACCCCGGCCCAGCATTGCTCGCACGAGTTCGTTCCAACGCTCTCCTGCTCCAACCCGGACGCGATAGTCGGTCTCAGCAACTCGTTTAACGGTGATTCCACGTATTTTCGGGCGAATCACTCGTCCGGGTATGTGACGGTGCAGGACGACGTTCGAGCCTTCGCCTAGAATCGTCGCCTTCGGCGAACTTGCCAGCGACTCCAGCAAATCTTCAACACTCGAAACTTGGAGCAATTCTTCCGCCGTACTCTCTAGTCCCAAGCTGTTCGCCTCGGTAAGACAGGCATTCGTTATGCGTATCATCCGGATACGTACCGGTAAGTTAAATTAACCCGCTCGCCTACGGGTTGAGCGGTCCGAGGAACACTGTGTTTAAACAAGCTTTGACTATCACCCCACATCACCAATAAAGACCCATGCCGCAACAACAAACCTTTGCTACTGCCACCTGACCTCGGACGTACTCGAAATACGCGCGACGCACCTAGGCTCAACGATGCGATCACCGGCCGCGCACCCATATCGCGTTCGTTGTCGCTATGCCAACCAACGTAGTCGGACCCTGATCGGTAGCGGCTCGCTAGCATGAAGTTAAAGGGGTGCCGAAGTCGCTGCGTGATCAACGCACAGGTATCGGCTAAGCATTCCGTCCATCGCTCCCCGGTTCGGTCCGTTCCACTGTAGCGGTAGGAGCAGCCTGAATCGGCATACCATGCGGTGAGTCTTGGCGCCCGATATCTCGATCCGAACATCACGATGGTTTCTCGGCGCCATTTGAGGTCGCGAAGGCAATGCTCCAGTAAGGTAGTCGCAGTCGAGGACCTTAAGAAACTCTCAACGTACAAGAATTCTTGATTCTCAAATCGAATCCCTTCGGCCTGCGCGTAGGCTGGGGGTTCATAAACATTCACCAGCGATATACTAACGTTTGTGCACCTTGGTACCGAGGAATTCCCAATGGAAATAAGAAACAAAGTCGCAGTCATCACGGGAGGCGCGTCCGGATTGGGGCAGGCTACGGCGGAGACCATCGTCGCCAACGGGGGTAAAGTCGCTTTGTTAGATCTCAACGGCGAGCTGGCGGCCCAGACCGCCGCCCAACTCGGTAGTGATGCCGAGGCCTTCACCGTAAATGTCTCCGACTCACAATCGGCAAAAGACGCCGTTGATGGCGTTCTCGAAAGATTTAACGCGATCCACATCAACGTGAATTGTGCCGGGATAGGTGCAGCTGGGCGAACATTGGGTCGTGACGGACCTTTATCACTAGATGCTTTCAACTTCGTCATCCAGGTGAATTTGGTGGGTACGTTCAACACGCTTCGACTTTGTGCCCAGGCAATGGAAGCAAATGAGCCCCAAAACGAAGACGGCGAACGCGGCGTGATCATTAATACCGCGTCGGTTGCTGCGTACGATGGACAAATCGGCCAAGCAGGCTATAGCGCGAGCAAAGGTGGCGTTGTAGGTATGACTTTACCAATCGCACGCGATCTTTCTCGGTCGGGGATCCGTGTTTGCACCATCGCGCCTGGAATATTTGAAACACCGATGATGTTGGGAGCCTCGGACAAGGTGCGCTTGCCGTTGATCGAGATGGTCCAGTTTCCGAAACGACTTGGTGACGCACCCGAATTCGCCTTACTCGCGAAACAAATCGTCGAAAATCCCTACCTCAATGGAGAGACGATACGGCTAGATGCGGGGATCCGAATGCAGCCCAAGTGAGGTCAACAGCATTGTCGCCATGTCAGCGTTACGTCGCTTCGCGCAGGCGCGCAATCACTCGATCAGCGTCGATCTGGGTGTCAACGCCGCCTGGTACCGCATGCACCGCTTCGCTTACAGCAATTGAGTAACCGTTCTCTAAGAATCGGAGTTGCTCCAGCGATTCAACGGTCTCCAATCGACCGGGCGGCAAAGCGACAAAAGCTTCCAGTGCAGACAGACGGTACGCGTATATCCCAATGTGTCGTTTCCAACCAACACCGATGACGCCTTGCGCTCCTCTGTCAAAATCGTCCCTCAACCAAGGAATAGGCGCGCGCGAAAAATACAAGGCTGAGCCCTCTGTTGTTACGGCTAATTTGACGATATTCGGATCAAATACGTCAGCGCGCTCCTTCATCGTTGCATAAAGCGTCGCCACATCGTGTCGCCCGTCCGCCAAAAGGCTTGCAACCTGGTTAATGACCGACGGCGGAATGAGTGGTTCATCGCCTTGAACATTGACAACGAGCTCGTCTCTTTCCCAGTTATTGCGCCGGGCAACTTCCATTACACGATCCGATCCTGACGCATGTTTAGTATCCGTCATAACGGCTCTCGCGCCCGTTAGTTTCACGACGTTTTCGACACGCTCGTCGTCGGTCGCGACGACTACATCGACGGCATCCGATTGCATAACCTGTTCCACGACCCTCACGATCATGGGCTTTCCCGCCAAATCGACTAAAGGTTTCCCCGGCATCCGCGTCGAACCATATCTGGCGGGAATCACCACCCTAAATTCAGTCACGAAGCGGTCTCAAGTGGTATGCCATGTTGCTTAAACACTTCAGCAAGTCGGCGCTCATCGTCCTCTCCCAACAGTATTTCGATCTCGAGATACCAGACCTCGTTGGGGAACTGATCCATCGCCCGGACTTTACTCGCATCTTTTTCGGTAATGACAACCGTGGCATTGGCTGGGACCGAGAGATCTTCAGCACTAAATGAATGGTGATCGGGAAACGACCGCAGTACGGGATCAAGACCTAACCCAATCAA
This sequence comes from Pseudomonadales bacterium, assembly GCA_046582115.1. Taxonomy (GTDB): domain Bacteria; phylum Pseudomonadota; class Gammaproteobacteria; order Pseudomonadales; family Azotimanducaceae; genus UBA11889. The sequence goes on along the minus strand of JAYGFA010000006.1, from coordinate 47,210 downwards.
CGAGTGCCCAAACCGAGCGGGATTACCGATACCGGCGATTGCGTACAAGGGGCCGTGAATCCGTGTCCCGAATTTCTCGGGCGAGACTCGTTCGCGACTTCGCAGATTAACGAACGCCGTCGCGACCGCCTTCATCACCGACTCCTGTTCAACGAGGCCAGTAGCGGTGCCATTGGCCACGACCCAATCTACCTCATCTAACCTCGATGCCGGTTCGCGCAAGGGTCCCGCGGGAAGAAGCCGGCCATTACCCAGACCGCGGTTTCCATCCACAACAGCGATTTCGATGTCACGTTCGAGCGCGTAATGTTGTAGGCCGTCGTCCGATATAACGACGTCAACCGGGTTCACCGCCAATAGATTTTTCACGGCGCGAACACGGTCCGGATCAACAACAACCGGGCAACCGGTACGTGCGGCTAGCATCGGCGCTTCATCCCCTGCGCCCTCTGTACTCGAATCGCCATCAACCCGAAGCGAGTATCTTGCCTTACCACCATACCCACGGCTGACGATTCCTACCTTTTTTCCTCGTGCGATCAGCCACTTCGACAACCATATGACAAGCGGAGACTTGCCCGTACCACCAACGTTGATATTACCTACGACGACGACGGGCACGGGGGCACGCCACGAAGAAGCCTGTCCCCTTATGTAGCGACTCCGCCGCCTGCGGACAATCCAGCCAAATAGCATAGCGATTGGGTTAAGTATCCGGAGCCAGTAACTGTTGGCGTACCATGCCCGGACCCAAACGTTGCCGCGGACTTCCTGACTATCTAACCCGACCTCGATGGGTAAAGATCCTTGAGCGATCTTCTTACCTTCTCCGTCGTCCTCTTCGAACTGTGACCGATACAATACGTTGTAGGGTCCATCTTGCCGCACGAGCACGTCGTGACTGCCCTGCTCGACAATAGCGCCCCCATCCAGCACGTATATTACGTCCGCTTTTTCAATCGTCGATAAGCGATGTGCAATCATCACAGTTGTTCGGTCCCGAATGACCTCTTTGAGCGCATTTTGAATGAGGCGCTCCGACTCGGTGTCTAGGTCTGAAGTCGCTTCATCAAGAATTAAAAGCGGTGCGTTCTTGAGAAACGCCCGTGCAATTGCTATTCGCTGGCGCTGTCCACCCGAAAGCAGAACGCCGTTATCCCCTAATTCGGTATCCAATCCATTGGGTAAAGCCCGAACGAATTCTTCTGCATTGGCACGACCAAGCGCTTCGAAAATGGCGTCGTCCGACGCATCGCCAAGCGATCCATAGGCAACGTTTGCGCGCAACGTGTCGTTGAATAGCACAACGTCCTGGCTTACCAGTGCGATTTGTTGGCGAAGATTGCCTAATTCGTATTGGGTGACGGGAACATCATCTAGGGATATTTCTCCCTCAGTTGGCTCGTAAAAACGAGCGAGCAAGCTCACCAGGGTCGACTTCCCGCCACCTGACCGGCCGACCAAAGCGATTGTTTGGCCCGGTAGAATGGTGATGTTGATCTCCGAAAGCGCTGCTTGGGCGCTATTCGCATAACGAAACGAAACGTTTCGAAACTCGACCTTGCCGTTAACGCGATCGCCCTCATAAGTTCCCTCGTTTGGCTCAGCATCTTGGTCGATCTGCGAAAAAACGTCGCTCGCCGCCGCGAGACCACGTTGCAATCGTGCGTTGACATCAGAAAGTCGCTTGATCGGACTCGCAAGCAAGCCGGCCAGACCAATATAGGTGATGAGCTCGCCTCGGGTCATGGCGCCAACGATGTCCGGCTGGAACACCAATCCGATCAGGCCACCAATAGAAACAGCAACGAAGACCTGAATGACTTGCGCGCTAGATGCTTTGGTCGCAACCATTTTCAAGTTTTGCCGACGGTTGCGATCGCTAGCCACCGAGAATCGACCCCGTTCATATTTCTCCCCACCAAAGGCGCGCATGACGCGGTACCCGGTAACTGCCTCCGAGACAACGTGCGTCACGTCGCCCATGGAACTCTGTATGCGCTCGCTTATCCGTCGAAAACGCTTGGACGCGTATCGAACGACACCACCAACCAGTGGGGTGACCAAAAGGAAAATTGCGGTGAGCAGCCAGTTTTGCCAGAACATAAACGTGAGCAACACGACCAATTTCCCACCATCTTGGAAAATGATCTTGAGCGCGTCTGTCGCGGTATCCCTTAACTGAGCTGTCGTGAACGTCAGTCGAGAGACGATCTGCCCCTGTGCGCTTGCCTCGAAAAAGGCACTGGGCACCACCAGCAGGCTGTCGAACAGTTCACAGCGAAGAATATGGATCGCACGAAATGAAATGCGTGAGAGAAGGAGTTCCCCGGTAATTGACCCAAAAGCGCGCACGACGGCTGCTAATACGATCAGCGAGGGGAAGTACCAAATATGAACGTCTGAATCCGCATCAAAAGAATCGACGACCTGCCCAAGTATTTGCGCAAAAAAAGCTTCGGCACCGGCGCCGAGTAAAAACCCAACAACGGCCACAAAAAAAAGAAGCCATTGGCCCTTCAGATACCGGAGTAAGCGGCGATAGAGGGCCCAGTCACCTCTGCTCGTAGGCTCCGAAGCGGCCATCTCCGATTTCACGCGGTAGAACTCATCTGCACGATGTTCCCGAACAAATCCAAGGTCCTCAAAATCACGACACTCCTAGGACCGCCATCTATAAGTGGAATTATCGGGCACCTCATGCGTGGGATCGTTCCCTATTCAAGGCGTTCTATTTCTCCCTCTTTGCAAGAAGCTCTTCATAACAAAAATTCGTTGCGGCTACATAACCATCCAAAGAGCCACAATCGAAACGTTTTCCTTTAAATCGGTATGCAAGCACCTTGCCTTGCTCTGCCTGCTGGGCGAGTGCATCGGTAATCTGAATCTCGCCTCTCCTATCCGGTCCGATCTGTTGCAATATTTCAAAGATATCGGGCGTAAGGATGTAACGTCCGATGATCGCTAAATTTGAAGGTGAAGTACCCGGCATCGGTTTTTCGATCATGTTGGACACACGGTACAGGTCCTTTGACAACTCGTCGCCAGCGATCACCCCGTATTGGTGTGTACTCTCAAGGGGTACTTCTTCAACAGCGACAACACAGGTACGGTACTCTGCAAAAATCTCAACCATTTGAGCGAGAACGCCCCCTCCGTCACCAAAACAAAGGTCGTCCGCTAACACGACGGCGAAAGGCTCGTCTCCTATGATCGAGCGTCCCGTAAGAACGGCGTGTCCCAGCCCCAGCATCTTTACCTGACGGGTATACGAAAAAGTACATTGGTCGATAAGATCACGTATACCAACCAGGGCACTTTCCTTCGCGGTCCCCTTCACGTGGTCCTCTAATTCGTAACTAACGTCAAAGTGATCCTCGATGGCGCGCTTTCCACGGCCGGTCACAAATCCGATGTCACGTATACCAGCTTCTACTGCTTCCTCAACTCCATACTGAACAAGCGGTTTATCAAGAATGGGCAACATCTCCTTCGGCATCGCTTTGGTCGCCGGCAGAAAGCGTGTGCCGTATCCAGCGACAGGAAATAGACACTTTTTTAGCATGAGGTAACCTCGTGTATCTCGCGTCCAACTCCGCGTATTCGATCGAGCGTCAGTCGTATCATCAGCAGGGACATTATACTGGTACGACGTCGATCCAAGCGTGTGCCTATTACATGCATCGGGACGCACTGTTCAAGCTGATCCGAACCGACATCTCAGACGCGAAATCGACCCTCATTGACGTGTTTTTTCTCCAAAATCGACATAACAAAATCGAAGACGTCGGCGTCGAAACAGAGCCCCATACTCAATGTGGACACTCAAGTGATCATCACGGGCGTTGATTTGTCGTGGGCGTGGCTTTCCAACCAGATCGGACAGATCGGGTGGCCGTTACTTGCCGGGTGTTTGATTTGCGGCTGGGTGTCAGGATTATCGGGCATGTTGGTATCCCGAATACTCTGGAGGATCCACATCGTTCGACGTTGGAAACAGCGTCTAAGAAGGCGCTAAAAACCCATCACTTCTTGACATTTCTAGCGTCTAGCGCAAATGCAATTCCTGCGCCGGCTTTGCACGGGCTGCCAATATCGCTGGTCGAACCACAGCCGCCGTACACAAACCAAATGAGATCAGTGCGATGGCGATAAGATCCCCACCTTTTGTTTCAGATGGGACGGATGAAAAATAGGTCCCGTCGATTATGTTCGCGTTCGTTGCCGATTCGAGCACCGCAACGACGGTATCAGCATGCGATGCAATGGTTACCCCAAGAAGGAGTCCAAGCGCTATTCCGGCCAGCGAAATGAAAAGCCCTTGAACCAAAAATATCGAGACCAGCACCGCTCGGCGAGCGCCCATCGTACTAAGAATCGCGATGTCTCCTCGCTTATCGTTTACCAGCAACGCCTGACTGGACACCATATTGAACGCGGCAATTCCGACAACGAGTGCTAATAGTGCAAACATGATGCCTTTCTCGATCCTGATGGCGCGAAACAATTCACCGAATTGTTCAGCCCAGGTATGTACCGGTACGTCAAGAGGCAAAGACCACGATCCAACCGAAAGAGGATCGGCAAGTGTCACCCTCCAACCTAATCTGCCTGCGTTTGTAAGCCCCAATTCTTCGATCCGAGCAATATCAATGATGGCTAACTGATAATCTGGATCGGCTCCGACGGTGAACGTTGCAACGAGCTGAAACCGTTGCACCGCCGGAACGATCCCCGATCCCGTCGGCGAAGCAAATACCAGAACGACCGGATCGCCGAGCGCAAATCCCATCAAGCGCACAAGCGGTTCTCCCAGCGCAACACCGGCACCCGTTAGCAGCGGGATTGAGCCAGACACCATGGAATTCGCGATGAAACTGCCGCCGTCTTCTGGATCGATTCCGTAGATCTTCACTGCCTGGGCTGCACCGGGCTGGGAGATCATGGCCTCGCCCTGGTACAGTCGTTCAATACCAACCACCTCCGGCGTTTCCAATATAGATTTGACATCCGAATCAGTTATGACACTGGTGTCGATAAAGGCATGCGGTACAACACCGAGAAGCCGGCCCTTCACCTCTTGATCGAACCCATTCATAACACTTGTCACCACGGTGAGAATCGTCACTCCGAGTGCTAGTCCCACAAACGAGACCCAATTGATTAAAGCCGCATACACGTTGGTCCGTCGGAAGAGATAACGAAGCGCGATCCAGACCGAGGGAAAACGTTTAATTAGCAGTTGGTTGCGCATTCAGCTTGCCGTCTTCCAAAACGAATGAGCGGTTCATCTTCTCGGCGATCGACGCGTCATGCGTCACCACGATAAAGGCTGTGCCCATCGCGACACTCATATCCTCCATCAGCATGAGCACTTGCGATGCGCTGTCTCGATCAAGATTACCTGTGGGTTCGTCCGCCAACAGGATGTCTGGCTCGGTTGCCATCGCTCGGGCTACAGCGACACGCTGGCGTTCGCCGCCAGAGAGTTGATGTGGTCGGTGACCACGGCGCTCGACCAAATCAACGGCATCCAACAGGTTCATCGCGCGTTCCTCCGATTCGACCGACGTGCGACCAGAAACGATCAGAGGCATTGCCACGTTTTCGAGTGCCGAGAACTCGGGTAAAAGGTGGTGAAATTGATAGACGAAGCCCATGTGGTGATTGCGGATGGCGGCCCGGCCATCGCTTGACGCAAACGTCATACTTTGACCAACAACCCGCACTTCTCCGACATCAGCGTCAGCCAAGCCTGCAAGTATGTGCAACAACGTACTCTTGCCTGTGCCAGAGCGGCCCACAACCGCCACCCTCTCACCCGCCCTAACGTCTATGTCAATGCCATTGAGGACTTGCAGCTCCCGCTCCCCATCTACGTACCGTTTACAAAGGTCTCGAGCTGATAAGACATCACTCATGTTGAAGTGCTTCCGCGGGACTCGAGGAACTTGCCCGCCAGGCTGGATACAGGGTTGCTAACAGCGTGAGCAATCCCGCAATACCAGCGACATTCCTTACGTCGGTTAGGGCAAATTCGAACGGCAATGTGTCGACCACGTACTCGCCCATGAGTTTGAATCCAAGGAGGGATTCAAGCATAGGAAAGCCGGCCTCGGCTAAAATTCCAAGAACGTAACCGAGTCCAATACCGGTAGCGACACCGACGGCTGAAATCGCCAGCCCTAGAATCACGAACGTTGCGATAATCAGCGACCGATTGCCTCCCATCGTCCGTAGGATGGCGATATCGCCACGCCGCTCACTCACAATCATTACCAGCGTTGAAACAAGATTGATGGAGGCCACAGCGACTAACAAGGACAGAAGTAGAAGCATCATTCCTTTTTGAACCCTAATCGCGCTGTATAGCGGTCCGTACGTTTGGAACCAGGTCGAAACAGCGAGTTCGTCGCTCAGTAGCGCAAGTATTTCAAGCCCAACGCCACGGGCTCGTAACGGGTCGTCGAGCCGCACTTTGATGGCATGAACGCCTTGGCCTAATCGATACAGCTTCGCTGCATCAATTCGGTGAATAAACACGTAGCGCTGATCGAGCTGTGACCCGGTATCGAATATCCCTTGAACGCGAAACGACTTTTGACGCGGGAATGCCCCCAGTGGGGTGACAGTCACATCCGGGAGCACCACGGTCGCTGGACTACCGATTGTCAAACCCAACTCTTTGGCGAGTTGATTCCCAACAACAATCCCATATTGCCCGGGGATCAGTGCAATGACGCCGCTATCTCGTACGTATTGGTGCATCCGTGAAACCTGGCGATACTGATCGGGCTCGATCCCTGTGACAGTTATTCCGCGAACCTTTTGACCCACAGACAACAGCGCCGGTCCCTCGATCACGGCTGCCGAACCTTCCACGTGGGGGATACCTCGGATACGCTGGAGTAGTTCCGATGGACCCGATATCGATTCGCGCGCGCTGACCGACACGTGCGGGATTACACCCAAGATCCGATTCGTCAGTTCCCTTTCAAACCCAGCAACTACACCTTGAACGAATAGAAGGACCGAAACGGATAACGCGAGACTCGCCAAAGCAACGAACGTTACGAGGGAGAGGTACCCGTGCGAGGAACCCGCGTATCGAACACCGATATTCATCGACAGAGGACGAAACATTGAAAAGCTCTTGGTGACAGTCAGTGGTCTCTTCCTAAAACATCCAAAAGATCCTGGCGAAGCCATATCGTGCAACCCGTCCGACCACCCTCGTGCACACTCTTTTTATCTTCATAAATCAGATAGTTAGTGATAGTTCGTTCTTGATTAGACTGTCCTTCATTATATTTTCAAAGATCCTCCACGAATCTCCAACCTAGATTCAATATTCCACGTCACACTGCCGCGAATGGGCAGAGTATCTAATATCGTTTTGATTACTGCATGTAGCACCTTGTGCGTTTCGGTCACGGGGTCTGAAAACCGCGTCGATACGGCCGAGATCGCTATGCCATCAACCGGACCCACGGCCTCGTCCCAAGCGAACGGACCCGACACCATCGTGACGCAGGCGCATCTTTCACTCGACGTCTCAGCCAATCGGCTTCGAAAGCCGGCAAGTCGAGAGTTAAGGCTCCCCGCGTTACGGTTGGGAAAACGTTGGTATTTTGGGCGCGATCCCATTGCCACGGCCAACGTGGGCTTTGTCTTTCGGATGAACAAACGTGAAACCATCACGATCGGATCAAAGGGCATACAGTGGTCTCGCCGGTTGTGAAAATTCATGCTTTAGGCGGACGACGCGGTGTTTCCATGGCGACGAACTCGCACGAAAAATACTCAACCCGACAAGCCCAGGAAGCATAGTCCCTACCCTTCGTAACGGTCACGCCACCGCTTGGCGGTCACCTTCGCCGTACGCGCGTCAAACTAGCATGTTGAGTCGTCTGGTAGTTCTTTGATGCAGAAGTATCTCTTCGCCGCAGTCCTTTGGGCCGCGTTAGTCGGCTTTTTCTTGGCGTGGGCATTACCCGGCGCCTCATGGCTACTGGAATCTGCCCCACTGTTCAAAGAACTGTTCTTATCAGTCCTTAAAATGATTGTCGCCCCGCTGGTTTTTTTCGCGGTGCTGTCTGGAATAGTTCGGTTGGATGCTGCAAAGCAGCTCCGCCGAATCGGAACACTGACCGTCGTCTACTACGGAATGACCACTGCGTTCGCCATCGCGCTCGGCCTGACGTTTTTCTATTCCACCCTTGGACGAACGCGCCGGCGCTTAGCGAATTCACGACGGTAGCGACCACGCCACCTTAATTGAGACCTCTGAAAATACGTTCGGTGGCCTAGTTCGTAACCTAATCTTAAAAATGTTGGTTCATCCATTTGCCGCACTTACGGAACTCAACATCGTTAGGATCGTCACAAACAGCATCGTCGTGGGGCTGTCACTTCTGATGGTCCTTCCGAGCGATAGTGTAGTGAAACGATCCATCCACGAGATCACCAACGCAATCTACAAATTGGCGAGTTGGGCCGTGTGGGTGGTCCCAATCGGCATCATCGGAATCGTCTATCAAATGATGGCTAACGCAAATTTGACGTAAATCGGCCAGCTCGCGGCATTCTCTGGCGTCGTGATCGGTACCACCCTCATACATATGGTGAACGTCCAACCCTCCATCGCCTCGTTAGGCGACCGCATTCGGCTCGTTACTTTAGCCAAGAAAACCATGCGACCGATCGTCGTCGCGTTATCAAGCTCATCGAGCGCTGCAACGCCACCGGTCAGTTTTCAAGCCACCAATGGTCTAGATATTAACTCGACCGCCGCAAGTTTCATGCTACCGGTTGGCGCGACCATTAACATCGACGGAACGGCACCGTTTGAGGGTATTGCTACAATCTTTCTAGCGTCCCTTTTCGGGCTTGATCTAAATGCCACTGCCACCGTCACCGTGTTCATCGTCTTCATGCGCGCCCCCATCGGCGCACCCGGTATTCCTTCAGGATCGATGGCCAGTATGCAAATGGCGCCTCTCGCCTTCGGGATACCACTGGAAGGAATACTGATACTCCTTATAGTCGAACGCCCTTCGACACTGTCCGAACCGCAGCTAACGTCCTTGGAGATCTAGTGGGATGCGCCGTGATCGACCGACACGCGGACACCGCTTAAGTCTACGGCGCTGCCTTACAGTTGTCCGCAACCACAGAAACAACCTCAAGTTCGCTTGACGTGCATCCAATGCAATAGGGAAACTACTCCTTCGTCCATCGAGCGTTGTGAGGCGTATCTGTCGAAACCCTCTCGCACTCACGGATTGGAAACTACAACATGTTAGGGGGAAGCATGCCCGAATTTTGTAACGTCGAAAAAGCCGATCACGTGATGACGGTAAAGCTCAATCGGCCGGAAAGATTGAATGCCCTCCATCCTCCAGCGAATGCAGAGCTAGGAGAAGTTTTTGATGAATTCGCAAATAACGACGATCTCTGGGTCGCGATCATCACAGGCGAAGGTCGCGGCTTTAGCGCCGGTAACGATCTTCGCTACCAAGCCGAGGGCGGTCAACGGGTTCCGACACCGAGAGGATTTGGAGGACTCTCGTCTCGATTCGATATGACGAAGCCCGTTATCGCCGCGGTAAACGGCGTGGCCATGGGTGGCGGCTTTGAAATCGCGCTTTCGTGCGATCTCATCATCGCTTCAGAGAACGCGATCTTCGCTCTACCAGAACCAAAGGTGGGCCTCGCGGCACTCGCTGGCGGACTGCAGCGACTGCCGCGTCAAATCGGGTCCAAGCGGGCTCTCGGCATGATTCTCACCGGTCGCCATGTACCCGCACAAGAAGGTTACGAACTCGGTTTTGTAAACGAGGTCGTACCCCACGACGAATTGATGGACGCGGCGCGGCGGTGGGCAGGTCAGATCCTCGAATGCGCTCCATTATCAATCCGGGCAAGTAAAGACGTGGTCTACCGAAGCTTATCCATGGGATCGTTGCAAGAGTCGATGGAAATACCGTATGACTCCGTCCGTGCGATGTCGACCGGCGAAGATTTCATCGAAGGTCCCAAGGCCTTTTCGGAAAAACGGCCACCTAACTGGAAAGGCCGATAAGCGGGGAAACTGGGCCATTGGGGCTGTCATGGATCCAAGGCTACGGGATACTGCAAGCAGAAACAGGCGCGCACCTACGTTATGAGGTAGTGCAGCATATCGATCTGACGCTGGTACTCGTCCACGGTGTGGTAACGAATACCGCAAACAAAGCGTTCAATTCCTACGTCACGATATGCGTCGAGGCGCGCCCGTGAGCGCGAACCATCAGCAGGGGGCAGCCCCCCCATGATCGTAATAGATCCTGCGGCTCGACCAGCACGTTCGCAGTATCCAAGATATTGGTCGCGCAACTCCGGAACACTCTCTGGTTCAAGTCCCATGGGGATCCAGCCGTCGCCAAAAAGCGCTGCGCGCTGCAGGGCGTGAGGAGCACGGCCACCTACGAATATCGGCGGTTTGTTCGGTCTCGGCTTGAAAAGAAATCGTTGACCGTTGAGTTCCACCTCATCGCTGTCAAAACACGCGTTCAGAATTTGCAGCGTCTGATCGGATACAGCACCGCGTCGACGTCGTTCCAACCCTAAGGCGCGAAATTCAGCATCCATCCAACCGATCCCAACCCCTAATAGAAGTCGACCCTCCGATAGTTCCTGGAGACTCGCAACCTGTTTGGCTGTCATCAAAGCCCCACGGTAAGGGAGGATGAGTACGCCCGTACCAAGATATATTCGCTCGGTCGCACCGGCGAGCCAAGCCAAAGTAATTAAGGGTTCAATGTAACGCCCGCCCGAACCCTCGGCATCATCTGGTGGAATTGCAATGTGATCCGTAATCCAAAGTGACTCAAAACCAGCGTCTTCCGCCAACTTTGCGCATCTGGAAATCACCGCCGGATCTGATTCCGCGCCCATATTGCGTACCGTCACCCCAAGTTCCATCGTTGCTCCTCAACCGCATTAACTAAACCAAACATTGATCAAACGCCGACACGAACGCTACGCTAGCAAAAGCAAGGCGTCCCAACGAGCCCAATGAAACAGGATTCTCTCGCATAATTAACAGTCCATGAAGTCCAACGCAATTGCGCTATCCAGCCCCATGACCAACGAGAATGCCGAGTACACGATCCGGTCGGCATGGCTGTTCACGACCATACGGTCACCAGGTGGTTCAATGAGCTTGTTGCAATGAAGAATCTTCTCGTCAGCGTCCTCGCATTTGTCAGCGGCTTCGTAATTATGTCGCTCGAATTGCTCGGTGGCCGGTTATTGGCCCCATATTTTGGTAGCAGCATTTACGTTTGGGGTAGCGTAATAACGGTATTCATGCTCGCACTCTCGGTCGGCTACCTGACCGGAGGTAAGCTATCGTTGTTCAACCCATCGCTGAAACGTTTTTCTCTCATTTTTTTCGCAGCTGCGGCAACGCTTTACCCGCTTGCAATGATCACCGGGCCGGTCATGGAACGAGTTTTCGAGGCAATCACCGACCCTCGCTGGGGGTCGTTCGTTGCTGCGCTATTTCTTTTTGCCCCACCCACCTTCATTCTTGGATTGATCTCGCCGTATGCCGTTCGATTACTGGTCATCAACGTTGATCGCGCAGGAAATACTGCCGGCACACTCTATTTTTTATCGACCATCGGTAGTGCCCTTGGAACCCTCGCGACGAGCTTCTACTTCGTACTCTGGTTTCAGATGGACACCATCATTTTCCTACTATCTGGGACGCTCCTCATCCTCGGCTTGGTTTCATGGATTGCGGCACGATTCGGATGACGGGATCGGCCATAGCTCTCTTTATGGTCGCTACGTTGATCATCACGAGCCCAGTACAGGCAAGAATTGTTCACCGCGAACAGTCGTTGTATCAGACGATTTTGGTCGACGACACTGGCTCTCGCCGTTGTCTTCTATTTTCGATCCGGCGCGATCAACGCAATCAAAGTTGTATCGATCTTAGGAATACCCGACGGATGGTTTTTACCTATATCCAAATGATGATGGCAGGTCTTCTGCTCGCTCCCGATCCCCAACGAGTACTTGTAATTGGCCTTGGCGGCGGGACCCTGCCCCTTGCGTTGAACGAACTTTTCCCAGAAGCACTCATTGACGTTGTCGAAATCGATGCTGTCGTAGTGCGAATTGCCGAAGAGTATTTCGGGTTCCAACGTAACGAACACATAAATGTCTTCGTGACGGACGGGCGTATCTTTACTAAGCGAGCCGTCATGCGCCGCGAACACTATGACCTCATCATCTTAGATGCGTTTAACGGCGACTATATTCCGGAACATTTGATGACACGTGAATTCCTCCAAGAGACGCGGATCTTGCTAGGTACCAACGGGACACTAGTCGCCAACACGTTTTCCCAGAGCCGTCTCTATGATCACGAGTCGGTCACGTATGAATCCGTTTTCGGCGACTATTTTAATTTCAAGCAGTATCCGAGCAGCAATCGGATCATTTTGGTATCGATGGCTGGGTTACCCGATCTCGATGTATTGCACCGGCGCGCCCAGCAATGGCGCAAGCGCCTACGAGCGTATCGAATCCCCATCCATAATTATCCTGATCACATGTCTCGGACCCCCGACTGGGACCGCGACGCCCGTGTCCTAACAGATCAATACGCGCCCGCAAATTTACTCCGATCGCGCAATCGTTAACGCTGACGAGCAGTCGACAGATTGCGGTAAGCTGCAAGTAGGACTACCACAGCGTATCGTCAGGCAATGTTTGACTGGTCTTTACCGTACGTATCCAGACGGGCGCCGGTATTTGCCCGAAACGCCGTCGCAACATCTCAACCGCTCGCGACCCAGGCCGGCATTGACATACTACGGCGTGGAGGCAATGCGGTCGACGCCGCAATTGCAACCGCAATCACGCTCACCGTCGTCGAACCGGCGATGAATGGAGTGGGAAGCGATGCATTTGCAATTGTCTGGGATGGGCAAGGCCTGACTGGAATCAACGGCTCGGGAAAATCTCCCGCAGCTTGGAAGCCCGATCGTTTTAAAGGCCTAGCCAACATGCCTACCCGGGGATGGGACTCGGTCACGGTGCCTGGCGCCGTTAGCACCTGGACCGCGCTATCGAAGAAATTCGGCAAACTACCCTTTGGGGATCTCTTTGAGTCCGCCATCCGCTATGCACGTGACGGATTCCTGGTCGGTACTAAGACCGCTTCCGTTTGGTCGTGGTCAGTCGAATCGTTCGCGGACTTCGGCAGTTTCCAGGAGCACTTCGCTCCTCAAGGTAGATCACCCGGTCCTGGCGAAGTATTTCAACGATCCGATCTCGTCGAGACGCTTACCGATATCGCGCGTACCGAGGGGGAGTCGATATACCGAGGGCGGCTCGCCGATGCAATTGTCAGGCAAAGTCAACGGGAAGGCGGCGTGATGACCCATGATGATCTCGATAACCACAGCGTGCTCTGGACCGACCCTATCGGGCAGCCGTACCGGGAGGTCGTACTTCACGAAATCCCGCCCAACGGACAAGGGCTCGCGGCACAGATCGCACTTTCGATCCTGGAACATCTTGACGTGCAATCGATGGAACCCGGGTCAGTCAATTGGATCCATCATCAGGTCGAGGCAATGAAAATTGCCATCAGAGCTGCATTCGAGCACTTCGCGGATCCGGACGCCATGGAGATGCCGCCAAGCGAACTACTTGAGCCCGGTTCGATCGCCCGCGCAGCAAACGCGATAGCTACTACCGCATCTCAGCCCCCACCTGTGTCCTTGCCCGTCTCTGAAGATACCGTCTACTTAACCACCGCCGATGCGGACGGTTGTATGGTGTCGATGATTCAATCTAATTATCGGGGCTTTGGATCAGGAATCGTGATCGATGGCACAGGGATTTCGATGCAAAACAGGGGCAGCGGGTTTGTGCTTACTCATGGTCATCCAAACGAAGTCGCGGGTGGGAAACGCCCATTCCACACAATCATTCCTGGATTCGTGACCCATGCCGACAGCAGTCCGGCGATGGCATTTGGCGTCATGGGTGGCCACATGCAACACCAAGGCCACGTCCAAATGGTTACGCGCGTTTTCGACCATGGCGAAAACCCACAAGCCGCCTCCGACGCTCCGCGTTGGCACGTCAGTCCAGATTACCGTTTAGCACTTGAAACAGGCACGCCACTTGAAACCATCAAAGCTCTTAACGAGCGAGGACACGATGCAGTTTTGGTGACTGACGAAGGGTTATTTGGCGGCGCCCAACTTATTTGTCCCCTGAAAGAAGGGTACTGTGCCGCTTCCGATCATCGGAAAGAAGGAATGGCAGCCGGTTTCTAGGGACAGTACGGTATGCGTTTATCAATTCTTACCGAAAGCAACTATTCGTTCTCTTCAGACGTATCAAGTTTAAGCGACGCCGAATTCATGCAGAAACGGAGTCCTGTCGGAGCTGGGCCGTCAGGGAACAGGTGACCGAGATGAGCGTCACACTGTGAACAAAGAATTTCGGTGCGTAACATGAACATTGTTCGATCTTCGCGGGTATCAACCACCTCACTGTTGATCGGCTCGTAGAAGCTGGGCCAACCACTTCCTGAGTCGTATTTGGTGTTTGAATCAAATAACGGTTCACCACAACATCGACATAGATACGTACCTGGCGTTTTGGTTTCACAATATTCGCCCGTAAAAGCTTGTTCCGTCGCCGCGCGCCGCGTAATTTCAAATTCGTGTGGCGACAATTCGGCACGCCATTCTTCGTCAGATTTGACGACCTTACTCATGTTACGGCCTCCTGCTACGATGCGTGGTCTGTCTACATTTAGATTTTACGGACCCGCAGATCGGATGCAACGGAGCGAACACCAACCTAATAAGATGATCGATCTGGCCCCGGCTGGACGGAGACCTATCGTTAAGTCCTCGAAACTCAGTGACGTATGCTATGAGATTCGCGGGCCCGTGCTGCACGAAGCCGAAAGACTCGAAGAGGAAGGCCATCGGATTCTCAAATTGAACATCGGCAATCCAGCACCCTTTGGGTTCCATGCACCTGAAGAAATACTGCGCGACGTTATCCACAATCTTCCTAACTCCCAGGGATACGAGAATTCAAAAGGCCTCTACTCAGCGCGTAAAGCGGTGATGCAGGAATATCAAAAGACGGGCATCGCGGATGTAGATGTCGCTGACATTTTCCTGGGTAACGGAATCAGCGAACTCATCGTCATGGCTATGCAGGGATTGTTAAACGACGGCGACGAAATTCTCATACCCGCGCCAGATTATCCGCTGTGGACCGCCGCCGCTCGCCTGAGCGGCGCCAATCCCGTCCATTATAGATGTGATGAAGGGTCAGATTGGCAACCCGACATCAATGACATCCGCGAGAAAACAAATCGTAAAACGCGTGGGATCGTAGTCATTAACCCAAACAACCCTACCGGCGCTGTGTACGAACGCCAAGCGCTAACCGACATCGTGGGTTGGGCGAGACAGAAAGACCTCGTGTTATTTTCGGATGAAATCTATTCAAAGATCGTTTACGACGACGTTGAACATATCCCCCTCGGATCACTTTCTGAGGACGTTCTTACGTTAACGTTTGATGGGCTGTCGAAAGCTTATCGCGTCGCCGGCTTCCGGATGGGATGGATGGTCGTTAGCGGTCCCAAACATCGAGCCAAAGACTACCTGGAAGGCTTGAATATCCTGGCCTCGATGAGACTCTGTGCAAACGTACCTGCACAACATGCAATTCAAACTGCACTCGGCGGCTACCAAAGTATCAACGAATACCTACGGCCCGGTGGAGCGCTTTTCGAACAGCGAAATACCGCATACGAGCGTGTAAATGCCATCGAAGGGCTCGAGTGTACTAAACCCAAGGGCGCTTTCTATCTATTTCCTCGCATAGATGTGGACCGTTTCAATATCTCGAATGACGAGAAATTCGTGCTCGACTTGCTACGACAAGAAAAAATCCTCGTTGTGCAAGGCAGCGGCTTTAATCATCCGGAACCGAATCACTTCCGTATCGTCTTTTTGCCTCGCGCTGAAGAGCTTACAACTGCGATCGATCGCATCGGACATTTTCTCGAACATTACCGGCAAACATAAACGCCACCGTCAGCTTTAGTGCCGCAGCGAGTTCAAGCCTCGGCCTTATTTAGGTCGTTCCATGGCGGTAGTGGCCAACCTTTAGCCCGGCTTCGGCATTTACCTCGTTGAAATCCGTTGAGGTCCGCAGCCAATCTTGGAGAGTGAGTTTGTCGGCGTACCGACTCATTTGGTCCGCGATGAACCGTCTGCCGAGAAATGGGGAATTAAGACAGATCAACACATCACCTCCGGGTTTTACTAGGCTAGTTAGACGTTTAATCACCCGCGCATAATCCGCCTCGGCAACAAAGCTGCCCCGCTGGTGGGTCGGCGGGTCACAAATCACTGTATCGAAGGGGCCGAGCTTCCTGAGCTTGCCCCAAGAACGAAAGACGTTGTGCGCTAACATTTTGACCCGGCCTAAGTCGTGTCGATTCATCCGATGATTGTCCCGTCCCCAATCGAGCGCTGCGCGGCTCATGTCATTATTTATTACAACCTCGGCACCACCCGCCATCGCGTACACCGAGAAGGCGCAGGTATACGCAAAGAGATTCAAGATTTTTTTGTTCCGCGCCTTTTCGCGAACCCAATCACGAACGGGCGCTATATCCAAAAACAGGCCAACATTCTGTGCGCGGTACGGACGTATCCGAAAAGTTAATCCCCGTTCCTGGCAAAGAAACTCCTCAGGAACATGACCTATTACACTCTTCGCTGAGGTTTCTCGCCCGCGACGTGATTGGAGCAGCACGCCTTCGACTTCCGATCGTGCTGCGAGTTCTCCTGCGAGATCAGCATAGTGTTCTCCATCAAATGACCCGATCAAAACGTACGGGGGATACCAATCGACAACCACATGGCGATGCCCTGTATAACTGCCACCCCGACCGTGTAAGAGTCGCCGGGGCCCTTCCGCAGTATCTAGCCTCGCGAGGCAAACCCGCGTCGCATCGGTTGAATCCATCATTCGTCGAGCGGTTTCCTTACGATTCCTTCATTAAGCAACGAGCTCAACCACCCATTCTGCAATAGCGAGAGAGGCCGTCAACCCGGGCGACTCAATGCCGAGCAAATCTACGTATCCCGAAATACCCGTCCGCTCGGGACCGTTGATTACGAAATCGGATGTTGGTGCGCCTGCAGGGGCCAGTTTCGGTCGGATGCCTGTATACCCCGGGTGCAATCGACTGGCATCAAGATCCGGATAGTAACGGCGGATCGCGTGGATAAAGTGCTCGAGATTTGACGTCTCAAACGTATAGTCCGGACTGTCTGTCCATACCACATCGGGACCAAACCGCGTCTGATGTGCAAGATCAAGCGTTACATGCACGCCTAAACCACCGGCCCCTGTAACGGGGTAAACCAATCGGTTAAACGGCGACCGTCCCGAAAGAACGTAGTAGTGACCCTTCGCGAAATATCCACGATGCGTCGTTCCGGTGACAGGTGACAGTGCCGGTGCATCGAGACCGGTTGAATTGACCAATATCCGCGGAGCCAATTCGAATCCATCACACGCAACCCTAATACCTGGATCCGTGGTTATTGCCGACACTTCAGTGAGGTAGGAAATTACGCCGTGGTGCGCTTCAAGGTCACCAAGCAAACTCAACATGAAAGAATGACTGTCGATGATGCCTGTACTAGGCGAAAGAACCCCGGCCCGGCACGCGACTGCGGGTTCCAACTTCTCCACATCGCGTTGCGACAGCCACCGCAGTTCGCCAACGCCGTTCTCTTTCGCCTGCCGCTGATAGTCGCGCAACGTGTCACATTGCCGTGTCGACGTAGCAACAATTATTTTGCCGATTCGCTCGTAGGGAACACGATAGTCCTCGCAGTGCTCGTATAAGAGCTCTTTGCCCCGGACGCACATTCGAGCTTTCAGCGAGCCCGTGGGATAGTAAATTCCAGCATGAATCACCTCGGAGTTTCGGCTCGACGTTTCTGTCCCAATAGCATCGTGGCGTTCTAGTACCAGGACCTCCCGTCCGGCGCGCGCAAGCGCCCTAGCAACGGCAAGGCCGACCGCACCAGCGCCGATAACGATGCAGTCACACTTCTCAGCCACGTAGCAGCGACGTCCGGATTCGGTGTCGTTCGAAATAAAGAGCTGCTCGGATTTTGTCTGCGTGGCTGCTCAAGCCCGTCCGACGTCGTTCGTGGGCACGTTCGAGAATCCGATACCTAAACGCTTCCAACAAAAACGGGAATACGTTGATGTCATCAGCACGCGCTCGAAATTGGCTGCCCGCCGCCTCCGCAAACAGCAATTCCATGGACTGCGCCTCGACTTCGGCAACTTCGAATCGCGCTCGGTCCATCCCCGTTCCCAGCGGTGGCGAATATAAATACCCGTAATCCGTTAATCGCCGACGCGGTCGTCCAGTAATGCGCCAATGGGCAGCTTCGTGCAAGGCACTCTCAGTATGGTCACGCGTATATCGCATTTGCGCTGAGTTGATGCCCGGGACGTATAGCGGCTCAGCATATCCACCGGACATCACGACGCCGCGGTCAGGAAAAGTGCGATTAAACACGCGCGCAACTTCAGAATGACTCAAGGTATGCATTTGACGGACTCCAACATTTCAATATAGCGATCGCTCAAATATGTACGTCCGCCAAGAAGATGAGTCATGTACCAACAAGGCGGGGTTAATCCGGACAAAACCACTGCCGGATTCGCGACGTAGGCCCATGCAAGTAGCTGGTCGGTCTGCGTCGTGACGATCACAACTTCACGGTTGTAATTCGTAGGAACATACTCGAACACGTCCATCTTCTCGATTTCATTTGGGCCTTCAAGTTCGTATAGAACGCCCTCGACTTGTCCACCCGGCTCTACAACAATATTCGCGTGCCCCGCCCCCTTCTGCTCGCGCGAACGCTTGTTAAAAAGCAGGTCGTATCCAACAAGAACTGCAGCCGATATCCGCGTAAATTGAATCCCGCGATCAACCACGCGAGCAGGATCCATATTGCTACCGTAAGCAAAATAATGTTCTGGGGTCATATCGCTAAGTCGTCACCCCTTCTTAATGACGTACTCGAAGACATCCCCATTTTCCGAACACTGGACTAACTGGTGACCCATAAAACGGCAGAAATTCGTGAAGTCCCTTTTTGTCGAAGGGTCCGTGGACTCGATGCGCAAGGATTCGCCCGAGGTCATTTCGCGAATTTTATTCCTCACCAACATCAATGGCTCAGGACACAGCAACCCGCGCGTGTCGATTTCGTGTTCAATATCCGTCACGATGGACGATCTTAGCTGAATCCGTCATAACGAACACGCCGTTGACTGTGTCCAGAAAGACCAAGCACACCGCGGACACCGTACGCTTGCTGGTGAGATCCTGATGATTAGCAGTTCATCATCGATCGCGAGGGAGCCAAGATTCGTCCTTTTTCAATGGCGCGAAAACTTATCGCGCACAAATAAACTCTGGTTGCTATGTGTCGTCGCGCCGCTTCTGACAAACCACGCTATTGGTGCACTGGGAAGCGACTCTGTTGCCACCGAGTCTGCGATACAGCCCACTGATACATTCTCTTTAAACAACGTAAATGACACTAACGAAGCGCTCGAGATAGCGAAAGATCAAATCGAGACGGGCGAATACGAAGAGGCAATCCGACTGGCTGAAAGTGAGATCGGCCGAACCGAGGCCTTATGGGGACGATACGACAGTGCTCTGGTCGAACCACTACTAGTACTCGGCGACGGGCTTGCCGGATACGGTGATTACGACAACGCGCTCAACGCCTACGATCGGGCCCTGCACGTAACCCGCGTTAACGCCGGTCTTCACGATCCCGCACAAGTGGCCGTAGTCTATCGGGAGGCGAACGCACATTACGCCAAAGGCGATATTGCGACGGCAAACGATCGACATGAATACGCCTACCACGTGCTCGAACGAAATTTCGATCAGCGCGCAGATGAAATCGCGCTTATCCCGGGTACTTTCGTTCTTGCCGATTGGTACTCAAGAACCTACAACATCTTCATGGCAAGGACGTTCTACGAGAAAGCTCGTGCGCTTGCCCAAACTCATTACGGCGATGGTCACCCCATCCTTATCCAAGCCCTACGCGGCATCGCAAGTACATATAGGTTGGAAAAATTCAGGCCGGCAGAGATTCCCAATATTGAAGCTATCGTTGCAAGTCGGCGTAAAGGCTCGGCGAGGGATCTAAGTCGACTACCCCCCACACGCATAAACAACTTTCGCGAAGGCGAAACCGCTTTGATCGAAATCGTAAAAATGTTGATCGCACAAAGCGACGCAGATATTGAAGAGATCGCTACGGCTAAGCTCGATCTCGCTGACTGGTATCTTCTCTTCCAACAAAATAAGCGTGCGCAAATCCTCTACGAAGACGTCTGGATCTCATTTGACAGCCATTCCTCAACTGCATTTATCGATCGGGAACTCCGATCCCCAAAACCCATTTATTTGGCACTTCCACAAGGACCAAAAACTCCCACAGATGGAACGCGCACTCGGGCAACCAAGGGTTTCGTTGAGCTTTCTTTCACGGTCAATAAACGCGGTTCCGTCACCAATTTGGTCACCGAACACGCCGAACCCCCAGGGAGTGATTTTCTGGTTCGCAAACAAGCCCGCAAAGCGCGTTATCGGCCCGCTTTCGAAGATGGAAGAGCCGTTATTACGCCTGATGTCCGAATCACACACACCTTTACCTACTACCCCGGCCCCCTATCTCGTGGCGGCAGCAATGGACCCGATCGATAGGTTTTCACGCTGGCGCCTGCGGGTGATAAACGCTGGAAACGCGGTAACAACAAAACTACCCAATCGGTCCTGATGGGAGTACGTTCACCCAGGATTCACATTAATGACGTTAAAGTTTGCGTACAAAGGAGGAGCACATGGGCCATAGGTGCCTGCGGCGTCTTTTCTCGATTGTCGCTCTAACTGCGCTGACGCTAAGTTTCGGGTGTACGTCACAGTCGACAACCAGCCGACCTTCGACACCAAAGCCACCGTCGCAGAGCGGTTCACCGAGTCCGTCGACCCAATCGCCGTCATCATCGAGCCCATCAATGCCCTCGATGCCATCACCTTCACAGCGATCGGTGCCTTCGACGCCATCGATGCCCTCGCCATCGAGACAATCTTTACCATCAACTCCATCGCTACCGTCAACGTCCCAACAATCGATTCCTTCGCCCTCTTCGATGCCGGATTCAACAACCACAAAAGACGATGCATCATCAAGTGATCAAGGCGATCAACCTGCAACCGCGGGTGGGACGCCGACGCCACCATCAACGGCTCCTGCGGAGACAGAATCGGGAGAGCGTGACGACGGCTGGGAAACTGCAACTGAACTACCTGGCGAGGAGGTTGCCGATGCGGATGCTGGCATGGAAGGTACAGAGGAATCGGGAACGCTCGAATCCAACGATGGAACATCGGTAGGAGATCGATCGGTCGAAACTGCAGGTGCCGAAAATCAAGCGGGTAGCCCTGCGCAGGGCGATGAAGAAGGCGGATCGGGAAATCGCGGCGACGACGAACTCGAGCGCGCGTTGGACGTTTTCGATGGTGAGATACTTGAAGGTCGAAAGATCGTTCTCGCGCGATCGAATGATCGTGCCGGTCAAAATCAGCGTGTTATAACCTCAGGTATCGAGCAGACGGCAACGGGAGGTGGAACCAATTCGGGCGGAGGATCTCTGCCCGACACTACCCCAGGCCGAACGGACACGCGTGCCGTAACGATGCCAGGACCCGTCATTACGGCGTTACCGGCCGACATACCTGATGCCAGGGACGATGATGTGGTCGCCCGGCAACTACGTGAAGCCGCTATGGCCGAATCCGATCCCGAGCTCCGGCAAGCACTCTGGGACGACTACAGGCGTTATACATCGGGTTCCTGATGTCTGCGAAGACCTTCCTTGGCTGCCCTCCTTGGCGCTTCCTGCTACTTGTCGGATTGCTTCAGTTGTACGGCTGTGTCACGCAAACCGTCCGAACGGTCGACATGGCACCACCGGAAACACTCGTCGTCGCGCCCTCAGAAGATCTGTTACTTGACGTTGGCATTACCGTATTTGACCCGAACGTACCCGAGTCGTTCGATCAACAAAACGAGTTGAACATCCAGCCCGAAATTCGTAGGGCCGAGTCCAATTACATGGCCTACGTCGCGAAGAACCTGCTTCAATCTACCGGTAACTGGGGAGCTGTACGTGTCGTTCCGCGACATTCATACGCGGTTGATTTGACCGTGTCTGCGACCATCTTGCATTCCGATGGCGAGCGCCTGAATCTTCATGTGGTTGCATTCGATGCGCGTGGTCAGACCTGGATTGACAATGTCTACGAGACATTAGCAAGTAAATACGCGTACGACGCGTCAATACCCCGCGATGTTGACCCCTACCAAGCAACATATAACCGAATCGCTAACGACTTGCTCCGATTCAGGATGGCATTGAGCGAGGATGAGATCCTTGCCATACGGACGACAGCCGAAATGCGATTCGCACGGGACTTTGCGACCGACGCCTTCGAAGATTACGTGATCGAGGTGACCCCAGGGAACTATGAAATACGCCGTTTACCGGCCCCCGATGACCCGATGTTGTCGCGCGTGCGCATGATTCGAGAACGCGAGTACCTCTTCATCGATACCCTCGATGAGTATTTTTCGAGCTTCGCTAATGAAATGTTTATCCCTTACCAGAATTGGCGTCGGGCCACTTACAGCGAAGCGATCGCGTATCGCGAAGAACGCAACAAAGCCCGGGCAAGATTACTTGCTGGCACTGCGGGCATCATCGCCGGCATAGCCGCACAAACGAGCGACAATTACGTCACCCAATACGGCGGAACGGTGAGCATCATTGGCGGCGCAGCGATGATCAAAGCGGGTATTGCGAGACGCGCAAATGCGCAACTGCATGCCGAAGTGTTACGCGAACTGGGAACGTCGGTGGAGGCAGAAATCATGCCTCATACGATCGAACTAGAGAATGAGTCGATCGCCCTTCAGGGCACCGTTGATGAGCAATACGAAGAGCTTCGACGCATTTTACGCAAGATCTATCTGGCGGAAACGGGGGTCGCTGATCCGAAAACCAATGGAGAATTAGTGTTCGATGCCGACTAGGCATAGGAAGACTTGTCTGATTTAGGGAATCCAATGGAACCGGAAACGCCTACCAAAATAACGCCGACGCCGCCTCCCCTATCCCGCGGCCGGCCACCAAAAACCCGTTCATCTAGCAAGCAAAAGCTCGGCTTGCGCACGCTCATCGTGGCATTGGCCCTATGTGTCGCTGGCGTACTGGTGTTTGTGGTCTTACCCGATGTGGTTCAGGAACGCACTGCAGATATTCGTTCCTCGAGGGAAAGGGAACTCGAACCGGTTGCTAAGAAAGCCGAGGTATCGAAAGAACTCGCACCCTACGCCAATCTCGAACGCGAAAAAGCCCGAGAAGAGGCTACGGTCGAGTTGGCGTCGTTCGTCGAATTGCAAGCGATACTTGAAGAAGAAATGAACGTCGATGCGTGGGGCTCTATCGCGTACGAGAATGTCAAAGAACAAGCGACCGTAGCCGACAGATACTTTGTCGTAAATGAATTCCCCAGAGCCATGACCGCGTACCGGGAAGCTACATCGGAATTACAACAACTCATTGACGACGGTCACGCCCAATACGCGCAGGCGATAGTCAACGGCCAAATCGCTCTCGATCAACGCGATGAAGCTGCCGCGACGGCGTCGTACCGACGTGCCCTTACCATTATTCCTAGCGACCCGGTCGCCACGAACGGACGCGCCAGAGCAACCCTCCTGCCAACAATTTCGGCGCTGTTTCGAGAATTTGACCGATCGCTGTTGCGTAACGATCTCGACCGTGCTCGCACGAAGCTGGATGAACTCCGTGACCTCGATCCAAAAACTAAAGGTCTTGTCGAAGTCCTTGCCAATCTCGTTGAACTTGAAACAGAGGCACGCTACAACCAATTCGTTTCAGCGGGATTCACTTCCTTGCGAAACAACTCGTTCGACCTGGCAATTTCGTCTTTCGACCAGGCCCTCGTTCTGAAACCCGATGATTCTGTCGCAATCGATGGGTTACGTCAGACCAAACAGAATCGTTTGTCAGCGAAATTGGACGAATTACGATCGGCCGCGGAACGTGCAAAAAAAGACGGTCGATGGGCTGACGCGGTCGCCGCCTACGATCAAGCTCTCCTTCTCGATCGTTCCGTGCGTTACGCGAGAGACGGACGCGAAGACCTCCGAGCCCTTATCGCCATTATCAACACCATGGATCGGTACTTGGACGATCCTCACGTCCTCTCGTCGGAAGAGGAATACACAAAGGCGAAGCAATCGCTTGCCGCCGCGTTCGGTCAGGCCGACCGCGGCCCAACTTTTGCAACAAAAAAAAGAGCATTTCAGATATTGATAGAGCGGGCTGGAAAACCAGTGCCGTTAGTACTCGTGTCGGACAGTGTTACTGAAGTCAGCATCTATCGTGTGGGAAAGCTCGGTACTTTTGAGCGGCACGAACTCAGTCTTCGCCCAGGGCGCTACACGTTGTTGGGGAGTAGTGACGGTTGTAGGGATGTGCTCATTACGATCGTCCTTGAGCCGGCGATGGGACCCGTTTCCGTACGGTGTCAGGAACGGATTTAGCCGATGAGCGAGAAGATCCGCGTCGGGCAAATACATCCAACGAGATTCAAGCCGTCCGAATCACCGGCAACCTCTGTCCGATTTCGACCCGGTAAAAGGCAGTTAATCCTCGCATCACTATTACTCACGCTCGTTGGGGGCCTCTGGTTCAGCTTTACCGCAAAGTCTGTACGTTTAGTCTTCGAACCGGATTCAGCGGAAGTCTCAGTGACTGGCGGATTCGAACTAGCGGTGCTTGGTTACCGTCTGCTCCGTAAGGGCAACTATCAAATCAGCGCTAAAGCGCCAGGTTACTTCCCCTTAAAACGCGCGATCTCGGTAAGTTCAAACCGTAACCAGACGTTCAACTTTGAGTTGACTAAGCTACCCGGCCACGTTGGATTCAAATCAGATCCACCAGGTGCGACGATTTTTCGTAACGGTAAGGAGATTGGTGCCACTCCTGTCACCGCGTTGATCGAGGCGGGCGACGGCACCTTTCGATATAGCCTCGACCGATACCTCGATACCGAAGTATCAGCCAATATCAAAGGCCGTGAGATTGCACAAACCCTGGCTGTCACGCTACGTCCAGCTTGGGCCGATGTAACTATCCCGACGACACCAGAGAGTGCCACGATTCTGATCGATGGTGAGATATCAGATTTCATAACACCCGGGCCTGCCGAAGTCCTCCAAGGTGAACATCGAATCACCGTCGCGCTGACCGGATACGAATCCTGGAGTGACCTCGTGTACGTTCAACCCGAACAACAACTGACGCTCGGCCCGATCCAATTGAAGAAAGCCGTCGGTACCCTCATCGTCAATTCGACTCCCGAGGGAGCCAGTATCACACTCGACGGCTTGTACGCGGGCGTTACCCCAGCAGAAATCGAAGTCACGCCTGACAATCCGCATCGCGTGCGTGTTTCTCAAGTCGGGTACGATCCCTACGAGCGATCCGTTACTCTCGGGTCCGGAGCCGTCAACAGCGTCTCGATCCAACTTGTAGCGCTAACAGGCGAAGTCCAGATCGTTACCGAGCCGCAAGACGCGGAAATCTGGGTCGATGGAAAACGTAACGGCAACTCAGATCTAACGCTAACTCTTACCGCCTTACCTCACGACATTGAACTGCGGTTGGATGGCCATGCTGGTTATCGAACTACCATCACGCCTCAACCTCGGTTCCCCCAACGATTGCGTGTGCGTCTTCTCACCGTAGAAGAAGCCCGCTTCGCAAAACTAAAGCCGGTGCGGACGACACAAGCCGGACAGGAACTCATGCTCATGTCTCCCACCGGGATCACCATGGGTGCTTCCAGACGAGAACCGGGACGACGGGCCAATGAGGTCCTGCGTACCGTCGAACTTGACAGGCTCTTTTACTTGAGCAAACACGAAGTGACCAACGCTCAATTTACTGCGTTTGCGCCGGGTCATGATTCCGGCGAGTTCCAAGACCAGCGACTCAACAAAGATAACCAGCCGGTCGCAAACGTCAGTTGGATCGAAGCCGTCCTATATTGCAACTCGTTATCCCAGCAAGAAAATCTTGAGCCGTTTTATAACGTTGAATTCGGCAAAGTAGTGGGATTCAACCAGGACTCCATCGGGTATCGGCTACCCCTGGAGGCCGAATGGGCATGGGTATCGCGGCATCTCAATGATCAGTCACCGTTACTTCGTTTCCCGTGGGGAGACAAGCTTCCTCCACCCAATCGTCATGGCAACTACGCCGATTTATCTGCGCAGCACGTCGTCGGCCGGATCATCTTTGGTTACAACGATAACCATATCGTGGCAGCGCCCATTGGAACCTTTCAAGCCAACGTTAAGGGTATCTATGATCTCGGCGGAAACGTGTCGGAATGGGTCCACGACTACTACGTAATTCCTGAACCAGGAATTACGCTTGGTGCGGTAGGACCAGCGAAAGGTGACTACCATGTCATCCGTGGTTCAAGCTGGATGCACGGCACCATCACCGATCTGCGACTCTCCTTTCGTGATTACGGCACCGAATCAAGGCAGGACGTTGGGTTTCGAATTGCTCGATTTGCGGAGGATTCGTGACTTCAGTCCGTTCGTTCCTCACCATCGCGTCCATCATGTTACTCGGGTTCGCCGGTGACCCGCGGGCCGAGGACGTCCAATCCAGCGAAGATCCCGATTCGCTACCAATCGAGGCAGATTCTTCTAACATTGAAATTCAGGAGGAACGCTTGGAAAAATCCCGTCCGCCAGGAGAACCGGAGGAGCGTATCCGGACACCCGATACATTCGAACCAAGTGAAGCCATTTCTGAAGACATCGCTGTTCCATTCCCTGTTGACATTTAAGAGCGCAACATGAAAAAAAACCTACCCTTTGAATTTGTCTACCAAGTAGGGTCGCTCCTGGTTGCCACGCTGGTCATCCACTCGATTTTCGCTGCATATATTCGACCCGAGGCCGAAGCAATCCTCGAGATTCGCGAAGAGCGTCTCGCGACAGGAGAAGTATTTACCGAGGAGCGTTCGCTCTACGTAGTCCTTAAGGATTACGAACAAGAGTGCTGTTTCATCCTCATGCTGTGGGCTTTTTCCATCATGGGCTACAAATTTCGTAATGCTTTGCGGGAACGAGGGACGCTACAGACTGAATTCATCAACGTTGGCGACGGTATGAGCATTCTCCCGGAAGATACGCGCGAATACACACGACCCATCCAAGCCCTAGAAGATGAAACTCAAGCTCAATTGTTACCCCGGGCAATGATGGCAGCGCTGCATCGATTTTCTTCGACCCGAAATGTCCAAGATGTGGCCGAGGCTGTGCGCTCAATCTGCGACAGCGAATCCGATCGGTTAGACACCGAACTTTCACTGGTCCGCTATATCGCGTGGGCTATTCCATCGATCGGTTTCATCGGAACAGTGCGCGGCATTGGAGATGCTCTCGGCCAAGCCTACCGAGCAGTTGAAGGCGACATCGCGGGTGTGACCGCAAGTCTCGGGGTCGCGTTCAATTCAACGTTCGTCGCGTTGGTAATAAGCATTGTCATTATGTTCCTCGTGCACCAACTGCAACTCATCCAGGAACGCGTGGTCCTCGATACACAAACCTATTGTGATGAAAAACTGATAAGGCATATGCAGGTACGCTGACGTGTGGTCGCTGGAACTCAATGACACCGAAATATCGTTGGCGCACGATTTGGACGTTATCTATCAACAACCCGGCGTCGCCGTCGTCCTTGAGGGAGGGGTCTTGTTTGGCGACGCGGCGCTCGAACAAGCCCGTTTACATCCACGCCAAGCCCATACTCAGTATTGGCAGCGATTGAGCGCCGATCCAATTAGCGTTAGTGGCCGAGCTATCAAGAATCATGCGGATCTTGTGTATCAGCACCTTCTTGAAATTAAAAGACTTAGCAATCTTCCGAATAACGAGCCCGTTTTCGTTGCGGTTCCGAGCAATACCAGTTCCGAGCAATTGTCCCTGTTACTTGGAATCGCCGACGAAGCGTCCATACAAGTCTCCACATTCGCCGATCTAGCAGTCGCAACGGCCAGTACGTTATCGGTCCCAGGCCACTGCACGTTTGTAGACAATGGCTTTCATCGCACCGTACTTACGAGGCTTGAAATCAACGGATCAGTATCTCGCACGTCTTTTAGCGAAGCCGCGGAAACCGGTTTTCAAGCCCTCGTCGAAGGATGGATTGATGCCGTTGCAGATCTATTCGTCCATGAAACGCGATTTGATCCGCTCCGAATTGCCGACACCGAGCAACAGGTGTTTAACCAAGTATTGAAAAACGTCGCGTCTCGCGATAATGAATTTCTCGTCGAAGTCTCTCATGCTGGCGAGACGCGCCGCGTAATGGTCAAACGATCGCTACTCGCAACGAAATCCCATCAACGCTTCGAGGCGTTGTTACAGCATATGGGTGAACCCACCACCGTGGTGTTATCGCATCGAATCGCTCGCGTCCCTGGATTGACCGATATTTTGCGCGAGGCCGGTCACGAGCTCTACGTTGTTGAATCCCACGCCGTCTTCTCCGCCGCGATGGCTTATAAGAATTCCTCCGCGCACGATGAAGATGGTGTCAGCTTCGTTACGCAATTAGCTTCTACGGGCAGTCATGACGAACCGGCCGGCTACGAACGCCTACGTCCTACACATCTGCTCCATGGAGCGACAGCAGTACCTTTGAGTGACCTAATTTCTGACCAAAACCAGTCACAATCCACGACGCGTAACCGCGGTTTTCGTATCGAGCTCGACGGATCTGGATATCGCGTCCTACCTGAAACTGAAGCCAAGGTCGAAATTAACGGTGTAACCATCGACACATCCGCTAGCGCGGCTGCAGGCGACATCATTCGGAGTGATGCCGAAGAGTTTCAACTCATTCGTGTAACCCAACATGGCTGAGCGACGCCCATTTACAGTTTTTTCACTCTCATTTCTCGACGTTATGGCGTGTGGTTTCGGCGCCGTAATACTTATGTTTCTGATTATCAATCATGAAACCGAGGCAGATGTTCAGTTGGTAACAAAGGATCTCTTATCCGAGGCCCGGCGCCTTGACTACGAAATCAATATAGGTAAACGCGACCTCGCCGCCATACGGCAGGACCTCGAGGACACATTGAAACAGGTCGATGATGAACGGCGAAGGCGTCTGGCGATGCTCGAAGATGCTGAGCGCAAGGAGGCCGAACTAGATGCACTCCAAGCGCTGACTGAGGCGCGCGTCGACGACATCGAAGAGCTTCAATCCGATATCGATACCCGAGAAAACGAGGTACGGCGCCTGCAGGAACTTGAACGCCAGCAAGAAGCTCGAGCAATCATCGAAGTTGAAGGCGAAGGCGACCGCCAATACCTCACTGGGCTCTACATGGGTGGTAACCACGTCCTCATTGCCCTCGACGCATCGGCCAGTATGTTGGCGGAATCCATCGTTAACGTACTCCGTCGCCGGCACATGAGCGAAGAACGAAAATTAGCGTCGCCCAAATGGCAGCGAGCACTGGCAACTGTCTCGTGGCTAACTGCCCAAATTCCAGTGGAAAGTAACGTGCAGATCGTGACATTCAATACCGTGCTCAAATCCGTATTTGAAGATGAACACTGGGTTCCCGCCATCGATGCCACGCGCATTGACGCGGCGATTGAACGCCTCTCAGAACAAACGCCAGCGAATGGAACCAACCTCTTAATCCTGTTTGATCACATTGCGGCCATGGATCCCCGACCCGATAACGTTTTCCTAATCATTGACAGTCTGCCGACTCAATCATCCCGGGCGCCCCGTAAGGCCATTGTTACCGGCAAAAAACGCTTTGAGTATTTCCGCGACGCTGTCGAAGAACTTCCGCAAGGAATTCCGATAAACGTCATCATGTTTCCGATGGAAGGCGATCCGCAAGCTTCGGGCGCGTACTGGAATCTTGCACGGATAACCCAAGGGACCTATATGTCACCGTCACGAGATTGGCCGTGAGAAAACGCCGAGCCATCGAGGAAATTGGGCTCTCATTTCTTGACGTGATCTGTTGCGGTTTCGGTGCAATCATTCTCTTACTCATGATTACCAAGATCGCCGCGCCAAGCGTACTCGAGGCGACCACCATCGACCTCGAAGGACAGGTTGCGAGTAAACGCGAAGCGATATTCGAAATACGCGGTCAGGTACAAACACTTACGCGACAACTAACCGATAAAGAACGGGAATTCGAAAAAGAGCTCATTCAGTTGGCCCGATTACAACAACAAACCTCTGACATTCTCAGTAAGTTCGAAGCGACCCAGGACGTAGCCGATGAACAACTCGTCGAGGAAGCCGATATGGCCCAGGCAAAACAATTCCTTACGGATGAAATGGAACGCCTATTGGGGATGAACTTTAAGCGTTCCAGTCAAACCATTGGCGGCATAACCGTCGACAGCGAACATATTATTTTTGTTATTGATAACTCGGGCAGCATGTATAACTACGCGTGGTCTGCGGTAATCCGCAAATTGCAAGAAACCCTCAACATCTACCCGAACGTCAAAGGTATCCAGGTACTAAACGATAACGGCGCTTATTTGTTTCCCCGCTATGCACGAACTTGGATGACCGATTCCCCAGCCCTTCGAAAATCCATTATTAACAAGCTGCGCAACTGGGACGCGTTTTCAAACTCAAGCCCCGTCGAGGGGATCGAGGAAGCCGTGACCACGTTTTATGATCCAGACAAGAAGATAAGTATTTACGTGTTTGGTGACGATTTTCAGGGAACCTCTATCGAGCGGGTTGTTGATACCATCGACCAAATAAACGTAGCAGATGCTGATGGAACTCGCCGTGTTCGGATCCACGCCATTGGCTTTCCGGTCCTCTTCCAGGGACGAAGACACCCACCGAGCGTGTATCGATTCAGCGCGCTAATGCGGGAACTTACCTACCGTAACAATGGCACCTTTGTCGGTCTACCTTATATAAAGTAGGCTGCTCGAAACCAAGGGTCTTTTTAATGGAGGATACATGAAACGGCGGCTCGCCAATCTACTCGTCGTTGTTATTTGCATTATCAACATCCATTGGGTTGCTGGTTGCTCATCCGATACTTCGGTCACGATTACGACCACCATCCCGAGTCCACTCATCGAGCGGTTGCCTCTCAATATTGCAGTCTTCTACGACGACGCAATGATCCAATACGTGCATAGCGAAGACCTGGGTACCTATGGAAACCACACCATCGATCTTCGATCACAGGTTTCGGTGTTTAATCGAATCTTTGGCGCGATGTTCAAGTCCGTAACGCTCATCGACTCTATCGAAAGCCTAAAAGGTAGAGAAGCCGATGCCGTACTCGCGCCGTCGATCGAACAGCTCCAGTTTGCGATTCCCGAACAAACGCGCAAGGACTTTTACGAGGTCTGGATCAAATACCGATTCGAACTATACGGCTCCGATGGTTCCCTCATACACAGCTGGCCCGTGACCGCCTATGGAAAAGCCAACCGTTTAAACTACGGTGGCATGCAAAGCGAGAAATCCCCCGCACTCCGCGAGGCCGCAAAGTGGGCGCTACGGGATGCTGCAGCGAGTGTCTCGTTTAGTTTCGTCCGTGAGGATGTTGTCCGAGAGTGGCTGCAGCAACAAGTTGCGTCCTGATGACCAGTCGACTACGCATCCCTTTCATCTTGATCGCGATACATTGGCTTACCGGTTGCGTCAACACGACGATCCAGGAAGTAAGGGAAGCGAGCACGGGGCTTAGCTCCAATGAATCCATCGTCATACTTAGCCGAAAACATAAAACGAGCGGCGAGACAGAAAACGACTTCGTGAGTTGCGTTTCCGGAAAAACGAGCGTCGGCAAAGATGCACTTGCAGTCATGAGCGAACGGAACTTCATGGACGAACTATTTCCCTGGTTCGAACCGCGAACCGCGCCACTCAATATGAAGGACCTAACTGATGTGATTTCTCGACCGCTGATCGCAGAAAAAATACGCGCCATCGGGGTTCGTTATCTCGTTTGGGTCGAGGGGACTACTCAACGATCGGAGGAAAGCGGTGCATTGCAATGCACCGTGGTGAGCGGCGGTATCCCAGCTTGTTTTGGCTTTCTTTCGTGGGAATCAGGTTCCGACTACGAGGCGTCAGTCTGGGACATCAATCAAGGAATCAACGTTGGCAAGGTTAGTTCAGAAGCGTCCGGAACATCGATCGTACCGGCCCTCGTCATTCCGATCCCTTTTATTGCACGCGTGCAGACTCAAGCCTGTATATCGCTAGCGGAGCAGCTCAAAAAATTTATCCGCGCGTGAACCAGCAAACGATTCTCGTTCTAACGATTAGCCCCTGATTTCTAGAACTTCTCCGGTCGTACGGTTGGGTTCAACCGCGTACCACTCTTTGAGGGTTATGTCCCAACGTTTTGCACACAGGTCAACAAGTTCGTAAAAAGTCGGCCTACCCGGATCCGCGATGACAATTCGACTAACTCCACCGCGAAGCGCGCGTGCGATGAGATTCCTAAGCGGTTTTATCAAGTTATCCCAAAAACAGACGTCCGAACCGATAATCAAGTCTTGGGCACCAAGGTATCTCGTCGTTAATTTTTCATAGCGCGTTCTATAGGGTTGGACTTTTACACTATTAAGCGCAGCGATAACGTCTAGGAATGGAAAGATTTCCCCATCAACGTCTACGCCCGTGACATCAGCGCCAAAACGCCGTGCGCAAAACACCGATGCTGAACCCCAACCGCAACCAATTTCCAGAATCTTCGAGCCTTTCTTGGGGGGATGCGACTGGAGGTAGTCCATAAGGAGGAAACTTGCACGCCACAATTTATGACCATGAACCGACGGCTCATAGACGCGCATCAACCGCCGAATTAACCGGTGTTGCCGATGTAACAGATAAACGCCATAGGCTTGATAAACATTGGCCTCTGGCATTCGCGTTAATTCCGGCATAAGCGCTTCAGTTTGTCCGTTTGCGCCGATCTTATCGCGCCTCATCGATCGACAGTACCCTAACTCGGAATGACGAATAATACCCGAGTAAATTAGTAGGTTATTCGGTAGACTAGCGTTCTCATTTGGCTCGGACCGTCTATGGCGGGAACGGACAACAACACAATTGATGGGCTCGTCAGCCGCGATTATGCCGCTGGATTCGTTACAGATATCGAAACCGATACGCTTCCACCCGGACTCGATGAGGACGTAATTCGCTTTATTTCGTCTCGCAAGAACGAACCAGAATGGTTGACCCAATGGCGGCTTGACGCTTATCGCGGGTGGCTGGATATGGTTGAACCGGGATGGGGCCAGGTGCAATTTCCGGCAATCGATTATCAATCAATTTCCTATTACTCGGCCCCGTCGGGAGATCAGCCAAAAACCCTCGAGGACGTCGATCCGGAAATCCTCGCCACCTACGAAAAACTTGGTATCCCGTTACACGAACAGGCTGCGCTCGCTGGAGTGACGGAAGTCCAACAGCGGCCACCGGTGGCCGTCGATGCTGTCTTCGATAGCGTTTCCATTGGCACAACGTTCAAGGAAACACTTCGCGATGCGGGCGTCATTTTTTGTTCCTTTTCCGAGGCCGTTCAGGAGCACCCGGATCTCGTACGCAAATACCTAGGAAAAGTCGTACCGCGAACAGACAATTTTTTTGCTGCGTTGAATTCTGCCGTCTTTAGCGACGGCTCTTTTGTTTATGTTCCAGAAAACACTCGTTGCCCCATGGAACTGTCCACTTACTTTCGTATCA
This sequence comes from Pseudomonadales bacterium, assembly GCA_046582115.1. Classification (GTDB taxonomy): domain Bacteria; phylum Pseudomonadota; class Gammaproteobacteria; order Pseudomonadales; family Azotimanducaceae; genus UBA11889. The sequence goes on along the minus strand of JAYGFA010000006.1, from coordinate 13,139 downwards.
ATGAACGCAATACCGGTCAATTCGAGCGGACGCTGATTATCGTGGAGCGCGGAGGCTACGTTAGTTATCTAGAGGGTTGTACTGCCCCCATGCGAGATGAAAACCAGTTGCACGCTGCAGTAGTCGAGTTGGTGGCCCTCGACGACGCCGAAATCAAATACTCCACGGTTCAGAATTGGTACCCCGGCGACGAGCAAGGACGCGGCGGTATCTACAACTTCGTGACCAAACGTGGCGCGTGCCGGGGCCATCGTTCGAAAATCAGTTGGACACAGGTGGAAACGGGATCCGCGATCACTTGGAAATACCCAAGCGTGGTCTTGCAAGGCGATGATTCTGTCGGCGAATTCTATTCGGTAGCGTTGACGAACAACCATCAACAGGCCGATACAGGGACAAAGATGATTCACCTCGGCAAGAACACGCGTAGCACAATCATCTCGAAAGGCATTAGCGCAGGTCAGAGTTCGAACGCATACCGAGGTCTCGTGCGAATGAACCCGGGCGCAGAAAAAGCGCGCAACTACACCCAATGCGATTCGCTTCTCATTGGTGAAAAGTGCGCCGCACACACGTTCCCTTACATAGAGTCGCGCCGACCCGACGGCATTGTCGAGCACGAAGCGACGACGTCCCGAGTGAGCGACGATCAGCTTTTCCTGTGCCGTCAACGTGGCATCGACCCGGAAAAAGCGGTCTCAATGATTGTTAATGGCTTTTGCAAAGACGTGTTTAGGGAACTGCCCATGGAATTCGCCGTGGAAGCGGGAAAGTTGCTCGAAGTCAGTCTTGAAGGAGCCGTCGGTTGAGCCTCCTGGAAATCAGCGATCTCGCCGTCAGTGTCGGCGATCAACCGATCCTGCACGGTATCGACCTCAATGTTCGCGCCGGTGAGGTTCACGCCATCATGGGGCCCAACGGCTCGGGCAAGAGCACTCTCGCGAACGTGATTGCAGGTAAGGATGATTACCGAATAGATCGGGGTCGTATTGCACTTGAGGGCCAGGAAATAACGACCTTAAGTCCCGAAGAACGTGCCCACCGCGGCTTGTTTCTCGCGTTCCAATACCCTATCGAAATTCCAGGCGTCTCCAATATGGAATTCTTGAAGGCCGCCGTCGACAGTCATGCGCGAGCCGCTGGAGCCGCAGAAATCACGACCGTCGATTTTTTGCAGTTGGCAAGAAGCGCAGCAGAACAGCTCGGGTTGAATCCAGAATTCCTCAAACGCGGAGTCAACGAGGGCTTCTCAGGCGGGGAAAAGAAGCGAAACGAAATTTTGCAGATGCTGATGCTGAACCCCAAAGTCAGTATTCTCGATGAGACGGATTCGGGGCTCGACATCGATGCGCTCGGTACCGTAGCCAAAGGCATAGGTGCGTTCGCCAACAGCACAAACGCTGTGGTACTCGTGACGCATTACCAACGCTTGCTAGATCACATTGAACCCGACTTCGTCCACGTCATCGTCAATGGCTGCATCGTGCGGTCGGGAGACCACGGTCTTGCACTTGAACTTGAAGAGAAAGGGTATAGCTGGCTGGAGGGTGGTTAGATGGGGTCAGTCGACGCTGCCTCCGTGATTGAAGCCTTAGAGGCATTCAAACCGTCGTATCTTCCCTGGCTCGACCGGGGCGATGCATTAGCCGTGCTGAAGGACGGGGCGTTGCCACGACCAAACAGCGAGGCCTGGAAATACACGGACCCGGTCCCTTTTTTTACTCCTGAAGCCCGCTCATCAGATTGTGGCGATCCCGCCGACATTCAGCCCGTGCCGTCGTCTGTAATCGGTTTCGAATCGGAGACCGTGCGCGCGCTCGTCTCTAGCTATATCAACCAGGCCGTCGACCAACAACGTTACCCATTGGCTGCTATCAGCTACCTAAAGATAGATCGCGGGGTGGTTATCCACGTGAAAGGGGGAAACGAAACCGAAAGCGTCGAACTTGGGGGACTTGGGGGGCAGTTTCAGCGCGTCTTGGTCATCGTGGAGGCCGGAGCACATCTCGAGCTCATTGAGACTGCGACGGGATCCAATCGTATTGTTGAATGCTTCATTGCGCCCGGTGCCGAACTCCAACACCGGCGACTACAAGCGCCTGGAACTGGCGTCGACTACAACCTGGTTGCGATCAATATCGCCGAAAACGCCTCGTACATTCTTTCCCAATATTCTGCAGGTGCACGACTCCGCCGCAACGACATCAGCGTGAATATTCTTGGCTCAGGGGCCAATGCCGAGCTGACGGGCGCATGGCAACTCACCGGAGACATGCATCTGGACAATCAAATTTCTGTCAACCATCTGGTCGCTGGTGGGACCAGTCGCCAGCATTTTCGTGGCAACGTCGATGGCCGTGCTAAATCTGTCTTTAACGGTCGTATCTACATCGCTGCCAATGCCCAGCAGACAGATGCGACGCTATCCAATCACAACCTAGTCGTGAGTTCGGACGCCGAGGTCTATACGAAACCAGAACTCGAAATCTATGCCAACGATGTTGCCTGCTCGCACGGCGCAACTGTAGGACAACTCGATACCGACGCACTCTTTTATTTCCAATCGCGCGGCATCGAAGAAGATGAAGCTAGAGCCATTTTGATCAAGGGATTTCTCAATGAAGCCGTTTCCCATGACGATGGACGTGCCGTGCTTGGAATCGAGACCTAGCTACTTGAGCTTTGAAATTGAGTCGGTGTGCGCAGACTTTCCGTTGATCGTTGATAGCGATGTGGTCTATCTCGACAACGCGGCGACAACGCAGAAACCCAGAATCGTGCTCGATGCCCTGCGCACCTATTACGAGACCTATAACGCCAACGTCCATCGGGCAGCCCATAAACTCAGCGACACAGCCACCCATGCGTTCGAACAAGCGCGCCAAATTCTGGCCAATCGGATCAATGCACAACATGCCCACGAGGTCATTTGGACACGAGGCACGACGGAGGCAATCAACCTCGTTGCTAATTGTTATGCCGAGTCACAACTTAAGGAAGGAGATGAGGTCCTGATCTCAGAAATGGAGCACCACTCCAACATCGTTCCGTGGCAGATCGCTTGTGCCCGGACTGGCGCATCGCTCAAAGCCGTCCGCGTCCAACCTGACGGTGTACTCGATATGGACAATTTCACTGCACTGTTAAGCGATGCAACGCGCATCGTTGCGATCGCCCACGTCTCCAATGCGCTAGGAACGATTAACCCAATAAAACAAATCATCTCCCAGGCCCACGCTCACAGCGCCGAAGTGCTCATCGACGGAGCACAGGCTGCAGCCCATCTGAGCATCGACGTCCAAGCGTTGGGGTGCGACTTTTACGCCTTCTCTGGACACAAGGTCTACGGCCCTACCGGGATCGGGATACTGTATGGCAAGGAATCCCTCCTCGACGAAATGCCACCCTGGCAAGCCGGTGGCGAAATGATCGAGGAAGTTCGACTGGCGGTAACGACCTATCAAAGCCTTCCGTACAAATTCGAAGCCGGTACACCCAACATTGCCGGTGCCATTGGACTCGGAACCGCAATCGAATACCTTGCTGGTATAGACGGGGATTTGTTAATCGAACATGAGCAGCGGCTGCTCGATTCTGCAACCGCCGGGCTGAGTGCAATTGAGGGCGTCCGTATCGTCGGAACAGCACCGGAAAAAGTTCCCCTCGTATCGTTTCTACTGGATGACTCGCACCCCGCCGACATCGGCACGCTACTCGACCAGCAAGATGTTGCCGTGCGAACAGGCCATCACTGCGCTATGCCATTGATGGAAGCCTTAGGTATCCCCGGTACCGTTCGTGCTTCGTTTAGCCTGTATAATCGTCCGTCCGATGTCGACCGCCTGATCGAAACCGTGGAAAAGGCACGTAGTTTTGTTTAGGACGAAGGAGCCAGGGCCATGACCACACATGTATACGATCCAACCACGATTTCAATGACGCCTGCAGCACGAGGTCATGTGGGTCAACAAATCGCGCGCGAGGGTGCGAAGGCACTTCTTCTAGGCGTCACCGATAGCGGCTGCAACGGTTACATGTATGAACTTAGTTACCTCTCAGACGCGCCCACGGCTGCGCGGCAGTTTGACTTCCCCGGCGAGGTTCGCGTGTACGTTCAGGAAGCAAATTGGGACATCGTTTGTGGAACAGAAATCGACTACGTGACCGAGGGACTCAATTCGTCTCTTAAGTTCAATAATCCCAATGCCGACACTCTCTGTGGCTGCGGAGAGAGCTTTTCAATCCGTGGAACGTAAACTTGTTCCGTTAAAAAGGACGGTCGAAGCAAGGTTGGTCCCAACGGGTACGCCAACGACTATCTCCGAAGGAACGTTCGTCACACTAACGCAAGCTCTCGGGGGTACATACACCGTCGTCCATGAAGGAAGAATGGCGCGTATCGATGGCAAAGACGCCGATGCGTTAGGCTTTGAACCCGAGGTTATAAGTTTCGACGAACCCGAAGACGGCAAACCCTCGGAGGACCAGGTGTGGGAAGCATTACGAAGTGTCCACGACCCCGAAATTCCAATAAACATTGTCGACCTAGGTCTAATCTATAGCTGCCGTATCGACGACGCCCGCGTTTCCATCGACATGACGCTGACTGCGCCCGGCTGTGGAATGGGTCCGGTGCTGGTTCAAGACGTTGAACGGCGCGTTTCTGTGGTCCCCTTCGTCGATGAAGTCAACGTCGAACTGGTCTTCGACCCCCCTTGGTCCCGTGACCGGATGACCGACGAAGCGCAACTCGAATTAGGCCTGTTCTAACGCCAATCGAGACAATGTTCGATCTCGACGACATCAAGGCAACGTTTTCATTTTTCGACGATTGGGAAGACAAATACCGATTTCTCATCGACCTTGGTAAATCGGTGCCCGCCCTTCCCCCAGAAGTCCGCGTTGCCGATAACCTCGTCCGTGGTTGCCAGAGTCAAGTTTGGTTGTTGGGCGAATACGACACGGGTCAAAACCAGCTAAAGCTTCAAATCGATAGCGACGCCCATATTGTCCGGGGTTTGATCGCAATCGTACTTGCAGCTTTCGACGGGCACTCGCCCCACGATATCGTCGCGTACGATATTGAAAACTTGTTCAACGAACTGGACCTCGTGAATCACCTAAGTACAACGCGAGGAAACGGACTGCGGGCCCTCGTCAAACGCATCAACGACACCGCCTACACTTACGTAGAACACTGACAAGCAGCTTCAGACGTCGTTGTCTTGATACTGTATATTTATACAGTTATTCTATGGCGACCATGCCAACCGAAGTCCACGTTTATCTCTGCCCAGACGACGGCGGCCCACCGCGAAGGGTAGCGGTGGGCGATTGGAACGCCTTCGAACGGGGCGATCAGCCGATCGCGCCAATGAACTGCGGCGAACCTGCAAGCTCTCGCCAAATAAAGTTTCTGCTGATGACGATACGCGACCGTATATGCGAGCTCGCCGAACCGCTCTGTGTGGACGTTGATCAATTCGGATTTATCCAAAGACGAGCGCTCAATTTGAGACTGTTAGAAGACCACGGTCCATCCATTATCGACGGCCGCGATCGCTTTATGCTGCGCTACCTCAACCACGCACATCAGTGGGATGTGGGACCGGAGACACTACACGAAGCCTGCCGCCAATCGGGCGTCTAAGGACTGCTCATCACGTAATGACCAAGCACGCAGCATTGATAGCGTTCGCGGCCCGAACTCACGCATGGCGTGCAAATCAACCACGAATGTGTTCGGACGTTACCCAACGGCGATAATCTTCCTCGACGTCCACATCCCACAGCACGTCGCACAATCCCACGCTGAGATTCTCAGCTCGAGCTAACGTCGATGTCAGAACAGAATTTGTTCCCCACTCGATCCCATTGAAAAGCGTTTCATGCGGCTCGTGCATTGCCAGCAGACAGTAACCACCATCTTCCGTTGGCCCAACAACAACGTTGTGATCTTCCAACAACTCGTACGCGGCCTCGATATAGCTGATTGACATATCGGGTATATCGGTCCCAACAAGCACTTTAACGCCGTCCTTAAAAGCGGCGAGCATCCGTATCCCCAGGTCGCCACTACCCTGCGTTCGAATCGGAAGACCTTGAGTCCACGACATGTCATCGCGGTTGCCCACTACCCAAATCTCAGATTCAAAGGGCAATACTGCTTCGAGCGTGTTGTCGAGTAATTTCCGATAGCAATCGAGTGCGGCTTTCTGGCCAATGGATAACGCCAGTCGATTTTTGACCTTGCCGAGGACGGGCGCGCGTGCAAACACAGCAAGCCTTCCTTTCACATCCATCGCCTATCGGGATAATAGCGAGCTGCTAACGCTTCCGGACTCGCACCCAAGAAATACCGAAGTCGCAACTCCCACATCAAAAGAACGGTCCGGACGATTCCATCTTTTTCCCACCGCCGTGGCGACGTGCCAAGTAAAGTGCGAATCCGGGTGGGCTTAGCGATACGCCGTAGACGCTTTGAGAGTTCAACGTCTTCCATCAAGGGCTGATCGGGAATTCCGCCAATTCGGTGAAGTAATGTCCGTCGAACGAATATGCCCTGATCTCCAGTACAAATTGACGTCATTGCTGAGCGCTGGTTCATCGCCGCTGCGATCAGCCTAAGTCCAGGCGTAACGCCCGATAGACTCACATCAAAACGTCCCCATTGCGCCCCTGTCAACGCAAGCTGGAGTGCTTCCACCACGGGTCGCGTCACCACGCTGTCTGCATGGAGAAACCAGAGCCACGGTCGCTGGGTCGATGCGATGCCTGCGTTGAGTTGGAGGGCTCGACCGCATTCAGTCTTCAGTAGTCGCACCGGTGGCTGCGGGTCATCAATCGAACAATCGTCACTTCCGCCATCGACCACCACTATCTCGAGCTCCCGAAAGGGAGCTAAAGCGCTGAGTAGTCCCTCAAGTGCAGAGCTGTCGTTGACCACCGGAATGACAACACTCACTTGCTTCAGATCATTTAGCATCGGCGAAGGTCATCCTTCAGTGTCCGTACCATGGCCCAGCACTTGCCCTTGTTTTAACGAGTTGGCCAGCGCCATGCAGGTACGTCTAATAGGTCTTGATCGTGAGCGAAGGTTTCACCCATATCCTTGACCAGTTCAATGTGATTGCAGTCTTTCTGTTTGTTGAGTCCCTCAATAAGCACGCGATCGTGCGAGATGACCCAAAGTTGTGTTTCTTCCGCGCATTTCGTCATTAATCGGCCCAGTGCCGGTAATAGATCGGGATGTAGGCTCGTTTCTGGTTCGTTAAGCACCATTAATGCTGGCGGCCTTGGCGTCAGAAGCGCTGCTATCCATAGCAGATACCGCAACGTTCCGTCCGAGAGCTCCGATTGAGACAACGGCCTGAGCAATCCATGTTGCTGAAACTTCAGCTCGAATCGGCCGTTACCTATCTCGACCGCGACATTCGCACCAGGGAATGCGTCGCCGACGGCGACGTCCAACGCGTCCCCGTCCCCCACTTCCTGAATCGTCTGCCAAGCGGCCCCTAAATCATGGCCGTCGTTGCTGAGAACCGGTGTGCGAGTGCCAATCTGGGATTGACGTGCGGCAGACGAGACATCTGTCCGGAAGTAGTCATAGAAACGCCACGACCGAATCTCCTCTCGCAACAGGAGTATTTCTGGAACGCGTTCGGGGTCAACAACGCGCGACAACATACTGTCAAATGTCGGCAAATGTTTCTCGATTACCTGCCAGTTACCGTCGTCGTCGCGCGCTCGAATTAATGGCCCGCGGCGGTCCACCATCGCGCGTCGGTCGTGCCACGTCTCTCCGTGCCAGATCACTTCACGCTTAATAACGGGATCCAAATTAAACATTGAGCCTGGTACAGGCTCCGGGTAGCCAAAATCAATGGCGTAGCTGTACGTGTCACCCGCAAACCCGAATCGCAAATTGACTGATTCGCCGCGCACTACGCCTTGAACCGGTATAGCGCCTTCCTTGACGGCTTTTCCAAACCGCTCTGGACCCGCCCAGAGCACCGAATGCAATCCACCTTCATGCGCAATGGATTCAACCGCCGTTCCCAGCGCAGTTTCTGCCATTAACCGAAGGCCTCGATATAAATTGGATTTACCGCAGCCATTGGGCCCACTAATCACGTTCATGCGACCGAGCGGGAGAATTAGTTCACGTAACGAACGGTAGTTAGCGATGGCGAGTGTATTTAGCACCGAGTCACACCGATGTTGGTACGCGTTACAGCGCCAATCTTAGCCACTTAGCGTGTCTTTCCGTCGAAAAAATCTAATAACCGGCGAACGTTTTTCTTGTTCTTCGATATGAACAATGAATGGTCCTCCCCGACCATTTCGTCGTATTCAACATTCATGTTGAGTCGACGCATCTCCTCTACCCAAACTCTAGTCGAATGAACGAGTCGGTCTTTCGTTCCCTGAAGGACAAGCATCGGCAAGTGTTGGATCAGCCGTAAATCAGACGGTTTTCTGACCTGGGGGGCGGCTGGAGCTACAACTGCCGTGGCTGCCCACATATCGGGATATTCCATCGCCAGGTGGTATGTACCTGCGCCTCCCATACTGTGTCCCCACAAGTACACCCTCTCCGGGTCAATCGAGTACGCTTCCTTCACCAGTTCGACGACGTTCACAACGTCTCGCTGACTGTACGCGCCCTCGACTTCAAGGGAACGTCCATCGGTTCCGCGAGACCACGATCCATACCAACCTTGACGCGTGTAGCCCAACGGCGTCACGACGATGAAGTTCAGTTCATTGGCGTGGTCGAGTAGTCCCTCGTAGCCCATCAACCAATCGTGAGTTCTGGTCAATCCATGCAGTGAAACTAATAGCGGCGTTTTGATTTCGACGTCGTACGCCGAAGGGATGAACAACGCGTACGGAATCGTTTCGCCGGTTTCTTCAAAAACATAGCTCAGGTGTTGTACCCGTGGATCGTCCACCAACTGCTGGTCGTCTGATTTGGATCTCAAGCTATCCTGCTCTCTCATGAAGCTGCCACTTTCCGCTTCCTCAAGTAAAAACAGTGTTGCACACCGAATAATGACGAGGATCGAACTGTTACGTGTCAAAGTTCGCGAACGGTTATCAATCTAGCCGGGGTTCGACGTATCCATGGGGAAGACAATCCATCTGCAATTTACCTACCAGTAACTAGTGCTCCACAGCGTGGCAACGACGGCTATCACAAACCCCAAAAGCGTCACGATCGTACCGGCGCGACGGGAAAGATACCTCGAACTTGCGATCCATATCAGCGCAGCCAAGGTTGCCGACACCGGCGCAAGAGATTCTCGCCAGCGAAATTCGGACACGATCCACGCCGCAACCCATACGCCCCACACGAGAAAGATGAACAGAACGATCAGCCAACTCGGAATCCTTCTGATGGGATCAGCATCGGTAGGTTGTCTCATGGTGCGACGCCATCACCTCACAATGACCTGAAAAGATCGTGAACTTCTGAGCATTCTTCAAAGAATCCGGCGATCTCATCAGCTTTTTTTCGCTGTTCCGATCGGTAGACGATCATATGGGTCCCATTATATTCCACCGACAGACCCTCATTGCTTTCAAAATAATCCAGCACGTTATCCCGAAATATTCCACGTACGGTGTCTTCGTTCTTGCCGTTCAAGAGATAACTTCTCGAAAAAACAGGATGGCTATCAAAATCAATATCCTGATACCCGAATACACCCTATACGATGAAAGGCGTGTTCCGGCCGCAATTCAAACGATGGTAGTGCTTGCTCGTTGTCAAAGTAGACCACCGTCTGATAGACATCCCTACGACTATTCTGACCCGATGACACGGAGTATCGATAGCCGAAAATCATGTCGCTGTGATCCGGGTGTCCGCACATCCGATCTAGCACACTGCCTCGGCGCAAAAACAATTGGAAGTTTTTCCGATCCGGAATAATGTCGCTATTGCGTTCAACTTCATCAAACTGAAAACCAAGCGTTTCTGCCGCGGGCGATAGCTCATCGGTACGCCCTCGTTCCCGTTTTTTCTTGAATTTACGAAAGAAAAAATCGCCACGCCAACCGCCACAAAGATACCAATCAATGCCGGATCGAAGCCGCCCAAACCTTCCTTAGCGGCGTACCCCAAGTTCGCCACGCCCATTGACGACGTGAGAGCAATAAATTTCTTGTTCATCTTAGTTAGTTGAATATTTATCCATCCAAGCCAACGACTCTCGAATCATCTGATTTCTTGGTAATGGCCAGTGTCCGGATTCATAAAACACTAGGCGTTTATCTTCGACCGGCGTGCCGATTTGGTCGTAGAACAGTTCCGCTACGACTTTCGGAATTAAATAATCGTGTTCGCCGTTTAACATGAGTACAGGCGTCGTGATGCGGGGCAGGTGATTCAACCCGTCAGATAGGGGCGGTGTCGTCCGCGAGGCGCCACCAACATAAAGAAGCGCAGCATTAAAGCGCTTTTCAAATAGCAGGGTATGGGTTGGAAATAGAGACCCATAGCTCATGCCGAGATAAAACACGTTCTCCGAATCAAAGTCATCTCTGCTCTCGATATAGTCGATGGTTCGATATGTATCTATCGTCCAGTACTTAAGTCGTTCCCTCCACCTTCGTGCGACGTCCTCGGGAGATGACGCAGTCATTGGAGAAATCCGATTCATCGAATCCTTAATTGCAGGCCAAACAATAGCTCTTCCACTCTTAACGATGAAATCGAGCCCGTATTCCCCCGGATTGACCTCATCGATGTTGGGCGGCGTTCGAAAGTAATTCGCTCCCGGGTAGATAATCACGGACGCCACCTTTCGATAACTATCCTTTGGCTTGAATATAAGGATATCCATTGACTCCAAGCCATACCCAAGTTCCACCATGACCCTTTCTTTGATCCACAGTGGATTCGAATCGTCCACGTAGATCACCGAGGTATTTAGCTCCGATCTTCCCACCTCAAAATTCCTGGAATATATGGTGAACACCTCATCGTTCATGGCTTTATAGAAACTTTCGGATTTCGGCGGCGGTCGATTGATCGCATCGCCAAATGGATTCATATCTCGCGCATTCAACAATCTTAAGGTCCTAAATCCATTGATAGGCGATCGATCCATCCTAGGTAACGGATTAGTTTGTGACGCCAGATACTGCGGATCGCTGTATGCACCGCCGAGGGTCAAGCCTCTTCCACCAAATATATTCCAGACCCATTCCCGCGCATTACCCGCCATATCATATGTCCCATGCGCGCCCACGCCTCGTACCCCAGTTTCGTTCAGGCTCCGTCCGGAAAAATTACTTTCCTTAACAAGTTTTGGGGTAATAGGGCCAAGTATTTCATCCGGTGGATACGCTGCTTTCGCCCAGTGATACATGGGTGGAAGTATATTTCCGCGGTACCTCGCGTAAGCCAACGCTTCATACCAACTGACCCCGGTCACCGGAAATTTCTCTTGGCCGTCGAGATATGTTCCTACCTCCCAACCAGCCGGGCCTTGCACGCCCGTGGTATCAACCATTAATTTCTTGGCCTGTTCCGTCGTGAGCGAGATTCCGTCACTAACGAACTCCATATCCACCCAATATTGCGAATTTTCGTACCCTCCTGCGTTCATGAATTCCTTGAATTGGCGATTAGTTACTTCGTTCTTGTCGATGTAAAAGGAATTCAAATTTACAGGGTTGAGCCCTTGCCCTGTTATTGCCGGTATAAAGTTACCCCCCTGTACATAGACCATCCCCGGCGGCGAAGAATCATCCGGTCGCAACTTTATCGGCGCCAATCTCCAATCAAAAATATCGACATTCCCAAATCTCATGCTCGGATTAAGGACCGATAAAAAAACAGTTTCGAAGCCTTCTTTTTCGATCTTCAACTCAAGAAGACCATTCGGTAACCGTCGTTCACCTAGAGGCGTATTGCCAAGAAAAAACCACTCCTGGTTATCGCGACCATAGGGCTTCCAATAGACATCGACGCCGTCCTGCTCCACGCGTAACTCAGCCATAGAACTAATTTCCGGTAAAACTTCGTCCACCATAGAAAAGAAAGGCGCGATCGAATCAACCCGATTTGTCACCTTCCATGCCGAAACGTAGTCGTCGTCGTCGATAAAGGCCGAGAGCTGAGGCGCAAGGATCGTATTGACCCAGATATAGCTTCCGGCGGAATAACCTGTCGCCAGAATAAGCGCGAATATCCCGAGTATTTTTAGTGTGCTTAGCTTGGATGAATATGCCCAAGCGGCTACCGCAAGAAAGGGGAATCCAGCAACAAATACCCAAATCAAATTCTTGTTGAAGTCCTGACTCAGGCCAAACGTGCCACTGACTAGTTGTGATGCTTGTACCAAAATGAATGCCAGCGCTGCATATCCAGCTACGGCTCTAAAGAGGCTGCTCTGCTTTAGCCTACCTACTAGGCGTTTCGCGTCGAGCTCCATAACATCCCCCCAACCGGTCCAATCTGTCCCTGCACCGATACGTTACCAGATACACGAAAAACCGGTTTGTGCCCCATACCGCGTGACTCGCGATTATCCCAAAGACACCAACGTCGTCTTCAACCTCCCCCCTCCAGAACCTAACGGCTGGGCGAATTCTCTCACCAAAATTACGCTTACCGTCTTGAGAAAGGTATTCGCACCCACGAATTTATTTACCTCGCTCTTATACACTTCCCTCTTTTCTGGAAGAACGCATGATGGGAAGGCTGGACGGGAAATTTGATAGATATTTCATCTAATCCCCTCCTTGCTATTCGTCATCAGGATTTCGTTAGGACGAACGTTCCGATAACGAGGCTCGAAATAGCTTACCACTTCGTCATGTCCAAGTTTCGTACCCTATTCGAGCCGTTATACTCACTTAAGTATTTGAAATATAAGAAGTAATACTTTATTTAGCGCCCCTATAAGGTTTCGTACTTTAATGAACAATTTGAAGATTAGTCAAGCATTAAAGACTATTCAGTGTAAATAAACCAAAGTTATTGTTGTATACGTTTTTGTACACGTTTTTCAGCCTCTAAACGCCCTCTCGTAGCCCTAGGCAAGCGACCAGTGGGGGTATCCACATACATAAACTAGAGCGTCTGCAATTCGAGTAGGTTTTGGATGTGAGTCAACGTAAAGGTA
>JAYGFA010000049.1:0-12522 GCA_046582115.1 Pseudomonadales bacterium | reverse complement strand
GTATATCCCTCGGTAGCACGAAGTACGATTGACGCGTCGACTGATCCAACTTCGGTGTGAATTCGTCCGGGCTCGAAATTGGTCACGGGAGTCAATTCATGAATTGCCACGCCCAGCCCTCGAACTCTCTCGGCTAACCCTTTAACTAACCTCGCAGGGTGTATGGCGGCGCAATGCGGAGTGTAGCTAGCCCCATGATTTGACGCACAGTTGATGTGCCTCTTCGCCTCACTCGCCGGCAACCAGCGAAAATCGTCTTCGGAGAAACCCATGCTGTGGAAGCGTTCAACCCGGTCCCGAATAGGTTTCGCACGGAAAGGTAGTGTCGCGACGGTAAGCGTTCCGCCTTTTTGGTAGTGACAGTCAATATTCTCAGCCTGACAAACGCGACCAATCTCATCAACAGTTTCATGCATCGCCCGAAGAACTTGAATTCCAGTCTGTCGCGTTTCAGGGCTCGCCAACAGATCTTCAATCCCCATGGCGAAACCCATGCACCAACCACCATTTCTGCCGCTGGCACCATATCCAACGGTCACCGCTTCAAAAATGGCGATGGATAGATCAGGCCGTCGTTGCTTCAGATAGTACGCCGTCCATAAGCCGGTGAAACCAGCTCCAATAATCGCCACGTCGGTAGTTTTCGGCAGCGAGAGCGGCCTTTCGGGTTCTGGTAACGATTCAAGCGAGTCAAACCAGAAACTGCCATTGTCATGTGTTGCTATAGGCGTTGGGTTGATCGTGGTGTCCTCAACAATTTCTCGGACCGGACCACCGTATTAAGCCACGTACATGCGTCCATTTCAGTTTGATTAATTTGCTCTTATCAGCGTACGTTAGAAACCAAGAGCAACCAACCGATTGGGGCGTAGACACCGTGGATAAATTTTGGCTAGTCGTTGCGTTAAGTGGGTGCGTTGCTGCATCCGGACTTGAAAAAGACGACGGGCTTGAACCCGACACGATTAGGCAATTAGAACGCTCTACCGTGTTACCGACAGCTCGACCCGAAGACGTGGGCATGTCGAGCAACCGATTGCAGCGTATCTCCACAGCAATGCAGCGTCACATTGACTCGGGGCGAATCCAGGGAGCCGTCACGGCAGTAGCACGACGCGGCAAAGTCATCCATTTTGAAACTCACGGTTTAATGGATGTCGACAACCACCGCGCCATGGAAGCCGACGCAATATTTCGGATGGCGTCTTCGACCAAGCCAATTCTTGGGGTGGCTACGCTCATGTTGGTGGAAGAAGGTCTATTGCGCCCCCGTGATCCCGTCTCAAAATACATTCCCGAATTCAAAGAAATGCAGGTGGCTGTCTTGAAAGAACCGGGGGACGAAGACATCAGCCCCGTCAGGGTCAACCGACGAGACCCACCTTTACACCGATTGGTCCCGGCAAGTCGTGAAATTACCGTGCACGACCTGTTAACTCACACCTCCGGTTTAGCGAGCGGAGGATTAGGCAGCGCGGTTTCAAAGCGCCCCGGAAGAGATTCGAGCCCGACCCTTGCAAGTGAAGTGCCGAAGTACGCACAGTACATACTCGATTTTCAACCCGGATCTCGCTGGTCATATAGCCCCGGTGTTGGACTCAATGTAGTCGCTCGAATTGTTGAGATCGTTTCGGGCACACCGTTCAACGAATTTCTGCACACGCGTATATTCGAGCCGTTGGGTATGAAAGACACACACTTTAATGTCCCGGATCATAAGTCGTCGCGGCGAGTCGTGATCCGCAATCGAAGCAACTGGACGCGGCGACCGTCCACAACTTTTTTTTCTGCCGGCGGCGGACTGTCCAGTACGGCGGAGGATTACCTTAGATTTGAACAAATGCTTGTCGGAGGTGGCCAATTATTCGAGCAGCGATTACTCAGCCCGAGAACGGTACGAATATTAGGGAGCAATCATATTGGCGATTTGTACCGAAGTTTTTCACGCAACCAAAATGGAATGGGATTTGGCTATACGGTCGCCGTAGTGATCGACCCTATTACGTCAGGTAGTCGCCGCAGTGCAGGCGCCTTTGGTTGGGGTGGCGCTTTCGGGACACAATCGTGGACTGACCCGGCCGAGGAAATTACCGCCGTGTTAATGCTTCAACAACCGTACGGGCCTGCACAATACGATTTTGGCAATGCCATACAACAAGCGATCATCGATTGACAGAACACATGCTGGATCGGGGAAAGGGCTAGTCGTATAAACCCTGGGGGCTCCGTCCCATCACCTCGTAATTCGGGCCGTCATATTCCCATCCATATGGCTGTTTGCCTCCGAGAAGAACTGCAAATCGGTCATTATTCGCGTTTCGATCTAAGACTTCTTGCGGTACCGCGCCTTTGTGATGTTCCTGGGTTTGCATGTATTGCCGGGCAAAATAACAAGCCAAATTCATACGAATGCCTGGAATTTCGCGTTTAAATGATCCGTGCCAAGCATTCCCATGCCACACAACCACATCGCCTGGATCAAGGTCCATCGAAACCGCCGCTAGATTAATGTGGTCACCCTCAAGCATCATCTCGGCAAAGGTCGGTTGACGTGCGAGGTTATGGCTACGAGGCACCATGGCGAGCGCTCCAGCCTCGCGACTATATGGGGTCAAGGCATAATTGGCGTTCGCCACTTGTGAAAATGCTGGAAATGGGCCCGGCATGCCGTTGCCATTATCCGAGTGCAACGGCAGCGCCGCTCCCCCAGGCCCCTTAAAGTGGCACCCTAAGCTTGAGAGCACGCAACTCTCACCTAATAAATACGAAATGATGGCAAGGGGTTTCTCCTCAACCAAAATTTCCTCGAAAACAACATTGTCGTAAAGCATGTAGTGGAGATACTTAACGCCGGCAAAATCATCGGCTGTCGCCGACTCAAGATCGATGCGCTTTCCCGTGTCCTTCTCCACTCGCTGTAATATAGCTTCCTGTGCGCGCACAATCGTATCGTCAGACAGGACTCCTTTGATGGTTGTATAACCCATTGTTTCCAACTCAATGACGTTTTCGCTAAGTCCCAAATCCGCAATTTTCTCCAACACGCGCGCTTGCGCCGCCTCATCTGGTCCTACGATTCTCTCTGCAACAGCCACTCTTGTTTCACCCCTCCTGTGTCGATGAGCCTATATATAGGTTCATTGAATTTTTTGCCAGTCTCCACGGACCTTTCTTCGTCTTCATCGCACCTCATAGGGACGTCAACTAACCCGTATTCGTACGACCGCGTCGGGGTCGCAGCGGGTCATATAACTCCGTCGTAAAAGATGGCTCACTAGAACTGGTGTACATATTGTGCTGACATGGCTCATTCGTTCGAGAGGTGACGGAACCCCCGATGAGCGTTATTTTCGTGGCGATGGTGACAATCGAAAACAAGCAACAATTTGTCGAATACCAGACCGCCGTGCTACCAAACTTGGCCGAAAATAGAATTGATGTCTTAGCCGTCGACGATGCTCGCGTCGCCTTTGAGGGCGAAACTAGGAAACAGCGGATGGTCGTCTTGAAGTTCAGGAACGACGATCATTTCAAGGGTTGTTACGCGAGTGACACGTACGCAGAAATTATGCCGCTACGCCTGAACTCGTCACAGGGCGAAATCCATTTGTTGCGCAAAGGGAACTTCCGGAGCGTTCCCCCACATGCGCCGATTGATCCTTGGCAAATTCCGGAAATATCCTCTCGGTTTACCGCGTCTCTTCCTAAAGACGCTCAAGCTCGAACGCGCTGCGCAGCGAAGAAGCCGCAATAAGTGACCGCCAGAGAAGACATGTGTCGATCCGCCGACCTTTCAACTTCTTCTCGGGCATCGCCGTGAGTTTCCGTGAGCTTAGACGCCGCATCCTCCCGACGTTTGTCGCAACGGTGCTTTACTTCGGCCTGCTGATTTATCCACTGATTCGTCTCATCGACTGGCTCATTCCGCACTGGCAACCTAGATCGATAGAGTTGCTCGCTCTTTTGGTATTACCCCCTGCGGTCCGCATCGTCTCGTCGAAATTCCCCGGGGCTTTCGCTCGACGACTCGCCGTAATTTCAATGACATGGATGGGCTTATGCTTCCAGCTCTTTTCTATTGTCGTCATACTTGAACTTGTTCGTCTGCTCTCGCCTATCAGCGATGCAACCGCAGGCCTCATCGGCCTTACTGCCATCGTTATCATGGGAAGTTGGGGACTGATCAACGCCCAGCTATTAAAGGTTCGGCGGATCCCCCTCTTTGGTGGTGCGAACGTCGAAGGGAAGTCACTGGTACAGATCTCTGACGTGCACATCGGATCGCGCCGTCCCAGGTTCCTACGCCGAATCGTCAAACGTATCAACGAACTCCAGGCGGACGCGGTACTAATCACTGGCGACCTTGTCGACGATGACGTCAACAAAGACGACTTACGACCATTGGCCGAACTCAACACCACGGTGTATTTCATCTTAGGCAACCACGAGCGCTACGCTGACACAGAACGCATCGTCGAGCATCTAAAGGCCCACAACGTAATCGTGTTAAGAAACGAAACTGTGGACGCAGATCCGTTTCAATTCATCGGTCTCGACGACGCCGAAGCGACTGACACCGTGAAAAAAGGCCTCAGTAACCTGTCGAAGCTAGACAGTCGGTATCGAGTTCTTCTTTACCATCGACCAGAAGGTGCTGACGACGCAGCAAGTTGGGGTATACAACTCATGTTGTCTGGACACACCCATGCGGGCCAAATATTTCCGTTTAACTATCTCGTCAAGCGAATGCATCCCCGCATGCATGGGTCATTCGACATTGATGAACTGCGCCTTTACGTTTCGCCGGGCACCGGGACGTGGGGTCCCGTATTGCGAACTATTGCGCGCTGCGAGGTGACGCATTTCCAGTTCCTTGGTGATCCAGAAACGGGCCTCAGCCCAGGCATCAACTCAATTTTACGACGCAAAAGGGCTGAGTCCGGGCCGACCAGCGTTTAACCTTTAACCTTGGAGGTCCATGAAAACAGATATCTATCAGTGCTTTTCGGGCGACCCATGAAAGAACCCCTCAATTTATTGTCGAAGTTTGATCTATTTTCCGACCACTGGTCACCCAAAGTCGTTGCTGAAATGAACGACTACCAATTCAAACTCGTCAAACTTAAAGGGACCTTCGTTTGGCACGACCATAAAGATACGGACGAAGTCTTTCTTGTTATCGAGGGAGCCATGAGTATCGAATTTACCGATACAACAGTTGAATTAAACCAGGGGGAAATGATGGTAGTCGAACGCGGTGAACTACATCGGCCCTTTGCGGCTGAGGAATGTAAAGTCTTGATCATCGAACCTAGCGGCACCGTAAATACGGGAGATTCTGGCGGCGAGCAAATCGCAGCCAATGATATCTGGATATAACTCGGTCAAACTCACGGCCTCTGAACGAACCGGTCTCTAAGGTACGTGTCGAGGCAGAACTCGGGCGATCTCCGTAGAGGGTGCACACATGGCGGACGATCTTTGGCGGCAATCGGCGACCACGCTCGCTGAACTCATCAGAACTAAGCAAGCGTCTTGCGAAGAAGTTGTGGAAAGCCATCTCGGCAGGATTGCCGTGGTGAACCCTAAGCTAAACGCAATCACCGTCGTGCTCGCCGATTCCGCCCGTACTGCTGCTGCAGAGGCGGATACGCAAGAGCCGACAGGACGTCTCCATGGCGTTCCGTTCACCATTAAAGAGAACATTGACTGTCTCGATTCAGCCACAACGAGAGGGATTCCTGCCCTCGCCGACTCGATGCCTCCTTTGGACGCCCCGGTGGTTGCTCGGATGAAAGCTGCTGGCGCAATTCCGCTCGGTCGCACCAACTTGCCTGAGTTGGGTCTGAGAATTACCACTGACAATCCTCTGCACGGTAGAACGCTGAATCCTTGGCACGCAGATCGAACCCCGGGTGGTTCAAGCGGCGGCGAAGCCGCAGCGTTGGCTTCAGGAATGAGCCCGCTAGGGCTTGGTAACGATATCGGCGGCTCGGTCAGGAATCCTGCATTTTGTTGTGGCGTCGCATCGCTGAAACCGTCGGCCGGTAGAATTCCTCACGCATCGTCGATTCCGCCAGAGGATTCACGCCTCGCGTCACAACTCTTACTTGTCGAAGGACCCATGGCCCGCCACATCAAAGATGTACGTCTTGCGTATGAAATTCTAAGCGGTCGAGATCCGCGAGACCCTGTGTCGACGGACGCTCCTCTGTACGGGCCCGCCGTCGAAAAACGGGCCGCAATTGTTACCGAAATACCCGGCGTTGAGCTGCCCGAATCGACCCTAGGTGCGGTTCTCGAAGCGGCGTCGGCGTTGCAACAATCTGGGTGGGAAACCGTCGAGATTCAGCCCCCCGAACTCGCGCACGTCCACGAAGTTTGGGTGCACCACTTATCCGCCGACTTTAAACCGCTACTGGAGGAGATGTCCGCGGTCATGACCGATGGGGCACTCGAATTCTTACGACTAATCTGCGAGCGGAATGATCCCGACGCCGTAGGGCTGGTGGATATTCACGCTGAAAGAAACCGACTTAGCAGGCGCTGGTCCGAATTTTTCGCCGATATCCCGATCATGGTAGGACCCACCTGGACCGGCCCGCAATTTGAACACGATGCCGATCTAAATGGCGTGATTGGCTTGGAACTAGCAGTCGATCTTTTACGCTTCATTTCACCTGCCAACGTATTGGGATTACCGAGCGCGGCCGTACCGATGGGTGTCGCTGACGGTCTTCCAACTGGCGTCCAGGTCTACGCCGATAGGTGGCGAGACGACCTCGCACTGTCCGGTGCCGAAGCTATCGAAGCCGCCGTGGGCCAAATCTGTCCTATCGATCCCATGTTCTGACCAACCCCATCGACGCGGGCCGGCTACCTCGCGGTACATTCCCCGCAGCTGAGTTCTAGACAATTAATTCCGGCGGTGGGCGTGGGTTTTTACGTTGAGCCGTTATTCCATCGCCATAGAAGCAAAGACATCGGCAATTTGATCTGGCCCATAACCGAGTATGGTCTCGAGTACATGGACGTTATGTTCTCCAAGCTCTGGGCCGGCTCGACGGATATCTGCTGGGGTACGAGACAGTTTGAACCGAGATCCCTCAACCACGATTTCACCCAACGAAGCGTGGTCCGTCCGAACAAAATGTTGCCGGTGAGCAAGTTGCGGGTCCACCCAACACTCGGGCGAATTCTGCACAACGTGTGCCGCCACGCCCGCGTCAATGAGGATAGCCTCGATCGTTCGCTCGTCTTGCGTGGCGGTCCATTCCTGGATACGCCGATCAAGTTCATCCTGACGCAAACGCCGAGCAACAACCGTTCCCAAGGACTCGTCCTCAACCCACCCCAGCGCGTGTTGAAACGCGACCCACGCACGATCCGATTGACACGCGATTGCGATCCAGCGATCACTACCACGAGCCGGGTAAACGCCATGTGGACATAGATCGAGATCACGATTTCCGTCACGGCGCCACAGATGATCATTCAACTGGTAATCGAGAATCGCGGGCACTAACAAGTGCAACGCTGCCTCGGCCTGCGAAAGGTCGATGTGTTGGCCCTGCCCCGTTCGTCGACGATGGTCCAACGCCGCCAACAGTGACGCCAGCATAAATCGAGGTGAGACGCCATCCGTATAGGCCAGGTAGGGACCCGCCGGCGATCGGTCCGACCATCCGGTAAGATCATAGAACCCAGTAATCGCAGCTGCCATATTCCCGTAACCAGGTACCTGTGCCCGCGGTCCCGTCTGCCCCATCAAACAACTTGAGACCATGATAATGTCCGGGTTCACCTCGCGAAGCGATGCATAGTCGAGATTCCAAGCCCTCATCGCTTTGGGAGAGAACGATTCGGTCACAACATCTGCCCAACGTACTAAGTCGAGAATCACCTCCCGTCCAGCCGGGTTCGAAGGATCGACGGTGATCCCCAACTTCCCCGCATTGAAGTTGGCGAAGGGAACGCCCGATTCTATGCCGGGTTCGCCGTCCTTGAATGTCGGTGCACCACGCGCCGGCTCAAGCTTCGAGCTCGACTCAACCTTAATCACGGTGGCGCCGTAATCCGCCAATACACGGGTGAAAAAGGGCCCTGCGATCACCCACATAAAATCAAGCACCTTAAGCCCGGCTAGCGACTGATTTTGGTTTTGCCCTCGTTCGGACCTGGGTCGTGGCGCGACGCGTTGCTTCACCTTGTTGGGCGGTACGACGGCTGAAACGGCATCCGGTAACTTGAGCGGTGCGCTTGAAAATTTGGCGAATGCGCCGGGAACGACCACACTTTGTCCGTCAACTTCAATCTGGTGCCAGAAATCGCGTGCCTTAAAGTGCGGCTCCTGCATCAACCCGCCTATGTCAAAGGTCGGCGCAATGTAGATGCCCCTTCCCAATCCTTCCTCAAAGAGTTCCGCTTGTGTTCGCGCCAAGGTAAACCCTTCAATCTTTTTGCATAAGGCAAAGTACGGCTCCGGCGATTTTCCTTCGGCATTCATTGCCGCGATCTCCAAGCCCCAGTCCACCTCCGCTTCCTTAGCCGTGCACGCACCGTATTCAAAAAGCCAGTTCAGGAGACGTTTATTCGGTTCGGTAAACGCCGGGCCAAAAAGAAAGGTGATCGCGACGTAACCGTCCCTGCACGGCCAAGTTAGCTGAATCGGAAATAGCCCAGCGACACCGCCCGCGGTCCGATTTATGGTCATGCCGCCGCCGTTGGGTGTCGCAAGAATCGCCGACAAAGCAGCCTGTGCCGACGACTGCTGTGCGGACACGTCGATGTATTGGCCCAGACCGCTGCGATGGCGCTCGTAAAGGGCTATAAGGGCGGCGCCTGCTGCATCAGCACCAGCGTGGAAAAATGTCTGGGGCACTGACGTGCGAACGGGCGCTCGGTCGGCATCGCCTGCCAGTATGTGGGCACCGCTTGACGCCCATACAGTCAAATCAGATGCAGGCCACTCGGCTTTCGGACCACTTGCCCCAAATGCGGTAATCGCGACCACGATGACGCTAGGGTTTAGCTCCTTGAGTACCTCATATGCCAACCCATTCTCGGCAGCAACACGCTCGTTAAGACCGTGAACAACAAAGTCCGCTCCACCTACCAGATCACGAAATGCGGCACGACCCTGATCACGCCCAATGTCGATGTCAACGCACGTTCTACCTCGCGCGTACGCTTCCCACCATAAGCTGTGATCGGACCCGGGCAGGGTCGGCTCAAGGTAGCGGGTAGAAGATCCCTCCGGAGGTTCAATGGATATGACTTCTGCGCCTAAGTGGGCAAGCAGGTAACCGCAAAACATTCCTGCGTCACCAGTAAGATCAATAACTCTATACGGTGTTAACATATATTCGTAACTTGTTGTATTTTATTAAAATATATTTCAATATTTTCGTGTACGTCGCACTACCCAGCCTCTACAGTAATCTAGAACGGCGATCAATGTGGTTAGGACCATCACCAATACCAGGCCGTGCTTTCGCGACGTCGTGGTGCCATCGTTGTCAATGTCGAATGTCGCAGCGTGCGGGATTTGCACCGCCGCCGACAACAAAAGCCACAAGATGCTCCGCAAACTTCGAACTCTATATCGACCCATATCAGGCGCAGTGCCCCAAGATCCAAAAATATGCGTTAAGCGAGGGGCCATCGTCCTAGCCCGCCCCCGTTGATCACATATTGAGTCGCATTTGCCCCAGGAAGTCGCGCTTGCCAAGCGGTACTCCTTGCATGCGAAGGATGTCGTATGCGGTTGTTGCGTGGAAATAGAAATTGGGCAACGAAAACGACAGCAGAAAATCTTCCGCGATAAACGGCATGCTTTGTCCGCCGATCTTGAAATCCACCGCGCCACCTTCGAGCGCATTCACAACCTCCGGTGTATACGCTTGGATCTTCTCATATGCCTCTCCCGCAAGCGCCTGGAGGCCCTCATAGTCGAGATCGGGCGCTGACGGAGGCGTAAAGACGCCCGCTTGCACCCCCTCCATGGCACCCAAAGAGTGATGCGCAACCGAGACCACCTGAAAACGAAAGGGAAGCATGTCCGCGTATAGGCTCGTTTCAACCACGGCATCGAGATCAACCCCATTCGCGTTGCAATGCTCCTTTCCTTTTTCAAGGAATTTCGTCACCGCGCCCAAAATCTGCGAGTACGTTTTTATGCTGACGTCGTAAAGTGTAGTAGCGATCTGTTTTCTCCCATCAGGTTTCAAGTACGCGCCACTTTAACCGACCTTAGCATCAGTTTTCTTTCCTCCCCGTTGAGAACTTGTTGGTCGACCTAGCGCGACGACTAGAAACTCAATATGACGACGTTCCGAACCGAATAACCGGGATAGGCATCCGTTATTGACCGCCGCCTCCGCCGGGATAACCTGCTCCCTGCGACTACGACCCGCTTCCACCACCACCAATTTGCGGAATCGCTTCGTCCGAATTAATCGCTTCGCTGAAATCCTGGTAGAAGGACTCATCCATAAACCGACATGTCAGTTTTCCAAAGTGGGTACCCGCTTTCCGCGACATGTCACAAACGACTCGGTTTTCGCGATCGCCAAACTCTTCTCGGTATTCTTCAATAACCTCTTCGAGGTACGGCAAGTACTCGGCAGGAATCTTGGCCCATTGCTGGCGGAAGTAATTCCTGATTTCGGGCAGCGTGTCGGGTGTCGAACTGAGCGCAAGCCAGGCAATGGCTGCTTCGCCATCGCGTTCAGTTCCAAGACCTTGCTGAAAAAGAAAGCCAACTCGGGCTTGGGCAAGTTTAAATCCGCGCTTTGCGGCTACTAGTAGGTACGGAAACGCTTCTGCGAATTTCCCCTGCCGGTAGAGAAGTGAGCCTTTGCTCCGTGCCTTATACGTCTCTAGGAGATATTCAAACTGTGGAACATGACCTCTTTTCGGTTTCGGAGCCGTAACGATCATTTCTTCGTCCACGACAACGGAAGACGCGGCGGATTCCTGCGCCTGCTTGCGCGCTTTTCGAATGTTTGGAAACAGCTCGCTTTCCGCCGACCACGACGCCGACGCCAAACTTAACGCAACGACAACGACTAGGGTTCTCATACCGTATCGCATCTCACTCTTCTTATTTCAGGCGGGCACCCACGATCGACGGATCACGGCGTGCCAAAGCCACGTCCCAGATACATA
The DNA here is from genome assembly GCA_046582115.1 of Pseudomonadales bacterium. Taxonomy (GTDB): domain Bacteria; phylum Pseudomonadota; class Gammaproteobacteria; order Pseudomonadales; family Azotimanducaceae; genus UBA11889. Next base: position 1,353 of record JAYGFA010000049.1, on the reverse strand, counting down.
CCAATATTATCGATTTGGACGTCAATGTCACTTCGGGCTATGTCAAAGTACAACCTGGTACAGACGCTACAAGGGAACTTACAGCGCGAATTTGTTGGCGGCGTGTGCGATATAATTGGTTCTTTCTCACAAAGGTTGATGATGTCCAAACACCGTGCATTAGACACATTAGAATTGACTGGTACGGTGCCGAATCGAAACTTCACGACCGAGGTGCTGGACACGATCAAAACTCCAATGTCGAGAAACCAGTGGCCGAAACGCACGAAACGTCAGACCGCGCACCCGATAGAAGCACGCGTCCGCAGGCGATACCCTCAAGGTCCCCTGTTCAACCATCATCGCCATGTATTAATAAGTGGCTGATCGTCGCCGTCGCCGTGTTCATTGTGGTAGTGCTGCTCAGCTTTTATGAAAGTACCAACGCGTAGCAAGCGACTATTTTTTGGTGGGCTACGTTCCTGAATACCGAAACGCTTCAATCGTCGCGCTTGATTAACGACGGGTATTGCATCTTTGAAGACATTCTTACCCGCCCCTTCTTATCGCAACTACGCGGCGTCGTCGCGCGCCTGCAACAAAGCGACCCCAGCCGACGGAGTACGTCACACCGTGCCCAAGGCGAAATGCGTAGCGCCATGGCCGACCCACTATTTGCCGATCTAATTTCATGGGCGCCCGCGCTCAATCGGCTTTCCTCCATGGGGTTTCAGAAGCCCACGTATACCGACGGCTACATCATCAGCAAGCCGCCCAAAAGCCCCCCGTTGTTCTGGCACTACGACTGGTTCGCATGGCAGGACCCGAGGGCCTACGACACGGTGCCACAACAAGTGTTCTTGATGTATTACCTCACGGATACGTCCGTTGACAACGGATGTTTACGCGTCATTCCCGGTTCGCATCAGCGCCACAACGTAGTGCACGAACACATCGGTAATCCACATTCAGGCATGCTTTCTCGCGCCGAGGACCTCGACCAACTCGCTTTTTCAATGAGACCGGATGAAGTGGATGTTCCCGTCCGAGCGGGTGACCTCGTGATCGGGGACGCGCGGCTGCTGCATGCCGCTCATGCCAACAATTCCTCTGAATGGAGGACGGTAATCACGTTATGGTTTCAGCCGGCCTACGCCTCGCTGCCCGACAGAGTCAAGGCGCAAATGGTGGAGAAGATCCAGAAAATACCCGCCGACTGGCCCGTCGCAGCGACTACCCAAGTTCAGGTCCTACACCCGACCTACACGGGCAAAGCAAACCCCTATGTCCGAGATCTCTATCGGAAAAACCCCGCAATAAATTGATTCAGCGTTAACGCCACTGCCTAGAAATCCGTATCTAGATCAGCGACCG
>JAYGFA010000021.1:0-53076 GCA_046582115.1 Pseudomonadales bacterium | reverse complement strand
CCCTCAGTTCTATTTTCGGACTACTGATGTCACCGGTGCGGTGGAGCTGCCTACTGACGTTGAGATGGTGATGCCGGGCGACAACATCAACATGAATGTGGAACTGATTAGTCCGATTGCAATGGATGAAGGAGTCCGATTTGCTATCCGTGAGGGCGGCCGAACAGTTGGCGCAGGTGTCGTCACCAAAATTGTCACTTAGGTATTTATCACGGGAAATAAAGTTAGGCCAGTAGCTCAATTTGGTAGAGCAGCGGTCTCCAAAACCGCAGGTTGGGGGTTCGATTCCCTCCTGGCCTGCCAGGCAATCAAAGAGGCAAAGTGAGTTCAAAGACTGAACTAATGCGTGAACGAGGGACATTCGATCTGATCAAATGGATCGTCGTTACTGCGCTTGTTGTGGGTGGCATTTGGGCTAATTGGTACTACAGCGACGAAATTAATGTTCTGTTGCGTGCGCTAGCGATGGTTGCAGTAACTATTTTTGCTGGATTTATTGGTCTGCAAACCGAAAAAGGGAAGGCAATTTGGGAGATGGCGCGCGAAGCCCGTTCAGAAATTCGCAGAGTGGTCTGGCCAACTCGTCAGGAGACAATACAGACCACGGGCATCGTGATTCTCTTAATGATTATTTTTTCGCTTATTTTGTGGGGGTTAGATTCTTTTCTTTCGTGGCTTGTAAAGTCGATCATTGGATAGCGTGATGACAAAACATTGGTACGTCGTACACGCATATTCGGGCTTCGAAAAAAATGTGGCGCGGGCGTTGAGTGAACGGATTGAACTTTCCGACTTACAAGAGCATTTCGGCAAGGTATTGGTTCCTACTGAGGAAGTCGTTGAAATGCGTGCGGGTCAGAAAAGACGTAGCGAGAGGAAATTCTTTCCTGGATATGTGTTAGTCGAAATGGATTTGAACGACGAAACCTGGCATTTGGTCAAAGAGACGCCTCGCGTGATGGGATTTATTGGTGGTAAGGCCGATCAACCGGCGCCGATCACCGAAGCCGAAGCTGGCGCAATTCTTGATCGCGTTGAAGCCGGGACAGATCGGGCGATGCCGAAGACGGTATTTGAACCGGGCGAACTCGTACGGGTTATTGATGGACCGTTCAATGACTTCAATGGAGTCGTTGAGAAGGTGAACTACGAGAAAAGCAGGTTGGTTGTTGCCGTAACGATTTTTGGTCGGTCGACTCCGGTGGAGCTAGATTTTTCTCAAGTCGAGAAAGGGTGACTAGCGTGGCTGACGTTGACGGTTCTATACCAACATCGAGGCCCTGTCTTGGCCGGCTGCGTAATTAAATCATGGCAAAGAAAGTAGACGCATACATTAAGGTACAAGTAGCGGCAGGGCAGGCTAACCCGAGTCCGCCGGTCGGCCCCGCACTGGGCCAACATGGAGTCAACATTATGGACTTCTGTAAGGCCTTTAACGCGGAAACACAAAACCTAGAGGCTGGAATGCCGATTCCAGTGGTTGTTACTGTTTATTCGGACCGTAGTTTTACATTTGTCACTAAAACACCGATTGCTTCGGTGTTGCTACGTAAAGCTGCTGGGGTTGAGAAGGGCAGCGGTACACCAAATACCAAGAAGGTAGGAAAGGTAACCCGCGAGCAATTAGAGGAAATTGCTCGATTGAAAGACCCAGATTTGACCGCGGCAGATATGGATGCCGCGGTTCGAACGATTGCTGGTAGCGCTCGTAGTGCTGGAATCGAGGTGGAAGCGGTTTAATGGCCAAGATGACTCGTCGCAGAAAAATCATCGAAGAAAAAGTCGACTACGGTCGTGCGTATCCGATTGGCGAAGCCGTGGCAATACTAAATGAAATTTCCGGATCTAAGTTCAATGAGTCTATCGATATATCGGTAAATCTTGGGATCGATTCGAAAAAGTCGGATCAATCAGTCCGTGGTGCGACCAGCCTTCCACATGGATCTGGAAAAGAGACCCGAGTGGCTGTTTTCGCACAAGGGGATCACGCTGACAAAGCCAAGGAAGCCGGCGCCGATATCGTTGGCTTTGAGGAGCTAGCGGATAAGGTAAAGAAAGGCGAGTTGGACTTCGATGTGGTTATAGCGACTCCAGATTCAATGAGACTAGTGGCCCAATTGGGGAAAGTGCTGGGACCGCGTGGACTAATGCCTAATCCAAAAACGGGAACCGTGACTGATGACGTGGCAAGCGCCGTTTCTAACGCGAAGTCGGGTCAGATTCAGTTTCGGGCAGACCGTGGTGGTATCGTCCACGGAAGCGTGGGCAAACTGGGGTTTGATCCGGTTCAAGTCAAGGAGAATATTGAAGCGCTGATCTCTGATCTTAGAAAAGCGAAACCGGCAACAGCGAAAGGTGTCTATCTCAAGAAGATCACGCTGTCTTCAACGATGGGCCCCGGTCTTGTGATCGACGAGGCTTCGATAGAAGCGTGATTTACGGTTTCATGTGCGAGAGGCACATAAGTCATCCCGCCAATAGCGGGTTCGACAGCAGCCGAGAAATCGGTGCAATACAGCCTGCTACGGTGGGTGGTGGTCGTAGACCACGGGTAACCGTTTGCCGGGGCTCGATACTTAAACCCCGTACGAGGGAAGTAGCAGAGTCGAGGCACGGTTTTAATTGTCGTAGACAACCCGTGCAGACGGTGAGTCCTGAATGAATAACGGGCATACCGTTAGTGTGACGATGTGGTTTGTTGTTAACGCGAACCAAAAGGCACGTAAGTCCAGGAGATTGTTGTGGGATTGAGGCTCGAAGATAAGCAAACGATCGTTAGCGAAGTGAACGAAGCTGCCGATTCGGCGCTTTCAGCGATCCTTGCAGATTATCGCGGGTTGACCGTGGCCGAAATGACGGAGCTGCGTTCAAAAGCTCGTAATTTGGGTATCTACCTGAGGGTCGTCCGCAACACTTTGGCTAAACGCGCTATTGACGGTACGTCCTATGAATGTCTGAAAGATGCCTTGACGGGACCAACGCTGGTTGCCTTTTCTTATGGTGAACCTGGTGCCGCAGCGCGCTTGATGCGTGATTATGGCAAGGTTTGTAAGGCATTGGACGTTAAAGCGATCTCCATCGGAGGCGAGTTGCTGGGTTCCGATCAATTAGATCGCGTAGCCAGTTTACCTAATCGAGAAGAAGCCATAACAATGGTACTGGGCTTATTGTTAGCACCTATCACGAAACTCGCGAGGACGGTTAATGAAGTACCCAGGAAGTTGGCGAAAACGCTTGCCGCTGTCGGTGAGCAGAAAAGAGCCGCGTCGTAGATATATGGATAGTTTGAACTAACGTAATCAGGAGATTTTGAAATGGCCCTGTCTAAAGACGACGTTCTGGACGCGATTGCTGAAATGAGCATTATGGAAGTAGTCCAGCTCGTTGAGGCGATGGAAGAAAAATTTGGTGTTTCTGCAGCGGCGGCAGTTGCCGCCGCCCCTGCTGCAGTCGCAGGGGATGACAATGGCGCGGCAATTGAAGAAAAGACCGAATTCAATATCACGCTAAGCAGTGTGGGCGAGAAAAAGGTCAATGTCATTAAAGCCGTGCGTACGGCGACTGGCCTTGGACTGAAGGACGCCAAAGGTCTGGTGGATGGAGCTCCATCCACGATTAAGGAAGCAGTCAGCAAGGAAGAGGCGGACGAGATTAAAGGAAAGTTGGAAGAAGCAGGTGCAACTGTAGAACTTAGTTAGGGTTGTGGTGTCGGAGTTGAAAAGAGGGTTAACGTGGGCTACCAACGGTTCATTGGTGGCGGCTGCGAGGCGTGTCTTGAATAACGGAGAATGGAATGGCTTACAGCTTCACTGAAAAAAAACGCATCCGCAAAGACTTCGGCCATCTACCGGAGCCTATGGATATACCGTACTTGTTATCCATTCAGACGGATTCTTATGCCAGATTTCTACAACAGGAGATAGACACCAATAAGTTAGAGGACGTTGGTCTGCATGCGGCATTCCGATCAGTGTTTCCGATCGTCAGCTATTCGGGCAATGCCGCTCTCGAGTATGTCGATTATCGATTAGGTAAACCGGTATTTGATGTCAAGGAAAGCGTACTGCGAGGGATTACCTACGCAGCGCCGTTGCGGGTGAAGGTGCGTTTAATTATTTACGACCGGGAGTCGTCGAATAAAGCAGTGAAGGACGTTAAGGAACAGGACGTGTACATGGGGGAAATGCCCCTCATGACGTCCAACGGAACTTTTGTAATCAACGGAACCGAACGGGTGGTGGTTTCTCAACTCCATCGTTCACCGGGTGTTTTCTTTGACCACGACAGAGGAAAAACCCACTCATCAGGTAAGTTGTTGTATTCGGCGAGAGTGATTCCTTACCGAGGGTCCTGGCTCGATTTTGAGTTTGATCCAAAGGACGCGCTGTTCGTTCGAATTGATCGTCGTCGGAAGTTGCCAGCAACCATTATGCTCCATGCGCTAGATTTCAGTGATGAAGACATTCTCGAGATGTTTTTCGAAAGCAATGTTTTCCACCTAAAGGCAGATGACACTGTGTCGATGGACCTGGTCCCGGAGAGAATGAGGGGTGATGTCGCGACGTTCGATATCAAAGACAAAAAAGGAGAGGTAATCGTCGAGGAAGGACGGCGAATTACAGCGCGACACGTTCGTCTGCTCGAGAAATCGGGGCTTAGGCGCTTGGACGTGCCACATGATTATGTCCTGGGCCGAACAACGGCGAAGGACGTAATTGATAAAGAAACAGGCGAAATTCTTGTACACAGTAATACCGAGATCAACGATGAAATCCTAGCGAGCATCATGGCGAACGATGCGAAGACGATCGAAACGATTTACACAAATGATCTGGATTGCGGATCGTATATTTCTGACACGCTTTCGTTGGATCCGACCAGCAACCGCTTGGAAGCGTTGGTTGAAATTTATCGCATGATGCGCCCCGGCGAACCGCCAACTAAGGAATCCGCTGAGAATTTGTTCCAAAACCTGTTTTTCTCGACGGAGCGTTATGACCTGTCTGCCGTAGGCCGTATGAAATTCAATCGTCGTCTAGGGAGAGAAGATACGGTTGGAGAAGGAATTCTCGACAAGGTCGACATCATTGATGTGCTGAGGACATTAGTTGGGATAAGAAACGGCAAGGGATCAGTTGATGATATTGATCACCTGGGAAATCGGCGGGTGAAGTCCGTAGGAGAGATGACTGAAAACCAGTTCCGGGTCGGATTAATTAGAGTTGAGCGGGCGGTTAAAGAAAGACTCTCTCTCGCCGAGAGCGAGGGGCTGATGCCTCAGGATATGATTAATGCCAAGCCTGTTGCCGCCGCGATCAAAGAATTTTTCGGTTCGAGTCAGCTTTCGCAATTCATGGACCAGGCCAATCCACTGTCTGAGGTGACCCATAAGCGCAGAGTATCAGCCCTTGGCCCCGGCGGTCTGACTCGCGAGAGGGCGGGGTTTGAAGTCCGAGATGTTCACCCGACCCATTACGGACGCGTCTGTCCGATCGAGACACCCGAAGGCCCCAATATTGGATTGATTAACAGCCTCGCTGTTTACGCACGTACTAACGAATATGGGTTTTTGGAAACTCCCTATAGAAAAGTTGTTAATGGAAAGGTCACTGCCGAGATCGAGTATCTTTCCGCGATTGACGAAGCCGAATACGTAATAGCTCAGGCGAGTTCGGAGCTTGATAAGACCGGCAGATTCGTTTCCGAACTTGTTGATGTTAGGCATCAGAATGAATTCACTAAAACATCGAGCGAAAACGTCAATTACATGGACGTATCGCCAAAGCAAGTGGTCTCGGTTGCTGCTGCGCTCATTCCATTCTTAGAACACGACGACGCCAATAGGGCCTTGATGGGCTCGAATATGCAGCGTCAAGCAGTACCAACTATCCGATCAGAGAAGCCGCTTGTAGGTACCGGGATGGAACGCCATGTTGCCCGTGACTCTGGGGTATGTGTCATCGCGGAACGTGGTGGAACCGTCGACTCGGTTGACGCATCACGAATTGTTATTCGTGTTGCCGATGTGGAAACCGAAGCCGGCGAGGCTGGCGTAGACATTTACAATCTAACTAAATTTACACGATCTAATCAGAATACTTGTATCAATCAAACTCCGCTCGTCAGGAAGCGAGACGTGATTGCTCAGGGAGACATTCTTGCCGACGGTCCATCCGTCGATATGGGCGAACTGGCTTTAGGTCAGAACATACGTATCGCCTTCATGCCATGGAATGGATACAACTACGAGGATTCAATTCTCGTATCTGAACGCGTGGTGCAAGAAGATCGTTTCACAAGTGTCCACATCCAAGAGCTCACATGTATCGCCAGAGATACTAAGTTAGGACCGGAAGAAATCACCTCGGATATCCCCAACGTAGGAGAATCTGCGTTATCCAAACTTGATGAATCGGGCATCGTATACGTTGGGGCAGAAGTAGTGGCGGGGGATATCCTGGTAGGCAAGGTGACTCCTAAGGGTGAGACCCAACTGACTCCAGAAGAGAAGCTCCTTCGCGCAATATTTGGGGAGAAAGCTTCGGACGTAAAAGATACCTCTTCGCGAGTTCCCACGGGAGTCAAGGGGACCGTAATAGATGTAAGAATTTTCACGCGAGATGGAGTGGAGAAGGATATTCGCGCCAAATCGATTGAAGAGGCCGAACTTCGAGAAATTCGAAAGGATCTGGATGACGAATACAGGATAGTAGAAGCAGCAACATATGAGCGACTGAAGACCGCGCTTACCGGAAAAGCCATAGCGAGAGCTCCTGGGTTATCGAAAGGAGCAAAAATAGATTCCAAGTATTTGGCTAAGTTACGGCCCGAAAGTTGGTTTGAGATTCGGATGTCTGAGGAGAGTCTTAATGACCAACTTGACTCGGCTGAAACCCAACTTAAGGTCCGACGCGAGTCGCTCGATGCGGTGTACGAAGACAAGAAGTCCAAGCTGGAAGGTGGAGATGAACTCGCGCCGGGAGTGCTCAAATACGTCAAGGTTTATTTGGCAATAAAGAGGCGAATCCAACCAGGTGACAAGATGGCAGGGCGGCACGGTAATAAGGGCGTCATTTCTGTGATTATGCCTGTAGAAGACATGCCATTTGACGCCGACGGAGAGCCAGTTGATATCGTTCTCAACCCACTCGGTGTTCCCAGTCGGATGAACGTTGGTCAGGTTCTAGAAACGCACCTCGGATGGGCGGCCAAAGGCATTGGCGAAAAGATCGGGGCGATGCTCGAGGTCGAATCCAAAGTGGCCGAGTTCCGCGAGCTACTTTCGACCGTATACAACGAGCTAGATGGTAGGAACGTTGAACTGGAGAAAATGTCTGATAAGGAAGTAATGGAGCTTGTGGGTAATTTAACTAGTGGAATGCCGATCGCGACACCGGTATTCGACGGCGCCAAAGAAGATGGCATAAGGAAAATGCTTGATTTAGCAGGGTTGCCCACTAACGGTCAGACGACGTTGTACGATGGTCGTAGCGGGGATCCCTTCGAGCGACCTGTAACCATTGGGTATATGTACATGTTGAAGTTGAATCATTTGATAGATGACAAGATGCATGCACGCTCGACTGGGTCGTACAGTCTTGTCACTCAACAACCACTCGGTGGCAAGGCGCAATTTGGCGGACAGCGCTTCGGAGAGATGGAGGTGTGGGCACTCGAGGCATACGGCGCGGCTTATACGTTGCAAGAAATGCTCACGGTGAAATCAGACGATGTCCAGGGCCGGACCAAGATGTACAAGAGCATCGTCGATAACGACCTCCAAATGGAACCGGGAATGCCTGAAAGTTTTAACGTACTCGTAAAAGAAATTAGGTCGTTGGCCATCGATATAGAACTGGAAAGCGCATAAGCAAGGAAAATTCAATCTCATGAGAGATCTGCTCAATCTTTTAAAGCAAAACGGCCCAGCTGAAGAATTCGACTCGCTGCGGATCGGCTTGGCCGCTCCAGACATGATTCGATCGTGGTCGTTCGGTGAAGTAAAAAAACCGGAAACAATTAATTACCGGACGTTCAAACCAGAACGCGATGGACTTTTTTGCGCTCGTATTTTTGGTCCTGTAAAGGATTACGAATGCCTTTGCGGTAAATACAAGCGACTCAAACATCGAGGCGTTATCTGTGAAAAGTGTGGGGTTGAAGTAACGCTGACTAAGGTTCGAAGGGAACGTATGGGCCACGTCGAACTTGCTAGTCCAGTCGCACATATATGGTTCCTCAAATCGCTACCTTCTCGGATAGGTTTGTTGCTTGATATGACGTTACGCGATATAGAGCGCGTTCTTTACTTTGAATCGTTCCTTGTGATCGATCCAGGTCTGACCGATCTGGAGAAGGGGCAGTTGCTCAATGACGAAGAGTATTTCGCTGCGATGGAGGAATACGGTGATGAATTTGCAGCGAAGATGGGTGCCGAAGCTGTTCAACAGCTGCTCGTGGACCTTGATCTAGAAGAAGAGATGGCTCGCCTTAGAGAAGAGATACCGGCTACTAATTCCGAAACCAAGATTAAGAAACTCTCCAAGCGATTGAAACTCGTCGAGGCGTTCGTTAATTCGGGCAACAAGCCGGAATGGATGATCCTGACAGTACTACCAATACTGCCCCCGGATTTGCGCCCGCTTGTGCCGCTTGATGGAGGTAGGTTTGCCACCTCCGACCTAAATGACCTCTATCGCAGGGTAATTAATCGAAATAATCGACTCAAGCGACTACTAGACCTGAACGCTCCAGACATCATTGTCCGTAATGAGAAAAGAATGCTGCAGGAGTCAGTTGATGCTCTCTTGGATAATGGTAGGCGCGGGAGAGCGATTACGGGTTCCAATCGACGACCCCTTAAGTCACTTGCGGACATGATCAAGGGCAAGCAAGGGAGATTTAGACAGAATCTGCTTGGCAAACGAGTAGATTATTCGGGGCGTTCGGTAATTGTTGTTGGGCCAACGCTCAAATTGCATCAATGTGGGCTGCCAAAAAAGATGGCTTTGGAGTTATTTAAACCGTTCATTTTTGGCAAGCTAGAGGCTCTCGGGCTTGCGACGACCATCAAAGCCGCGAAAAAGATGGTCGAAAGAGAAACGCCAGAAGTTTGGGACATTCTTGCAGACGTCATCCGTGAGCATCCAGTGATGCTCAACCGAGCACCAACTCTCCATCGTCTGGGTATTCAAGCCTTCGAACCGGTACTTGTGGAAGGGAAAGCAATTCAGCTGCATCCGTTGGTTTGTGTGGCTTATAACGCTGACTTTGACGGCGATCAAATGGCAGTGCATATACCGCTCACATTCGAAGCGCAACTAGAGTGTCGTGCACTGATGATGTCCACCAATAATATTCTTTCTCCTGCGAGCGGTGAGCCCATCATCGTGCCCAACCAAGATGTGGTATTGGGTTTATATTTCATGACGCGTGAAAAGATTAACGTGTTGGGAGAGGGCATGATATTTGCCGATCTCGACGAGGTTCATCGCGCGTTTCACGCTGGTTCAGTGGATCTACACGCCAAAGTAAAAGTACGCATAACGGAAAAGGTCGAAGCGGGAGATCGTACGACGGCTGTCGTTGATACCACTGTAGGTCGAGCGCTTCTATACGAAATCGTACCGAAACAAATGCCTTTTGGCCTCATTAACCGACCGATGACCAAGAAAGCGGTTTCTGGTCTTATCGATTCTTGTTATCGCAACGTGGGCTTAAAAGAGACCGTGATTTTTGCCGACCAGTTGATGTATACGGGCTTCAGATTTTCAACCGCCTCCGGATCGTCGATCGGCGTAGAAGACTTTGTCATTCCAGAATCTAAGGCCGCGATCATCGAAGATGCGCAATCCGAAATAAAAGACATTGAGTCTCAATATGCGTCGGGTTTGGTAACCGCCGGTGAGAAATATAATAAGGCAGTCGATATTTGGTCGAGAGCCAGCGAATCGGTGGCTAGATCCATGATGGATAAGCTTTCAACTGAGCGCGTAATTGATCGTACGGGCGAGGAAGTTACACAGGACTCGTTTAATTCGGTCTATATTTATTCAGATTCAGGGGCGCGGGGTTCTCCAACTCAGATCCGTCAATTAGCGGGAATGCGAGGACTCATGACGCGTCCCGACGGTAGCATTATTGAAACGCCGATCATCGCTAATTTTCGCGAAGGTCTTTCTGTGAATGAGTACTTCATTTCGACGCATGGGGCGCGAAAAGGTTTAGCGGATACAGCATTGAAAACTGCAAACTCCGGATATCTAACACGTCGTCTTGTCGACGTTTCCCAAGACCTGGTTGTTACCGCAGCGGATTGCGGTACCCAGGGTGGGTTGCACATTTCGGCGTTAATTGAAGGGGGTGATGTTGTCGAGTCACTTTCGGCACGAGTATTGGGAAGAAATGTTTCACGGGATGTTTACGAGGCGAATGGCAAAGGGTTGCTGATTCCGGCGGGCACGATGCTTGACGAAAGCTGGGTAGAACGTTTGGACAAGCTGGGTGTCGATGAACTCTTTGTTAGATCACCAATCACCTGCGAAACTCGTTACGGAGTGTGTTCCGCGTGTTATGGGAGGGATTTGGCGCGTGGCCATCTAGTGAATACAGGCGAAGCAGTTGGTGTTATTGCAGCTCAGTCCATTGGAGAGCCTGGCACTCAGTTAACGATGCGAACCTTCCATATAGGAGGCGCCGCATCTCGCGCGTCTGCGGTCGATAATGTACAGGTCAAGCATGGTGGTAAGGTACGGCTGCACAATCTAAAGACAGTCGACCGGGATTCTGGAGAATTAGTCGCGGTTTCTCGTTCAGGGGAAATCGCGATAGCGGATGATCATGGGAGGGAGCGGGAGCGTTACAAATTGCCCTACGGCGCTGTTATATCTGTTCGTGATGGCGACAACGTTGATTCTGGACAAATGATTGCGCAATGGGATCCACATACGCATCCAATCGTTACCGAAGTATCGGGAAAGGTTGTGTTCGAAGATATGGAAGAAGGAGTATCGATAAATCGTCAAACCGACGAACTGACGGGTCTGACCAACATTACAGTATTGGACCCTATAGATAGACCGCTCTCGGGAAAGGATTTGCGTCCAGCAATTAGCCTTGTTGATGGGAAAGGTAACGTCGTGAATTTGGCGGGAACGGAAGTCCCCGCACACTATTTCCTTCCCAGCAATTCTGTTTTAAGTCTAGAAGCCAACGTACAACTCGGAGTGGGGGAGGTGATTGCACGTATTCCCCAAGAGGGATCCAAGACACGGGACATAACGGGCGGATTACCGCGTGTCGCGGATCTTTTCGAGGCGCGCAAACCGAAGGACGCTGCGATTCTTGCAGAAGTCGGTGGTACCGTTAGCTTTGGAAAGGAAACAAAGGGGAAACGGCGTCTTGTTATTACAACCGCCGGCGCTGAAAACGTCGAAACTCTGATTCCGAAATGGCGACAGATTGCGGTTTTTGAAGGTGAGCAAGTTGAGAGAGGCGACGTCGTATCCGATGGCCCGCCGAGTCCGCATGACATTCTCAGACTCCAAGGTTTGGCTGCGCTGGCGCACTACATCATTAATGAGATCCAAGAGGTTTACCGACTTCAGGGAGTGACCATCAATGACAAGCATATCGAGGTAATCGTCCGTCAGATGCTACGCAAAGCGGAAGTTGTCGAGGCTGGTGATTCGGAAATGATCCGAGGCGAACAAGTCGAATATGTGCGGATAGTTGAGGAGAACGAACGCTTGGAAGCAGAAGGCAAAGACCTTATTCGATTTGAGCGTCGACTCCTGGGTATTACGAAAGGTTCGCTCGCCACGGAGTCCTTTATATCGGCCGCGTCTTTCCAAGAAACTACGCGCGTTCTGACAGAGGCTGCGGTGACTGGTAAGCGCGATTACCTGCGAGGTTTGAAGGAAAATGTGGTCGTTGGTCGACTAATCCCAGCGGGTACTGGGCTCTCGTACCATAGAGAAAGGAAACAGAGACGCGAGCAAGAGCTCGCGGCGGAAGTCGCCCTGGAAAAAGGTCCTACGGCTGACGAGATTGAACAAGCGCTTTCGGAGGCACTAGCGGGCGCCGAAGGATCATGAGGTAATCTGATATGGGACCCTTGAGTTGACGCGTACGGCCGTCGTTATGTTGTTGAACAGCGAGTGCTGCGCTACTAGAATGGCGCGCCTTTTGAGACAGCAAGCTTGTCAATACGCTCAAGTCTGTACGGAGAAACCGATTGGCCAGGATTAGTCAACTTGTTCGAAAGCCGAGGAAACGCCGAAAGACTAAGACCAATGTACCTGCATTGCAGGGTTGCCCGCAGCGGCGCGGCGTCTGCGTGCGGGTATACACCACGACGCCAAAAAAACCTAATTCGGCCTTGCGCAAGGTTTGTCGAGTACGACTGACCAATGGATTTGAAGTCAACTCGTACATCGGAGGTGAGAGTCACAATCTTCAAGAACACTCTGTGGTACTTATTCGGGGTGGTCGGGTTAAGGACCTACCGGGAGTTCGATATCACGTTATCCGAGGGACACTTGATGCTTCCGCCGTAAGCGAGAGGAAGCAGGGACGTTCCAAATACGGAGCGAAGAAGAGCAGATAGCTAACTCCAGAGTAAGGCCGTCCTTTTACTGTGACGGGCCAACCTGAAGAGAAGGAGAAATTTGATGCCGAGACGTCGTATCGTAGCAAAGCGAGGGATCCTTCCGGATCCTAAATACCACAACCAAACTGTTGCGAAGTTCATAAATCACGTGATGGTTAGCGGTAAGAAGTCAGTCGCCGAAAAAATCGTATATGGAGCACTTGATCATATTGAGTCACGGGAACACAGCGATCCTGTCGAAGTTTTTGAAAAAGCCCTGGAGTCGGTAGCGCCTTTCGTCGAGGTTAAGTCTCGACGCGTGGGCGGTGCTACGTATCAAGTTCCAATCGAGGTACGGCCGTCCCGTCGTACAGCGTTGGCTATGCGTTGGGTCGTCGATAGTGCACGAAGTCGCAGTGAGAAATCGATGTCCGCACGGCTCGCGGGAGAGTTGATAGATGCTTCAGAAGGACGTGGCTCTGCAGTAAGAAAACGCGAGGACGTTCACCGCATGGCGGACGCGAACAAAGCGTTTTCTCATTATCGATTTTGAATCGAAACTTTTAGCAACACCGTTCAACGGAGCAAATCATGGCGCGTAGTACGTCGATAGGACGCTACAGAAATATCGGTATTATCGCTCACGTCGATGCGGGCAAGACCACGACAACAGAACGCGTTCTGTTTTATACCGGGCTCTCGCACAAGATTGGTGAGGTCCATGATGGTGCGGCCATAATGGATTGGATGGAACAAGAACAGGAGCGCGGTATAACGATTACTTCTGCAGCTACCACTTGTTTCTGGAGTGGAATGAACCAGCAATATGACGAACATCGAATTAATATTATCGACACGCCAGGCCACGTTGATTTCACCATTGAGGTAGAGCGCAGTCTGCGGGTTCTCGACGGCGCGGTCGTTATTTTTTGTGGTACCTCAGGCGTTGAGCCACAATCGGAAACCGTTTGGCGGCAGGCTAACCGTTATGAAGTCCCCCGCATGGTTTTCGTCAACAAAATGGATAGGGCCGGGGCAGACTTTCTTCGAGTTGTAGAACAAATTCGCGAACGAC
The DNA here is from genome assembly GCA_046582115.1 of Pseudomonadales bacterium. Taxonomy (GTDB): domain Bacteria; phylum Pseudomonadota; class Gammaproteobacteria; order Pseudomonadales; family Azotimanducaceae; genus UBA11889. The sequence goes on along the minus strand of JAYGFA010000021.1, from coordinate 39,412 downwards.
TAGGGTCCAATCCAGTTCCGGTTCAACTGGCTCTTGGGGCAGAAGAAAAGTTCGAGGGCGTGATCGACCTTGTTCGCATGAAGGCGATTTATTGGGATGAATCGGACCAGGGGCGTACGTATGAAGCTCGGGATATCCCGCAGGATTTGATTTCCGATGCAAATATATGGCGCGAACAAATGATGGAAGCGGCCGCTGAAGCCTCTGAAGAACTATTGGATAAATACCTTGAGGAAGGCGAGCTAACTGAAAAAGAAATAAAGCAAGGTTTGCGTATTCGGACGCTAGCAAACGAAATAGTACCTGCATTGTGTGGGTCCGCGTTCAAGAACAAGGGCGTGCAAGCGATGCTCGACGCTGTCATCGATTTCTTACCTGCGCCCACCGAGGTAAAGGCGATTGAAGGCCTTCTTAAAGACCGAGAAACAATGGGAATTAGAGAATCCAATGACGAGGTGCCCTTTTCCGCATTAGCGTTCAAGATTGCTACCGATCCGTTTGTTGGAACACTGACCTTTTTCCGGGTGTATTCCGGAGTCCTGAATTCTGGCGATCAGGTGTATAACCCCGTCAAGGATAAGCGTGAAAGAGTCGGTCGAATGGTACAGATGCATTCGAACTCTAGGAATGAGATTAAGGAAGTGCGTGCCGGCGATATCGCCGCTGCGATTGGTCTTAAAGATGTCACTACAGGTGACACGCTGTGTGATGTGGCTGATCAAATTACTCTCGAGCGAATGGAGTTTCCCGAGCCCGTTATTCATGTCGCTGTTGAGCCAAAATCTGTTGCCGATCAAGAAAAGATGGGTACTGCGTTAGGGAAACTAGCGCAAGAGGATCCGTCGTTTAGAGTGACTACAGATGAAGAATCTGGACAGACGATCATCGCGGGTATGGGAGAGTTACATCTAGACATTATCGTTGAACGGATGAAGAGAGAATTCAGTGTCGAAGCAAATATTGGAAAGCCTCAAGTGGCATACCGAGAGACGATTCGAGCAGAAGTGGAAGCTGAAGGTAAGTTTATTCGCCAAACGGGGGGTAGAGGCCAATATGGACATGTGTGGATACGCGTTGAACCCCTTTTAGATGCTGAAGTAAATTATGAATTCATCGATAAGATTGCAGGAGGCGCTGTTCCCAAGGAATACATCCCCGCAGTTAATAAGGGGATCCGAGAACAATTGGAGAATGGCGTAATCGCTGGTTATCCATTAATCAATATCCGCGCCACGCTCTACGATGGATCTTTTCATGACGTGGATTCCTCAGAGATGGCATTTAAAATCGCGGGATCGATGGCGATGCGCGAAGCCGCGCTCAGCGCCAACCCAGTTTTACTTGAACCCGTGATGGCTGTCGAAGTTGTTACCCCAGACGATTATATGGGAGACGTGGTCGGTGACCTCAACCGTCGCCGTGGAATTATCGATGGCATGGACGAGAATCCAGCTGGCCGTATCGTACGTTCATCCGTTCCGTTGGGTGAGATGTTCGGTTATTCGACGGACCTCCGCTCAGCTACTCAGGGTAGGGCAACCTACACTATGGAGTTTTCTAGGTACGAAGAGGTACCCGATAGTGTCGCTGCCACGATCAAGTCAAACTAGGGACTTTAGGTAATGGCCAAAGAGAAATTTGAGCGAACTAAGCCACATATCAATGTGGGTACGATAGGACACGTTGATCATGGTAAGACGACGTTAACGGCTGCCATGACCAAGATATGTGCTGCGGATATGGGAGGAGAGGTCAGGGAGTTTGACTCGATTGATAATGCACCGGAAGAACGCGAGCGCGGGATTACGATAGCTACTTCACACGTTGAGTATGAGACGGTGAACCGTCACTACGCTCACGTAGACTGTCCGGGGCACGCGGATTATGTAAAGAACATGATCACGGGTGCTGCGCAGATGGATGGAGCCATTTTGGTGGTTTCAGCGATTGATGGTCCGATGCCGCAAACGCGGGAGCATATTTTGCTGGCACGACAGGTAGGTGTCCCGCGGATTGTGGTCTACATGAACAAGGCAGACATGCTTGACGATGGTGAACGCGAAGAGTTCGTGGAACTGGTAACCATGGACATTCAAGAGTTACTGGAACAATACGAATTTCCTTCGGACACGCCGATAGTAGTTGGTAGTGCGTTGCAAGCCTTGGAGGGAGACGAAGGAGAGCTAGGAACGGAGAGTGTGAAGCAGCTAGTCGCAACGCTGGATGAATATATTCCAGAGCCAGATCGACCTGTTGATGAGCCCTTTCTGATGCCAATCGAGGACGTTTTTTCGATTTCAGGACGGGGAACGGTAGTGACGGGTCGAGTTGACCGTGGAATCGTTAATGTTGGCGATGCGATCGAGATTGTAGGTATACGAGATACCGAGACGACGACTTGCACAGGGGTTGAGATGTTCCGTAAGTTGCTTGACGAAGGTCGGGCAGGCGAGAACATCGGGGTTCTGTTGCGGGGTACTAAGCGTGAAGAAGTAGAACGCGGTCAAGTGCTGGCAAAACCGGGTTCGATCACTCCGCATACGCAATTTGAGGCGACGGTATATGTATTATCGAAGGACGAAGGTGGGCGACACACGCCGTTCTTCAAAGGTTACCGCCCTCAGTTCTATTTTCGGACTACTGATGTCACCGGTGCGGTGGAGCTGCCTACTGACGTTGAGATGGTGATGCCGGGAGACAACATCAACATGAATGTGGAACTGATTAGTCCGATTGCAATGGATGAAGGAGTCCGATTTGCTATCCGCGAGGGCGGCCGAACAGTTGGCGCAGGTGTCGTCACCAAAATTGTCACTTAGGTATCGAGTGATCGACCGACGATTGGCAAGAAACAATAGGTCTAATCGTCTTGTAACCCGCTAAGAAGGCGGGTTTTCCAAGTTTACACTCAGTTAACGCGCGATTATGAGTCGCGGTCCGTTCGAGAGGCCGATACTTCGTCTCCCAGAAGTGTCGCAGAAAAATCGATTTGGAAAGTAAGTGGCTGAAAACCAACGCATTCGTATACGCCTGAAGGCGTTTGACCATCGGTTAATAGATGTATCGACAGAAGAAATTGTGGATACGGCTAAGCGTACGGGTGCTCAAGTGCTTGGACCCATTCCATTACCAACCCGAAAGGAACGTTTTACGGTGCTGATATCTCCCCACGTCGATAAGGATGCGCGCGATCAATATGAGATCCGAACGCACAAACGACTTATCGATATTTTGGAACCTACTGAAAAGACGGTTGATGCACTCATGAAACTCGATCTTGCGGCAGGAGTGGAGGTGGAGATCAGTTTGAATTGAGTAAAGGATCGTTCTCCAACAGCTAACAATAGTTGGGGAAATACAGGGTCCCGAATGGGGACTAGTGAATAACGTCTTGGCCGTTTATCCAGGTAACTGGATAAACGGCCACTTGCAACATGGCTTCGGTCACGAATGAAGGATAGGAAGAACATGGCCACGGGTATAGTAGGCCAAAAGCTAGGGATGACGCGTGTTTTCGACGAAGCGGGTGCATCGACGCCGGTTACCGTTATCGGTGTCGAGGCGAACCGTGTTACCCAAGTGAAATCGAAGGAAGTCGATGGGTATGACGCGATTCAAGTTACCACCGGTACTTGTGGGAATAGTGCAATATCACGACCGCTCATGGGACATTTCTCAAAGGCAAATAGCGAAGCTGGTCGCGGGCTTTGGGAATTTCGTTTAGACAATCCGGCCGAAGAGTTGGTTGTAGGCAAGGAATTGACGTTGGACCAGTTCTTTGAAGGGCAAATTGTTGATGTCACTGGAACTTCAAAAGGCAAGGGTTTTGCTGGAGGCATCAAACGCTGGAACTTTCGTCACCAAGACTACACGCACGGCAATTCCATTTCACACCGTGCACCGGGCTCGATCGGTCAGTGTCAGACGCCAGGACGGGTATTTAAAGGCAAAAAGATGGCGGGCCACCTAGGAAACGTACAAGTAACGACGCAGAATCTAGTTGTTGTTCGCGTTGATCGTGAAAGGAATTTCCTGCTTGTCAAAGGCGCAGTACCGGGTCATGAGGGTGGAGACGTGATTGTCGTGCCGGGCGTTAAAGCGGGTACACAAAATCCCTCAACATCGCCAGAAGCGAGGGTCGATGAGGGAGTCACAACATGAATCTGTCACTGGTATCCAGTGATGAATCGGTGGAGCTTTCCGAAATCGCCTTCGGCCGTGAATACAATGAAGCGCTAGTGCACCAAGTCGTGACTGCTTTTATGGCGGCAGGACGAAGCGGTTCGAGCGCGCAAAAAACGCGAGCAGAAGTTCGTGGAGGCGGCAGAAAACCCTGGCGGCAAAAGGGTACAGGTAGAGCGAGGGCAGGTTCGATACGAAGCCCAATTTGGCGCGGGGGCGGACGGGCGTTTCCGTCGAAGCCGCGGGATTTCTCGCAGAAAGTGAATCGCAGGATGTATAGGGGAGCGCTACGTTGCATCCTCTCAGAACTAATTCGCCAAAATCGATTGATCATCACTAAAGAATTTTCCATAGATACCCATAAGACAAAGGCACTAGCAGACAAACTGCGGGACATGGATCTTAAAGATGTACTCATCGTCGCTCATGAATTGAACGATGAACTGGTACTGGCTGCAAGAAACCTTAAGAGCGTCAACGTTCTGGACCCCAAAGGCATTGATCCCGTCAGTTTGATTAGTCATGAGAAAGTACTCATGACCGTCGAGGCCCTTAAGAATGTAGAAGAGACGTTGGTATGAATTCCGATCGACTATACAGCGTGCTTGCAGAACCGCATATCTCGGAGAAGGTATCCGTCGTCGGTGAGCAGTCAAATCAATACGCATTCAAGGTTGCATCAGACGCAACTAAGCACGAGATCAAACGTGCGGTGGAGACGATTTTTAAAGTGTCAGTCAAAAACGTCACGACGGTTAATGTGAAAGGAAAAATAAAACGTACTTTTCGAGGAATGTCGCGATCTAGGAACTGGAAAAAAGCGTACGTTCGAGTGGCTGATGGACAAGATATTGACTTCACCGAGGGGGCTGCCTAGTGCCAATCATTAAGGCCAAGCCGACCTCTCCGGGAAGACGCTTCGTGGTTCGTGTAGTGGATAGTGATTTACATAAGGGCACCCCGTACAAACCGCTTATCGAGTCTCAGAGTGGGACCGGGGGGCGTAATTCGGCAGGACGAATCACTGCGCGCCATCGCGGTGGTGGGCACAAGCAGCACTACCGAAAAATTGATTTCAGGAGGAATAAGGATGGTGTCCGAGCGTGGGTGGAGCGACTCGAATACGACCCAAATCGAACCGCTAATATCGCTTTATTGAAATATGCCGACGGTGAGCGACGCTACGTCATTGCGGCGAAGACCTTGCGAGTGGGAGACGAACTCATGTCTGGTGCGTCAGCACCAGTTCGTCCCGGTAACGCGATGGCCCTGAAAAGTATTCCATTGGGCAGCGTCATTCATTGCGTCGAGCTTAAACCGGGAAAGGGTGCCCAACTGGTAAGGAGCGCGGGCTGTTCCGCGCAACTGGTCGCACGGGAAGGATTGTATGCGACGCTGCGCATGCGTTCGGGTGAAATGCGACGTGTATTAGCAGAGTGTCGAGCGACCATAGGGGAAGTAGGAAGCGGTGAACACAATTTGCGTTCGTTGGGTAAAGCCGGGGCGAATCGGTGGCTTGGCGTACGTCCGACGGTGCGTGGTGTTGCGATGAACCCGGTGGATCATCCGCATGGAGGTGGCGAAGGCAAATCGTCCGGAGGAAGGCATCCAGTATCTCCCGAGGGATTGCCCACTAAAGGGTACAAAACACGAAAAAATAAGCGTACCGATAAGCTCATCGTACGTCGGCGTGGAAGGAAATAGAGAAGTGCCTCGATCTTTACGTAAAGGCCCGTTTATTGATTTACACCTAATCAAGAAAGTTGAGAAGGCGAAGGAGAGTAATGATAAGCGGCCAATTAAAACATGGTCGCGTCGTTCGATGGTGATGCCCGACATGGTTGGGTTAACGATCGCGGTATATAACGGTCGACAGCACGTACCGATTTTTATTTCCGAAGATATGGTCGGACACAAATTGGGCGAGTTTGCACCAACGCGAACTTTTAGAGGACACGCGGGTGACCGCAGGGTGCAACGGTGAGGAGATCGTGATGTTGGTAGCAGCAACCGCAAAAAAGCTCCCGCTATCGCCCCAGAAAGCGCGGTTAGTAGTGGATCAAATACGTGGTAAGTCAGTGGATGAGGCACTCGACGCCCTGACGTTTGCTACTCAAAAGGGAGCTCATTTAGTGAGGAAGGTGCTCGAATCTGCCATTCACAATGCCGAACATAACGAAGGAGCGGATATCGATGAACTGAGGGTGGCGGAGGCGTACGTCAACGCGGGCGCAACCATGAAGCGAATGCGACCCCGGGCGAGAGGTCGCGCTGATCGGATTCTAAAACGTTCGTGTCATATCACCGTTGCTGTTACGGACGAAGGCTAAGGAATTCGCATGGGACAGAAAGTCAATCCAACTGGAATGCGGTTAGGCATCGTTAAGGACCACACATCCGTCTGGTACGCGGAAAAACAAACCTACGCTGAATATTTGTTGAACGATCTTCAGGTGCGCTCGTTTCTACGAGAACGCTTGTCACAAGCATCCGTAAGTCGCATCGAGATTGAACGACCTGCACAAACTGCGCGGGTCTCCATATTTACTGCTCGACCGGGCATCGTGATAGGTAAAAAAGGAGAAGATGTGGAAAAGTTGAGAGCCATTTTGACCCGAATGATGAAAATGGCCGTGCACGTGAACGTGGAGGAAATACGAAAGCCTGAGATCGATTCTTTGCTAGTCGCTCAGAATGTGGCGCAACAACTTGAGCGAAGAGTCCAATTTAGACGAGCGATGCGACGCGTAATCCAAAACGCGATGCGATTGGGAGCCAAAGGTATCAAAGTTCGAGTGGCAGGCCGCCTTGGCGGTGCGGAAATAGCGAGATCAGAGTCGTACCTCGAAGGCCGCGTTCCGCTACATACGCTTCGGGCCGACATTGACTATGCGACGGCCGAAGCGAAGACGACCTATGGCATTTTGGGAGTCAAAGTGTGGATCTTTAAAGGAGAAATCATTGGTGCAGAAGAAGGTCAACTTTCTGATGCCTCTGCGACAGTGAGCGTTTAGGACGTGATCGATGCTTCAACCTAAGAAGACACGCTTTAGGAAGACTCAAAAAGGTCGAAATCGCGGTCTTGCTATTCGCGGCAGTCGGGTAAGTTTCGGTGAATATGGTCTTAAGGCGACGGGTCGAGGGCGTATGACAGCGCGACAGATAGAAGCAGGACGCCGAGCGATGACGCGTCGCGTCCGACGCGGTGGCAAGATATGGATACGCGTCTTCCCAGATAAGCCAATAACAAAAAAACCTCTGGAGGTGCGTCAGGGCAAAGGTAAGGGCGCTGTTGAGTATTGGGTCGCACAGATTCAACCCGGCCGCATGCTATACGAAATGGAGGGAGTACCAGAGGACGTGGCACGTGCTGCATTGACCCTAGCGGCATCGAAGCTTCCATTCGCGACGGCGATTGTTCGACGATCAACAATGTGATGAATATAGAAGAGTTGAGAGAGAACAACTTGGAGGAACTCCACGGCGAGCTCCTAAGATTGAGAAAAGAGCACTTTAATTTGCGGATGCAGCGAGCGAGTGAACAACTCCCACAGACTCATCTTTTGGGAGAAACGAAACGGGACATTGCGCGAGTGAAAACATTGATCAGGGAGAAACAAAGTGTCTGAGATGTCCGAACACAAGAATCGAGTAATTTCTGGCGTGGTAGTTTCGGACAGCATGGATAAAACTGTTGTTGTCCGCGTCGAACGCCAAGTTAAGCATCCCGTCTACGGTAAATATATTCGTCGGTCCGCCAAGGTTTTTGCGCACGATGAAAACAATGATTGCAAGGTAGGTGACATCATCAGTGTCGTCGAGACAAGGCCTTTTTCGAAAAAGAAAAGTTGGAGCCTAGAATCTATCGAAGACCGTGCGATCGAGGTGAAAACGGGATGATTCAGTCGGAAACAATGCTCGAAATTGCCGATAACAGCGGTGCCCGGCGTGTTCAGTGCATCAAAGTGCTCGGTGGTTCGCACCGGCGTTATGCCGGAATCGGGGATGTGATTAAGGTTACGGTTAAAGACGCGATTCCGCGAGGAAGAGTTAGTAAAGGTCAGGTAATGGACGCCGTTGTCGTCCGTACAAAAAAAGGTGTTCGGCGTAGTGACGGCTCCGTGATTCGTTTTGATCAGAATGCGGCTGTGTTGTTGAACCAACAGCTTCAGCCAATAGGCACACGGATTTTTGGCCCGGTTACTAGAGAGCTGCGTACAGAGAGGTTCATGCGGATTATTTCGCTTGCGCCTGAAGTTTTGTAGTCCGGTAAAACTAATGAGGAAAATGCGTAAAGAAGATGAGGTTATCGTCATCGCCGGAAGGGATAAGGGTAAACGAGGAGCGATACTAGAAGTATTAGCCAACGATCGTGTTCTTGTTTCCGGGGTGAACTTAGTGAAGAAACATCAACGTGGAAATCCACAGGCCGGGGAGCGTGGTGGCATTGTCGATCGCGAGGCACCATTGCACGTGTCTAATTTGGCGATATTCAACGATTCGACCAATGTGGCCGATCGTGTCGGTATCCGGACAGACGATGGAAGAAAGGTGCGCGTTTTTAAGTCGGATGGAAGATTGGTTGATGAGTAGATGAACGCATTGCAAGAAAGGTACATGCAAGAAATTCGTCCGGCACTGCAGAAGCAGTATGGGTATAGCTCGCCCATGCAAGTGCCATGTCTTACGAAGGTCACTCTTAACATGGGTGTCGGGGAGGCGCTCGGGGATCGTAAGATCATGGATAGTGCGGTGGGCGACTTGAGTCGCATATCGGGGCAACAGCCTTTAATTACGAAAGCGCGCAAGTCTGAGGCTGGGTTCAAGATTAGAGAAGGGTATCCGATCGGTTGTAAGGTAACCCTGCGTCGTCAACGGATGTATGAGTTCGTTGAGAGGCTGATCAGTATTGCAATCCCTCGTATGCGCGACTTCCGCGGATTAAATCCCGATTCGTTTGACGGGCACGGCAACTTTTCAATGGGTATCGCCGAGCAAATTGTCTTCCCGGAAATTGATTTCGATCAGATCGACAAAATCCGTGGTCTAGACGTCACTATCACCAATACCGCTGGAACCGACGAGGCGGGGCTCGAGTTACTAAGGGCCTTCAATTTCCCCTTTAGGAGTTGATCATGGCAAAGCTTTCGATGATTGAACGAGAAAAGAAACGTGCGCGTACTGTCGCAAAATATGCGGCAAAAAGAGCTGCTCTGAAGGAGATTATCAATGACCGATCGGCCACGGATGATGAGCATTGGGAGGCGCAGGTTCAGCTTCAAAAATTACCGCGAAATGCAAGCCCTGTTAGACAGCAGCGACGTTGTGCAATTACAGGTCGGCCCAGAGGCGTCTATCGAAAGTTTGGACTCGCCCGTACGAAACTAAGAGAGGCTGCAATGCGCGGTGATATACCTGGACTAGTAAAGGCAAGTTGGTAGCCGTGAGCTTACAAGACCCGATAGCCGATTTATTGACGCGGATTCGCAACGCTCAATTCGCGAATCGTACCCATGTCGCGATGCCCAGTTCGAAATTAAAGGTAGCGATTTGTGAGGTACTACGGGCCGAAGGCTACATCGTTGATTTTCATGTCGAAGGCGATGTCAAACCCGAGCTTTCGATTGACCTTAAATACCATGAGGGCATTCCGGTGATCGAAGAAATCGCTCGGATTAGTCGTCCCGGTTTACGAATTTATCAGGATGCTGAACGCTTAGCACAAGTGAAGGGTGGATTAGGTATTGCCATTGTGAGTACCAACAAAGGTGTCATGACAGACCAAGCTGCTCGCCGAGAAGGTGTTGGCGGCGAGGTGCTTTGCACAGTTTTTTGAGAGGTTAATGTGTCACGTATAGCCAAGAGTCCGGTTGAATTGCCACAAGGTGTTGAGGCTAATGTCACCGATGCGGGTATAAGTGTGAAAGGGAATAAAGGCGAATTGACAATCCCTTTAAGTGGCGATGTTGAAGTCCAACAGAACGACCATGAAATAGTTTTCAAAGCGAATTCACGCGAAGGATGGGCCATGGCCGGAACGACTAGGGCCCTGGTCAATAACATAGTTCTGGGTGTTAACCAAGGTTGGGAAAAGAGGCTGGAATTGATTGGGGTGGGGTATCGGGCGCAGGTGAGAGGAAACAAATTGACTATGCAGCTTGGGTTCTCCCATCCGGTTGATTACGAAATCCCCGAGGGCATCGATATCATTACGCCCAGTCCGACCGAGATCGCTGTTAGTGGAATCGACAAACAGTTAGTCGGTCAGGTCTCTGCGGAGATACGAGCGTGCCGACCCCCCGAACCATACAAGGGCAAGGGTGTTCGATATGTAGGAGAGCGCGTTCGCCGGAAAGAGGCGAAGAAGAAGTAGTTATGGATAAAAAAATAAAATCACGAATAAGGCGTGCCCGCAGAGGACGAATGCGAATGCGCGAAAAACGTGCGACGAGGTTAACCGTGCATCGAACGGCCAAGCATATGTACGCTCAGGTTGTATCACCAGACGGGGACCGGATTCTTGCCCAAGCGTCGACGCTCGACCCTAGTTTGCGGGGTGATAACACCGGAAATGTGGAAGCAGCAGGCAAGGTGGGAGATTTAATTGCACTAAGGGCGAAGGAAGCCGGGATCGAACGGGTTGCCTTCGACCGTTCTGGATATAAGTACCATGGTCGCGTAAAGGCGCTTGCCGCGGCTGCGCGCGAAGGCGGATTGGAGTTCTAGCCATGGCTTATTCGGAAGAAATTAAAGAAGAAGGCATCGTTGAAAAGCTGGTTCAAGTCAATCGAGTAGCTAAAGTGGTTAAAGGTGGCCGGATTTTTGGTTTTACAGCATTGACAGTTGTCGGGGACGGTGCGGGACGGGTTGGATTTGGACGTGGCAGAGCACGCGAGGTCCCGCTAGCCATTCAGAAGTCGATGGAGGCTGCACGTCGCGGTATGGTGGATATTGAATTGAATGGAAATACTCTGTGGTACCCGATTACTGCCCGTCACGGTTCGTCAACCATCTATATGCAACCTGCGTCGGAAGGCACAGGAGTGATTGCTGGTGCAACCATGAGGGCGATACTCGAGGCGGTTGGCGTTCACAATGTATTAGCAAAATGTTACGGATCGACGACTCCGATAAACGTCGTAAGGGCGACGTATAAAGGCCTTTGTAATATGAAGTCGCCCGATGCAGTCGCGGCGAAACGTGGCAAAACAGTTGATGAACTGGTGGCCTAACGTTGTGACGGCCAAGACGGTAAGAATTAAACTTGTTAAGAGCCCAGCGGGTCGCTTAAAGAAGCATAAGGCTTGTGTTGCTGGTCTCGGTTTGAGGCGAATTGGTGATGAAGTTGAGATTGAAGATACGGCGTCCGTTCGCGGAATGATCAATAAAATTGATTATCTGGTTCAAATCGAGGGAGGCAACTAATGAGGTTTAACGACATTAATCCTCATCCTGGTAGCCGAAAGAAACGTAAACGATTGGGTCGCGGTATATCGGCTGGGCAGGGGAAAACCTGTGGTCGCGGTCACAAAGGGCAAAAGGCGCGTTCAGGTGGAAAAGTGAGAATTGGGTTTGAAGGAGGGCAGCTCCCTCTTCAACGGCGGGTCCCTACGTTTGGATTTCGTTCAAGAATTGCAGGTGTCACGGCTGAGGTTCGAGTTGAGGAGCTTAACAGGGTAACGGGGGACGAAATCACCCTCAAAACACTTAAAGACGTGAATATCCTTTCGAAAGACGTCAAACGTGCGCGCGTCTTCCTATCGGGGGCGATTGGTCGGGCGGTCAATCTAAAAGGACTATCGGTAACCCGGGGCGCCCGGGCAGCCATTGAGGAGGCTGGTGGAACAATAGTGGAAGAGGGTTAGCGGCGAGGAATAATGGCAACGACTACTCGAGGACTTGCGGGCGTTGAATCGGGGCTCTCCGAGCTTCGCGGCCGACTTTTTTTTGTATTTTTTGCGTTGCTTGTTTATCGCATCGGTACCCATATACCGGTACCGGGGATTAACCCAGATCAATTACGCAGTCTTTTTGAAGCCAATCAGGGAGGGATCCTTGACGTTTTCAACATGTTTTCGGGTGGGGCTCTGGAACGGATGAGCATCCTTGCGCTTGGTCCAATGCCATACATCACCTCAAGCATCATCATGAATCTAATGACCATGATGTATCCATCACTAAATCAGTTGCGTAAAGAAGGTGAAGCAGGACGCCGCAAGATCACTCAATACACCCGATATGGGACTTTATTGATAGGTCTTGTACAGGGAACGGCACTCACAGGCACATTGGCCGGACAAGGTTTGGCATTCAATCCAGGTCCAGCGTTTTACTTTGTATCCATAACGACACTGGTCACGGGCGCAATATTCATAATGTGGCTTGGCGAGCAGATTACTGAACGCGGCGTCGGCAACGGCATTTCCTTGCTCATTTTTTCAGGCATCGTTTCTGGATTTCCCTCAGCTGTCGGCCAAGCGTTCGAGGCAGCGAGACAAGGCGATATCAATATCGTCGTATTGCTATTGATCGGGGGCATCGCCTTCTTGATCGTTGGCTTTGTTGTATTTATTGAACGCGGCCAACGTCGTATAACCGTCAACTACGCGAAGCGTCAACAAGGGCGTCGTCAATACCAAGCGCAGACCAGCCATCTACCGCTAAAGATAAACATGGCCGGTGTAATCCCGGCGATTTTTGCTAGTAGTTTGATATTGGCGCCAACCTCAATTGCACAATGGTTTGGCCAAAATCAAGGTATGGAATGGCTACAGAGTATTTCTTTGTTCTTAACTCCTGGTCAACCCTTATACATTCTGGTCTTCGCGGCGGGGATCATATTTTTTAGTTTCTTCTATACAGCAATCCAGTTCGATCCAAAGGACATGGCCGATAATCTCAAGCGGCAAGGCGCATACGTGCCTGGCATACGCCCCGGTCAACAAACAGCGAAGTATCTTGACGATGTAATGACGCGTTTAACGGTGTTCGGGGCTTTATACGTAACGGCAGTATGCCTGCTACCTGAATTGATGATTGTTTTCTTTGATGTCAGCTTTCAGCTCGGGGGCACCGCATTGCTGATCGTAGTGGTTGTTGCAATGGATTTCATGTCGCAAGTGCAGTCGCACCTCATGTCGAGCCAGTACGCGAAATTGATGGAAAAATCTAACTTGAAGGGTTACGGAAGGCGCTCCCGTTAATGAGGATCAAAGATCATGAAAGTTAGAGCGTCCGTAAAGAAAATGTGTAGGGATTGTAAGATCGTGCGTCGAAAAGGCACCGTGCGTGTTATCTGCAAGACAGAACCCCGACACAAGCAGAGGCAAGGATAGGCATGGCTCGAATCGCAGGAATAAATATTCCCGATAACCGTCACGCGGTGATTTCGCTCACATACATCTACGGCATTGGACGAAGCTCGGCGAAGACGATTTGTGGCAATGCAGGAATCGACGCTTCGGTTCGAGTCCAGGATCTATCCGAATCTGATCTGGATGCATTGCGAAATGAGCTCGGTAAGTTTCAGGTCGAAGGAGATTTGCGACGAGAAGAATCAATGCACGTAAAACGCTTGATGGATCTTGGTTGTATGCGCGGAATTCGACATCGCCGGGGCTTGCCCGTGCGCGGGCAGCGCACACGCACTAATGCACGCACGCGTAAAGGTGCGAAGCGACTCGTAAGGAAATAAACATGGCGGAGGTACAACCGGTAAAAAAAGGCAAGCGCACTATTGCCGATGGTGTCGCCCATGTGCATGCATCGTTTAACAATACGATAATCACGATCACGGACCGACAGGGTAATACACTCAGCTGGGCGACAGCGGGCGGCTCGGGGTTTCGGGGTTCGAGGAAGAGCACACCATTCGCGGCACAGGTTGCCGCAGAACGCGTTGCGGTGGCGACAATGGAGGCTTACGGCATGAGTAGTGTTGACGTTTACATTAAGGGACCGGGCCCAGGTCGCGAATCAGCTGTTCGCGCGATGAATGCGGCCGGCTTGAAGATTAATAGTATCTCTGACGTTACGCCCATTCCGCACAACGGTTGTCGTCCACCAAAGAAAAGACGTGTTTAAGGGTGGGAATTAATCATGGGTAGATATCTCGGACCTAAGCTCAAACTGTCGCGACGGGAAGGCACGGATTTGTTTCTGAAAAGTGGGGTGCGACCGCTCGATTCGAAATGTCGGGCGGATACGATTCCCGGGCAACATGGCTCCGCACGTCGTCAACGAATGAGCGATTACGCAGTTCAATTGCGAGAGAAACAGAAAGTACGGCGGATGTACGGAGTGCTCGAGAAGCAATTTCGTAACTATTATAAAAAAGCAGATAGTCAGAAAGGCGCGACAGGAGAGAATCTTTTGCGTCTTCTTGAAAGTCGGTTGGACAACGTAGTTTATCGCATTGGCTTTGGATCGACTCGAGCAGAATCGCGACAACTTGTTTCACATAAAGCGATCCGTGTGAATGGAGATGACGTCAATATTGCGTCCTACCAAGTAAGCCCGAATGACATGATTTCCATTGGTGAGCAAGCGAAGGGGCAACTCAGAATACAATCGGCATTAGAGCTAGCGGCGCAGAGAGGCGACATCGAGTGGGTTGATGTAAATATCGAGAAGATGGAAGGCGTGTTTAAGCGCCATCCTGATAGATCTGAGTTACCTTCAGAGATCAATGAGAACCTCATCGTGGAGCTTTACTCGAAGTAACTTTTTCGACGAAGAGCTTTCACTTTCCATGGAGCCCCGTACGCAGAGGAAATGACCTATGTCACAGTCGGCAACTGAATTACTGACACCCCAACGAATTGACGTCGAGGATATTAGCTCGACGCGCGCCCGAATCACGTTAGAACCTCTTGAGCGAGGTTTCGGACATACGTTGGGTAATACATTGAGGCGTATTCTCCTGTCGTCTATGCCCGGCTATGCGATTACGGAGGTACAGATTGATGGAGTAGTGCACGAATACACTTCGATCGACGGGGTTCAAGAAGATGTATTGAACATTTTATTGAACCTCAAAGGGGTCGCGGTGCGGCTTCACCATGGTGACGAAGCGACGGTGTCTCTATCGAAGACCGGCCCTGCTGTAGTAACGGCAGCCGATTTTCAGTTGACTCAAGACGTGGAAATCGCCAATCCGGATCACGAGATCTGTACTTTGAACGACAAAGGTGAAATTAGTCTCGAAGCTACTATCACCCGAGGTCGTGGGTATGTGCCCGCTGAATATGAGGGGGACGAAGAAGATGAAACACGGCCGATTGGATTGCTTCGACTCGATGCGACTTATAGTCCAATGCGAAGGGTTTCTTATTCGGTAGAAAACGCCCGCGTTGAACAACGGACGGACCTCGATAAGCTAATCATTGATATCGAGTCCAATGGGACGGTCGATCCAGAAGAAGCGATACGAAGGGCGGCCACCGTACTACAACAACAGCTCGCCGTATTCGTGGATCTAGAAAGCGGGAGCGATTCGAAGGTCGAGGAGAAAAAGGATGAGGTTGACCCCATTCTTTTGCGCCCCGTCGATGACTTGGAGCTCACCGTCAGATCAGCCAATTGCCTCAAAGCGGAAAACATCTATTTCATTGGAGATCTCATTCAACGCACAGAAGTTGAACTGTTAAAAACGCCTAATTTGGGTAAGAAGTCGCTTACCGAAATAAAAGAAGTTCTAAGTTCGCGTGGATTGTCTCTTGGTATGCGTCTCGAAAACTGGCCTCCAACAGACCTTCGAGCGGGCAACACCATCAGTGAGAATCCATTTGTTTCTTAAATGAATGGATCGGGCGACCGATATGAGACATAAAAAAAGCGGTAGACATCTAAATCGAACAAGTGCTCATCGAAAAGCCATGTTTGCAAACATGGCCGTTTCGCTGATCGAACATGAAATAATTAAAACAACTGTGCCAAAAGCGAAGGAATTGCGCCGATTGGCAGAACCGCTGATCACGCTTGCCAAAATCGATTCAGTAGCGAATCGTAGGCTAGCTTTTTCCCGTATTAGGGATAAAGCTGCCGTCGCTAAGCTTTTTGTCGAGTTGGGACCTAGGTACGAGGATCGGCCTGGTGGATATACTCGTATTTTGAAGTCTGGGTACCGGCCTGGAGATACTGCTCCACTGGCGTTTATCGAGTTGGTAGGGCGTCCAGTGGATACCGAAGAATTCGATGGCGTTGACGACGAAATCGTGGAGTCTTCGGACGATGTTCAGAGGTCTGGAGACGCTGTGGAAAATAACGAGGAAGTGGGTTCCGGGAGTGTCGCAAAATCAGAAGAGGGTGATGGGCCTAAAATGGGTTCCGATAACCAAGAACCCTATATCGATTCTGAAACCGATCAGAAGACCGACGAGACTGACCGGCAAAAGTAAGTGGGTTTTACAGACGCTTGATAGAGGTCAAGATTTACGTCAACTAGCGTTAAGAATGGTATTGAGGAATTGGCCGGTATGCGATTTCTTATGAAGCGCGAGATCTTCAGGAGTACCGAACGCAATAATTTCCCCTCCCCCTGATCCGCCTTCAGGCCCGAGATCAATGACCCAATCGGCGGTTTTAATTACGTCTAGATTGTGTTCGATAACGACGATGGTATTCCCATCATTTCGAAGTCGTTGCAAGACTTCGAGGAGCTGTTGGATATCCCGGAAATGAAGCCCTGTTGTGGGCTCATCGAGAATATAGAGTGTCTTTCCCGTGTTTCGTTTAGACAGCTCTCGGGATAGTTTGACCCTTTGGGCTTCTCCACCAGAAAGGGTCGTCGCACTCTGGCCAAGATGCACGTACGAAAGGCCAACATCTACGATGGTTTTTAGTTTGCGTGCGAGCACAGGTATCGCGTCGAAGAACAGGTAAGCTTCTTCGACCGTCATATCGAGGACTTCATGGATGTTCTTTGATTTGTAACGAACTTCCAGCGTTTCTCGGTTATAACGTTTGCCTGCACACGCGTCGCACGAAACATAAACGTCGGGCAGGAAATGCATCTCGACTTTGATTACTCCATCTCCTCGGCAAGCCTCGCAGCGGCCTCCCTTAACGTTAAAGCTGAACCGGCCGGGCTTATATCCACGAGCTCTAGCTTCCTGTGTCTGCGCGAAGAGCTCTCGGATGGGTGTAAAGAGTCCGGTATAGGTTGCAGGATTTGATCGTGGGGTTCGTCCAATGGGGCTTTGATCGACAGCGACTACCTTATCGAGATACTCAAGTCCTTCAATATCATCGTACGGCTTTGGGTTACCGGAACCAGTTCCGTTGAGGGCTCTGGATATGATCGGATAAAGGGTCTGATTGATTAGGGTTGATTTCCCTGAGCCAGAAACTCCCGTAATACAAGTAAAGAGTCCCGTGGGTATCTCTACAGTTACGTTCTTGAGGTTGTTTCCACACGCGTCGATTAGCCGCAATTTCTTGGACGTTTCGTAGGGTTTTCGAATTCGCGGAACTTCTATGGACCGCTTCCCAGACAAGAATTGGCCGGTGATTGAGGCCTCGCAACTCAATATCGCGTCCAGAGACCCTTCTGCGACCACCGAGCCACCGTGAATGCCGGCGCCAGGGCCCATGTCGACGACATGATCAGCGGTACGGATGGCTTCTTCGTCGTGCTCGACAACGATTACGGTATTACCTAAATCTCGTAGTTGCATGAGTGTGTGCAAGAGGCGAGCGTTGTCCCGTTGGTGTAGACCGATCGACGGCTCATCTAAGATATACATCACGCCAACCAATCCCGCACCGATTTGACTGGCCAACCGGATTCTTTGGGCTTCTCCACCTGATAAAGAACCTGCGTTTCGATCGAGGCTAAGATAATTGAGACCAACGTCAACTAAAAATTGTAGTCGTGCCCGAATCTCCTTCAAGATTTTTTCCGCAATAGCCCCGCGTCGGCCGTCCAAATTCAGCTCGTTGAAGTACGCTAAGGTGTCCTCAATTGATCCACTTGTCACGTCAGGTAAGGCAGTTCCATCTATAAAAACGTGTCGAGCCTCTACACGCAAGCGGGTGCCTCCACAGGTTGGACAATCCCTAACAGTTAAATATTTCTGTAAATTTTCGCGTACGAAGCTTGATTCGGTTTCGCGAAAGCGGCGTTCCATATTCGGTAATACGCCTTCAAAACGGTGTCGACGCCGAACTACATCGCCCCGATCATTCACATAACTGAAGTCAATCCGCTCGTCTCCAGAACCTTGCAGAATCGATTCCCTGTGTTTCTTCTTTAGGCGGCGGAATGGTGTTTCGATCTCGAATCCGTAGTGCGAAGCAAGCGATGAGAGCAGGTGAAAATAGTAAATATTGCGACGATCCCAACCACGAATCGCACCTTCCGCAAGAGAAGCTGTCGGATCCGTCACTACCAAATCGGGATCGAAATACTGTTTAACTCCCAAGCCGTCGCAATCTTGGCAAGCGCCGGCTGGGTTGTTAAAGGAAAACAGTCTAGGTTCAAGTTCGGAGATGCTGTACCCGCAAATGGGGCAAGCAAACTGCGACGAAAACACCACATCTTCCGTCCCGTTCGCATTGTTGGGGCGAGCAACGACCGCAATTCCACCGGCGAGGTCCAGAGCGGTTTCGAAGGATTCCGCTAACCGTTGTTGCATTTCAGTGCGGATGCGCACGCGATCAACGACGGCTTCGATACTATGTTTCTTGTTTTTTTCGAGTTCCGGTGGGTGGTCCAGATCGACTACGAGCCCGTTGATTCTTGCGCGTATAAACCCGTTAGCAATCAACTCTGAAAAAACGTGTTTGTGCTCGCCCTTGCGACCCCGGACGATGGGGGCGAGGATCATGATTTGCTCTTCTCTGTCGAATTCAAGTACCTGATCGACCATCTGGCTGACTGTTTGGGCATCCAATGTGTCGCCGTGCTCGGGACACTGAGGCTCGCCAACCCGTGCGAATAGGAGCCGCAGGTAATCGGATATTTCGGTGATAGTGCCAACGGTCGAGCGTGGATTGTGGGAGGTCGATTTCTGCTCGATAGAGATTGCTGGCGACAAACCTTCGACATGATCTACATCGGGTTTTTCCATCACTGACAGAAACTGGCGTGCATATGCCGAGAGAGATTCAACGTATCGGCGTTGGCCTTCGGCGTAGAGCGTGTCGAAAGCTAGAGAAGATTTTCCCGATCCCGATAAGCCAGTGATGACGATCAGCTTGTCCCTTGGGAGGTTCAAGTTGATGTTCTTTAGATTGTGCGTCCGCGCACCTTGCACCGAGATTTCGGTAAGTGACGAACTCATAACGGCAAAGTCCTGTGGATAAACGGTCAACGCTAACGCCATCATTTATCCCTCGCAACAACTGCATGGTGTTATCTCAGATCGCGGGAAGTTAGTAGGCTAGGGATCCGCGATGCGATAGACTCAAGTGGCCCACAAGAGAGAAATTACATGGCGCGCGGGCTCAATAAAGTTATGCTGATTGGGAATCTTGGGCGAGATCCCGAAACAAGATATTCCCAAAGTGGGAGCGCTGTTACCCGATTTAGCGTGGCTACCAGCGAAAGTTGGCGGGATCGGTCGACGCAGGAAATGCAAGATCGAACCGAATGGCATAACGTCGTTTGTTTTGCACGCCTTGGCGAAATTGCGAGCGAATATCTAAAGAAGGGATCGAAGGTATATATAGAGGGTGCACTGCGGACTAGTTCTTGGGAGCAGGAAGGTAACAAACGGTATCGCACTGAAGTGATTGCTCGAGAAATGCAAATGCTTGACAGCAGGGGGTCTAATCCCACGAGCTACGATGGGGAACCTCCTCAGAGTGGTAACCAAGACGAACGAGTGGAACGTTCAGAGCCAGCTCGAAGCAACGAACCCGACCCCGAGGATTTTGACGACGATATACCGTTCTAATAGAGATCATCGGATGGTGGACACCCGTCAGTATCGGATGAACTCGATCAGATTCCCGTCAGGATCTCGTACGTATGTGCTTGTACCGGGTCTTCCGCCAGCACCTGCGCCGTCTCTTTCGACAGGGCCCTCGACTATAGAAATTTTATTTTTGCTAAGCATGTCTTGGAGTTGATCCTGTGTACCGTCCCACACGAAGCAAAAATCGCCGCAGCCAGGAATTGCGGATGGCCCGCGCAAAGTAAAACGTTCAGAGCGCCAGACCCTTGGCCCATGAAAATTGAGTTTTGTGTCGCCTAAGTGAGCGGAGTAGAAATGCGGCGCGCGCTCACAGTTTAGTCGAAATCCTAACCCCTGATAGAAAGCCAATAGCTCGTCGACGTTTTCTATCGGTATTGCAACGTGATCGATGTCCTTCACGCTCATAGCAAAGTCAAAAGGAAACTACCCAGCAGAACACGATAAATGACAAATGGCATCAATCGGATTCGGTTTATGAGGCGAAGAAAGATGTTTATACAAAGGTACGCGGTGATTCCGGATATCCCCATTCCAAGAACGAAACTCGGCCAGTTTGTATTAAGGTCGGTCACGGATGCTTCTTGTATTGCGAGAATGCTCGCTCCACCAATTGCCGGAATGGACAGAAGAAAAGAAAAACGAGCGGCATGAGCGCGATTTAGTCCGACGAGTAATGCCGCTGTGATCGTAATGCCAGAACGCGACGTTCCAGGAATTAACGCGAGAACCTGCATCGCGCCGATGAACAATGCTTCAACGTAACTTATTGATGTTAATTGGGTCCGGGGCTGAGGACGTCGATCTGCTATGCCGAGGAGCAAGCCGAACCCGATAGTAGCCATGGCGATAACGGTGAGCGATCGCAACTCATGTTTAATGATAGGTGTAAGAAAGTATCCTGCGATTACGATGGGAGTAGTAGCGAGTATTACTTTGCCAAGTAGGCTGGCGTGTTCGTTGACCCGACGATCTGACCATAACTCAATACCTGCTTCGCCAAAATTCTTAAGGTCGTCTCGAAAATAAATGAGCACAGCCGAAAGAGTTCCAGCGTGCACAGCGATATCGAAAGACAATCCTTGATCAGGCCAATCCAAGAGGTATACGGGGAGAATTAAGTGGGCGGAACTAGAGACAGGAAGGAACTCTGTAACACCCTGGATAAGAGCGAGAACGACGACTTGAAAGTAGTCCATGCCGGCCATCCTTCATATTTAGGACGAACTGGTAGTGGTTGGAAATGATATGGTCATACGGATGCAAGGTCGAACTGAATTGCCCCTTTTCCCTCTTGGTAACGTTCTTTTTTGTGGGGGTCGACTTCCTTTACAGATCTTTGAGCCACGATACGTCGATATGGTAAGCGCGTGCACGAAGTCGAACGCCGGCTTTGGAGTCGTATTGATAAGACGTGGAAACGAGGTTCACGTCGATAAAGACGAGCTGTCTCCATCAGTCTTTGATATTGGTACATACGCCTCTATCGTCGATTTCAATTCGCTGCCAAATGGACGGCTAGGGATCATAGGTGAAGGGGGCGCTAAATTTAGAGTGTGCAGAACCTGGGAAAAAGATGATCGTCTGTTGATGGGAGAGGTGGAATTTCTCCCCCAAGAACGCCCGGCGGGTATTGCGGAACAATTTCAGCCATTAGTTGAAATTCTTAGACGCCTTGTAGCAGATCCCATCATCCAACGCCTTGGGTTAGATATAGATTTTACCGATGCGCGTTCCGTAAGTTGGAGACTGGCTGAGCTCTTGCCGGTGGACCCAGAAACTAAGCAGAGTCTACTTCAGATGCAGATGCCTCGCGAACGACTGGCTGAGATCAAGCGGCTCGTTGCCAAGCTACAGGGATCCGGCGCGGTAATGTGAATTTTGCATGCGTTCCGTTTTAGTTTTGATACTGTGATTTTTCGAAGTCGTTTGTGTTCGGAGGAACAAGTTACAGTGGAGTTTTCGCCAATGCCGATAGACGTATTCATGGATGCTACAGAAAGGGACCATCGTTGACTGTTGTTTTCGGCGGGACGTTTGACCCGGTACATAATGGACACGTGCATGCCGCAAGTGTTGCTGCGGATATTCTTGATTCATCTATCTCAATGGTCTTGTCGGCCCGTCCTGCGCACCGGAAGGCGCCGGTTGCAAGCGTCGAAGATCGATGGAGGATGCTTTTAGCTGCGTGTGCGAATGTAGAAAGTTTAAAGCCGTCAGGTATTGAACTCGTTAGGGAAGGGCCTTCATATGCGATTGAAACACTCGTCTCGGTGAACGCATCACCTAATAATCCTGTGATATGGGTTCTTGGCGCCGATGCCTTCGATTTGGTTCATACATGGCATCGATTCGAAGAAATCGTTACACGATGTAGTTTTCTTGTATTTACCCGAGCTGGGAATGCGTCAAAGCGAATACGAAATGGATTTACAGAAGTGGATGAACCCAGCGCTCTAAAACGGTCAGGCGGCGCCGTTTATTTTGGTGCCCAAGCGATGAAGGAGATTACTGCTACGACTCTGCGTCGTGACATTGCGCGAGGTTGTGCCGTGAGTCACTTATTGCCGCCCAGTGTCTGGGAGTACGTGCAGCAGCAGGGTTTGTATCAAAGTTGAATACTTTCGTCGTTTCGCCTGTCGAGCTGAGAGATGTAGTTACAAGCGCACTCAACGACCTAAAAGCCAAGCACGTAACAGTCATCGATGTCATGGCTCTCACTCAGGTGACTGATTACATGGTGATAGCGAGTGGAGGGTCGATACGGCACATGCGTTCGCTGGTTGATCACGTGTTGGATTCGGCAAAGAGTGAGGGAGTAAAAGTCCTCGGTGTGGAAGGCTTGCCAGATAGCGATTGGATCCTCATCGATCTTGGGGATGTAGTCGTGCACGTGATGAAACAAGAAGCTCGTACTTTCTATCAACTCGAAAGGCTATGGGTAGGAATCAATGATCCGGAAACCTGATGCCACGCGTGGGTGGAATCCAATTCACGAAACGTCCGTAAGTTAAAGTTCATTAGGAAAGTGAGAGTGATACCCGGCAGTCAGTTAAAAGATATGCGAGCTGAAGCGCGAACGTTCCTGTCGCGGGCGTGGGTATTGTTCGCCATCGCAGTGGTTATGACCTTGGTCTTAGTCGGTCGCTTATTTCAATTACAGGTGCTCGAACATGAGGTGTACCAGACCAGGTCTGAACATAATCGTATCGAAGTTCAACCGGTGGCAGCGGGACGCGGCCTGATATATGACCGACATGGAGTGTTGTTAGCAGAAAACCGTTCGGTCTCATCGCTAGAGATAGTAGAGGAGCGTTCTACTGACATCGTTGAGACGATCAACGCTGTTCGGGGCCTTATTGAAATTCAAGAAAGCGAGGTCAAGGCGTTTCACAGACGCCTTGCGAGAAAACAACGACCCTACCAGGCCGTTACACTGAAGTTGCGGCTTCGCGAAGACGAAGCCGCTGTCATTCGAGTAAACGGCCACCTTCTGCCCGGAGTCCAGGTCACGAGTGTTGCTGCGCGCTACTACCCGCTCGGTGAGGTCGTTTCGCATGCTGTAGGTTCTGTTCGACGGATTACCGCTGATGACCTTAACCGGCTTGACCGAACTAAGTACGCAGCAGCTAGATACGTTGGACGGCGTGGAATAGAAGCGTTTTATGAACAGTCGCTGCGAGGTGAAGTGGGTCATCGGCGGGTAGAGGTGGATGTTCACGGCCGCGTTATAAGGGAACTTGAACTGAGTGCGCCAGACAACGGAGACAATCTAACGCTACATTTGGATAGTCGTCTGCAGATTCTTGCGTATGGCGCGCTGGGTGATCGCAGGGGTGCAGTTGTCGCTATCGAACCACGTTCGGGGGGCATTTTGGCGATGGTCAGTCGCCCTAGCTATGACCCAAATCTTTTCATTACCGGTATGACAGCTAATCAGTATCGATTACTGAGCAATTCAAGAGACTTGCCACTATTCAATAGAGCTGCCCAAGGACAGTATGCTCCGGGGTCAACGTTTAAACCGATCGTCGGATTAGCGGCGATCAGCAGAGGCGTCACGTCGTGGGACGAAACTATTATTGATCCGGGTTGGTTCAAGCTGCCCGGCCTGGAACGTATTTTTCGCGATTGGAGCTGGACTCCTGAAGATGCGGGAGGCCAGGGAATTGTCGATTTACGACGGGCTATATATCGATCGTCAAACGTATATTTTTATGACCTTGCTACCCGTCTAAAGATCGACGCGCTGAGCAGTTTCGCTGGTCAATTTGGTATAGGCATTGATACCGCGTTAGACGTTTACGGAGCTGCGGACGGCATTCTTCCGAATCGTGAATGGAAATCCGGAGCTCGCGGAGAGGATTGGTACGCGGGCGACACCGTAAATATGGGGATAGGCCAAGGTTACTTGCTTGTTACGCCGTTACAACTGGCCACCGTCGCCGCGGCTTTTGCTGTACGTGGGCAATTGAAACGTCCAAGAATGTCGTTCTCAATTGACGATTCGGCACCAAATTCAACGCATTTGCTTCGACCACCCGTAGACGGTCCGTCGCGGAAGGATTGGGAACTTATGATCGATGCAATGGAAGAAGTGGTTCATAGAGGCGATCGCGGTTTAGGAGATAACGGGACTGCGTGGAGCCATATAGGGCGTGACATAAGTTATCGCATGGCCGGTAAATCAGGCACCGCGCAGGTCGTCGCAATTAATCAAGACGAACAATATGACGAATCAGAGCTAGATGAATATGAACGAAAACATGCGTGGTTCATTGCATTCGCTCCGAGTGATGAGCCGGTCATCGCGATAGCAGTATTAGTCGAAAATGGAGGAGGTGGGAGTTCAGTCGCTGCGCCGATTGCGCGGGAAATACTGGACGCGTATCTACTTCCCAAGATTGCGAGTAATCGTTGAGAGATTACATTCGATATTTGAGCACGAGCGTGCGATTAAGACTCGATGAGACGCCCTACAACTTTCATCTTGATCCGATCTTGCTGACGCTGCTTATGTGCATTGTTGGGATTGGTTTGACGGTACTTTTCAGTGCCGCTCACCGGGACCTAGCTACTTTTGAAAACCAATTGTTGAAACTGACTGGAGGATTCATCGCAATGTGTTTTGCAGCGTGGTTACACCCGCGGGTGTACCTTCGTTTTGCGCCCGTGTTGTATGCGATAGGACTTTTTTCCTTAGTTGCCGTTTTACTATTCGGTACGACCGTAAAGGGATCTCAGCGTTGGCTCGATTTGCCTTTTCTACCTCGCTTTCAACCGTCCGAACTGATGAAAGTAACGGTACCTTTGACAGTAGCTTGGTTTCTGCACGATCGTCCTTTGCCTCCCAAAGCGATTGAAGTTGGTATCGCGCTCGTCGTAGCCGTTGTCCCTGCAATCCTGGTAATGCAGCAGCCGGACCTGGGTACGGGGATCCTCGTTGTGGCCGGTGGATTGACGGTGGTTTTGTTGTCTGGAATACGTTGGCGCTCGATTATTCTTGGTGCGGTAGCGCTCGTTCCATTCGTACCAGCGTACTGGTATTTCTTTATGAATGAATACCAAAAAAAGCGTGTTTTCACCCTTTTTGATCCGCAGAGTGACCCACTCGGGGCAGGTTGGACCATCATCCAATCGACCACGGCAATAGGATCGGGTGGACTTCTTGGGAAAGGACTTTTTGAAGGAACTCAGAGCCGTCTAGACTTTCTTCCAGAGAGTCATACCGATTTCATAATGGCAGTGATCGGTGAAGAACTTGGATTTGTCGGAGTTACGACATTAATTTGTCTCTATCTTCTCGTGTTGGCTAGGGGTATGCATATTGCTGTGCAAGCTGGTGATACTTTCGGGCGGTTGGTCGCGGGCAGTCTGACGCTGACTTTCTTTGTACAGGCGGTTCTTAATATCGCCATGGTATCGGGGCTTTTGCCTGTGACTGGTGCACCTTTACCGTTAGTTAGTTTTGGCGGAACTTCTGCAATTGCCCTCATGATCGGTTTCGGGATAGTTATGTCCGTTCATACCCACCGTAGCTGGAGATAGATGGATGCGCAAAAAGCCGTCGTCTGCATTAATCGTGCGGTCAGCTTTGTTCAGTCTCGTTACATTATCGATCTGTGCAGAGTATGAGACCCGAGATTCGGTGAAAGGTTTCGTCGACGAAGTGGCGACAGAAGAGGGATTCGACCCGAAACAGCTTCTTCGTATTTTTGAACAAGTAGAAAAGAAACAACGCATTATCGACCTTATTTCGAGGCCTGCCGAAAAAACTAAGCCTTGGCACGAGTATCGAGAAATTTTCGTTAATCCGGCGCGGATTGCGCGAGGAATTCAATTCTGGGAGGAAAATGAATCGGCATTAAATCGAGCCCGGTTAGGATTTGGGATCCCCGCGGAAATCATCGTCGCTGTTATAGGGGTGGAAACCAATTATGGTCGAAATACCGGGAGCTATCGTGTGATAGACGCGTTGTCTACTTTGGCTTTTGACTACCCCCCGCGGGCTCGATTTTTTCGTGGCGAGCTTAGAGAATTATTATTACTGGCACGCGAGGAAGATAAGGATCCGTTAGCGCTGGTTGGGTCTTACGCTGGCGCTATGGGATACGGCCAATTTATTCCATCGAGTTTTCGTGCATATGCGATAGATTTTGATGGTGACGGGGCACGGGATATTTGGCGGAATCCAACTGACGCCATTGGGAGTGTAGCCAATTACTTCTCTCGCCATGGTTGGGATGGTGAGGGTCCAATAGCGGTACCCGTTACAGTTACTGATGAACGAGCTGACCAGTTTGCAAATCGAGGCTTGAAACCGAAACACTCGGTATGGGAACTGCGACAGGCGGGAGTGGCGTTAGTTTCGTTGCCAGACGAGACCCTTGGCGCCCTCTTTAGACTAGAAAATCGCGGTGGTTGGGAATATTGGCTGGGTCTGCATGACTTCTATGTTGTAACCCGCTACAACCACAGTCACATGTATGCTCTGGCGGTCGTGCAACTTTCGAACGCGATCCAAAGTCGTTGGGGCGATGAGAGGACAGCCGATCGCTAATGAGAACTAATTATTGGAACAGAGTTTTCGGAATCCTGGCCGTTCTCGTGATCTTCGGGTGTCAAAGTTCTTTGAAATCTAGAGAGGTGATTGATCTCGCGCCCGCGGATCCTCCTACATGGCTTGAAAGCCTTCCGGATCCCATCGTTCGTTTCGAGGAGCCGCTATCAGCTGGTAACACCAGCCCATATTCGGTCCTTGGTAAAACCTATACGGTGATGGCGGATGCCGCGGGATACGTCAACGAGGGGTTTGCTTCTTGGTACGGCACCAAGTTCCATGGTCGTCAGACAGCCAACGGTGAACTTTACGACATGTACGGCTTGACAGCAGCCCACCGCCGCTTGCCCATCCCTTCATATGTCCGAGTGACCAATCTGGATAATGACCGAAATACGATAGTGCGGATCAATGATCGAGGGCCCTTCCATTCAAATCGAGTTATCGATCTTTCATATGCTGCCGCAGTGAAACTGGGATTTGCGAAGTTAGGTACAGCCCGAGTTAGGATAGAAGTTATTGAGGCAGAGGCGAAATCCACATCGAATCCGCCAGTATCATCTATCACCGCAAGATATTTCGTACAAACTCGAGCACTTACCAACTTTGACGTCGCTGATGCGGTCACGCAGGTGTTAGGTCGTATTTCGGACGCTATTCCGTCGGTAGTACGAATTGCCGGTGAAGGTAAATATCGAGTGCGAGCCGGACCTTTGGAGAGTCGCGCCCAGGCCGAGAGGTTGCTTTCCCTGGCTGTAATGCACGATGTCCCGACACCCGAAGTTATTGAGGAATAGAAAACATGTGGATGACGCGGAAAACGCACGGTCGGTTTATTCGAATATCAACGTTGATGTTCCTCTTAGTGTTCACCCTGCAGCTAATCCATGGAGATATTATTTTACCGAAAGCGCCAGAAGTGTCCGCGAAAGGTTACATTTTGATAGATGCTGAGACTGGTACGGTACTTATTGAATCGAATGCCGAGAGGGCGCTGGCTCCGGCGAGTCTTACGAAGATCATGACTGGGTATGTTGTCGCAGCTGAATTAGAGACGGGTCGTATTAGTCTCGAGGATCAGGTGCCCATCAGCATTAATGCATGGCGTACACCGGGTTCGAAAATGTTCATTCAGGAAGGCACGACTGTGGTACTTGCGGACCTACTAAGGGGCATCATCGTACAGTCAGGTAATGATGCTAGTGTGGCTATCGCTGAGTATCTGGCGGGTGATGAGGGTGCGTTTGCCGATGTGATGAATCAGTACGCGGTGACAATCGGGATGACGGGTACAAACTTCTTGAACAGTACGGGATTGCCGGAGGATGGTCATACCACGACCGCCCGAGACATGGCAGTGTTGACAAGGGAATTAATTCGACGTTTCCCGAAACACTATGCGATCTATGCTGAGCGTGAATTTACATTCGGTGAAATTCGTCAGCCAAATCGCAATCGCTTGCTGTGGCGAGATAGAACCGTCGATGGTGTCAAAACCGGCTATACCCTCGCAGCAGGCTATTGTTTAGTAGCCTCGGCTGAACGGGACGATATGCGCCTGGTGAGTGTAGTCATGGGTGCGACGAGTGATGAGGTACGGATGCGAGAGACTCAAAAACTTCTTCAATACGGCTTTCGTTATTTTGAAACACGCGAACTCTTCGACTCGGACGTACCGGTAACAGAAGCTAGGACGTACTTTGGTATGAGTGATTACGTGCCGATTGGGGTTTCGGAGCCGACATACGTAACATTCGCTAGGGGACATTATGACGATTTGGAGGTAGAAATTGACTTGCCAACTCGGATCGAAGCGCCACTGAAAAAGGGCGAAGAGATAGGCTCTCTTCGCGTAATGTTGGACGGTAAAGATCTATTGAAAACACCACTCGTCTCACAGGAGAATGTTGAAGAGGCCAGCATTTTTTCTCGTATATTCGACAGTGTGTATCTTCTCTTCGCCAGTATCATCGAGTAGCGTGGGGGGGTGCGTCTTGTTGTTCGGAGCCTTGGTCTTACCGATTACGTCCCGGTTTGGCAGGCAATGCAGACTTTCACCGACTCACGGAAAAAGAATACTTTAGACGAGATTTGGGTCACCCAGCATAAACCCGTCTTTACTCAAGGACAGTCAGGTCGACCAGAACATGTTCTTGAGCCGCAGGACATTCCAGTAGTGCTAACCGATCGTGGCGGACAGGTAACGTACCACGGGCCGGGACAGCTTGTTGTCTATCTCCTTTTCGACTTGCGTCGAATGGGTTTGAGCGTACGCGCGTTGGTCGCGTGTATCGAAGAAAGCATTATTGCCACACTTGCTGGCTTTTCGATTTTAGCAACAAGGGAAAGGGACGCGCCTGGAGTATACGTTGACGGGAGGAAGATAGGTTCGTTGGGTTTGAGAGTACGGAAGGGGTGCAGTTTTCATGGACTTAGCCTTAATGTAGCGATGGACCTCGAACCATTTGACCGGATTAATCCGTGTGGATACGTGCAGTTGAAAATGACGCAAGTGAAAGATTGCGGTGGACCTTCTGACTTGTCGGTATTAGCTGAAGACCTACTTAGTGTGTTAGCGACCCGTTTCCAATTCAGCTCGCTGATCCACACGAGAGACATTGGGGATTCTTTGGTAGCTTGAGTCGACGCCACTCCATGCGCTTGGCGTCCATGTAAAGCACGTGACCGCAGAGTGTTTCACCGATACCGGCAATGATCTTGATGGCCTCCATCGCCTGGATTGTCCCTATAATACCCACTACCGGGGCGAGTACGCCGTTATCAGCACAGTTTAAATTTTCGTCGTTGCCTTGAGCATAAAGGCAGCGATAACAAGGGGAAGCGCTTTCGCGCGAATCGAACACGGCCACCTGGCCTTCCATGCGGATAGCGGCACCAGACACCAAGGGCGTCCGTGACGATAAGCAGGCGTCATTAATCTCATAGCGACTTTCAAAATTATCGGTTGCATCAACGACCACGTCGGCATCGGTTACTGCTTTCAATAGTTCATCACCCCGGAGCCGAAGCTTGATCATCTTGATAGATGTATCGCTACAGATTTGTTCGATTGCTTTTCTAGCAGAGATAACTTTTGATTCGCCGATCGTTGACTCTCGGTGGGCAATCTGCCGTTGTAGATTACTAAGTTCCACGACATCGTCGTCAACTAACGTGACCTCACCTACGCCCGATGCAGCCAAATAAATAGCGGCGGGCGAACCAAGTCCCCCGAGGCCTATAATCAGGACGCTCGCCCGACCAAGCTTTTCCTGACCTTCGATATCCAGCTCGGGCAACATGATTTGTCGGCTGTAACGGAGGAGTTGTTCGTCGTTCATGGTCTAGTTCCGATACAGACGCGTAACGTCCCTGCGATGTCACGACTGTTACGAATTTCCGTGAAACCTGCTTCCTCAAAAAGATCTGTCACTTTTTCCGCTTGATCGTGCCCGTGTTCGATTATTAGATTCCCACGAACACGAAGGTACGATGGAGCTTCTGTAACGATGGTTCGAATTGCCTCTAACCCGTCTTCTCCGCCACAAAGGGCCACCCGTGGTTCGAATGCCAATCCATCTCTTTCGAAGTGTGGATCGCCTGCGGCAATGTAGGGAGGGTTGGAAACAATGAGGTCGAATTTACTTGAAATACCGCCGAACCAATCGGACGGGCCAATTGTCATTTGGAGCCCCAGTCGATCTGCGTTGAGCCTACATAAATCGATGCATTCGGTTCGAACGTCTACCGCAGTTAAATTGGCTTTGGTTTCCCGTGCTAGAGCCAGTGCAATTGCACCAGATCCCGTTCCCAGATCAAGCGCCGTACTGTCCCTATTAATCAGTGGTAGAGCACATTCGATCAGAGTTTCAGTCTCCGGTCGCGGGATGAACACCCCTGAACATACGACGAGATTTAGCCCCCAAAATTCCTTTTTTCCGCTTAAATACGCGAAAGGTTCCCCATTTATCCGTCGAGCGAGCCAATCTTCGTGGCGCTCAAAGGTCCCGTCAGGTATGGCACGTTCTGGAAATGCGTACAAGGTTGATCGGTCTGCACCCAGAGCCATTGCTGTTAGTAGCTCTGCCTCGGGACTTGGTAGTGCCCGGCGGGCGACGAGGAGGCAGTCGTTAATGGTTTTAGACTGTCTCATGGTCGCTTAGCTTCCTCAATTCATCAGCTTGGTGTTCATGGGTGAGAGGTTCGACGATCTGGTCTAACTCGCCTTCCATGACTTCATCGAGTTTATAGAGCGTGAGGTTGATACGATGATCGGTTAGACGTCCTTGAGGGAAATTATAAGTGCGGATACGTTCGGACCGATTCCCAGAACCCACCAACGACTTACGATGCTCCGACTGTGCCAACTGTTGTTCGTTCCTTGCAGCGTCGAGTAGTTTGGACTGGAGCAAGGTCATCGCCTTAGCACGATTCTTATGCTGTGATCGCTCGTCTTGGCACTCGACAACGATACCGGTAGGAATGTGCGTTAGACGCACTGCTGAGTCCGTCTTGTTGACGTGTTGACCTCCGGCCCCCGAAGAACGGTAGGTATCGACACGCAACTCGCGTTTGTCGATCGTGACTTGTTCGATTTCCTCAACCTCTGGAATGATTGCCACGGTGCAAGCTGACGTATGCACACGTCCCTGCGATTCAGTCTCCGGTACCCTCTGCACTCGGTGTGCCCCCGATTCAAATTTCATGTGGCTATAAACTCCGTTTCCCCGAATACGAGAAATAACTTCCTTGAAGCCGCCGTGATCGCCTGGCCTTTCGTTTAAGACCTCGACGTGCCAGCCCTTCGATTCAGCCCATCTCAGGTACATGCGAAAGAGATCTCCAGAAAATAGCGCTGCTTCATCACCCCCAGTCCCCGCTCGGATCTCGAGAAATACGTTGGACCCGTCGTTCGGATCTCGCGGGAGCAAGAGCTTTTCTATCGCCCGCCCAACTTCATCGATTTCGACGCGCAATGTGGCAACGTCGTCTGCGGCTAGGGCTTGGATTTCCCTGTCGGTATCGGAAGTTAACGCTGATACTTCCTCAAGATTAGAAATTAACTTCTGATACTGCTGATAGTGGGCGGTCAAGGGTTCGAGTTCCGAGTACTCTCGATTAAAGTCGATAAATTGATTTCGATCGCCTGCGACCTCTGGGTCTGAGAGTAGACGCGATAGTTCTTCTTGCCTCTCCGCAAGGCCTTGGAGTTTCGCGATGACGGTTTCCGTTAGTGCCATAACGATTCAGTCACGCTGAAGGCTTTTACGGATATATTCGAGAATTTCTTTCCGATCATCTGAAGCAGCATTTCGTATCGCTAGCGTTGGTGAATGAATTAGCTTGTTAGTGAGGTCATGAGCAAGTCTCGACAACAATTCACCCGGGTCGCCGCCCGAATCGAGTCGATTAATGGCTCGTTTAAGCTCTGCATCGCGGACATTGCCAGCGGATTTGCGAAAGAGTTTTATGAGTTCTTGGCCGTTGCGAGCGCCTTTTTCGCGTGCGTATTGCTCAACGGTTTCGAGAATAATCTCTTCTGCCTGTTCAGCGGATTCCTTGCGGCCCACGATATTTTCTTCAATGACCGAGGTGAGATCGTCGATA
Source organism: Pseudomonadales bacterium (assembly GCA_046582115.1). Taxonomy (GTDB): domain Bacteria; phylum Pseudomonadota; class Gammaproteobacteria; order Pseudomonadales; family Azotimanducaceae; genus UBA11889. Next base: position 6,646 of record JAYGFA010000021.1, on the reverse strand, counting down.
GTGTAAAGGTAGACGTCTTTGAGCGTCGCAACCTCTGGATCAATGTCTCGGGGTACTGCGATGTCAACCATAAAAAGAGGCCGGTAACGGCGCTTCCGGCATGCTTGTTGAACTGTTTTCTTGGCAATTACCCGTTCAGGGCTTCCGGTGGAACTGATGATGATGTCGTATTCGTGTAGAACGTCACCTATCTCTGACAAGTGCATTGAATCGTGGGCCACTTTTGTTGCTAAGGAGGTCGCCTTTTTGAGGCTTCGATTCGCTATGGCGATTCGATGTACGCCTGCGCTCTTCAAATGGCGAGCCACCAATTCGATTGTGGCGCCTGCGCCAACAAGCAGAACGCTAGTTGTAGAGAGGTCGGAAAAGATTTGGTGGGCCGTGGTCACAGCGGCAGACGCCACCGACACCGGATTACGGCCGATGTCGGTATGAGAACGAACTTTTTTTGCCGCGCGGAAACTGTGCCGTGCAAGTACATTTAGTTCGGGGCCCAAGGTTTCGGCTCGTCGAGATGAATCGTAGGCATCCTTAACTTGTCCCGCGATTTGCGGTTCTCCAAGAACCTGGGAATCGAGACCCGATGTCACGCGCATCATGTGGCGTGCAGCTTCGAGATCCCAGTAGGTGTAATTTATGGAGTTGAATTCGTTTGGGTCACCGTGTCGATTTCGAAGAAACCATTGGACCAAGTTTTCGTGTGCAGCCTTTTCGATTGAACAGTAAATTTCCGTGCGGTTACAGGTGGACAGTATTATTGCTTCGTTTAGACCTTGGACCGAGCTAGTGAGTTCCTTTAAAACAGGTGCAGTGTCAGTTTCGGGAAATGCGAATTTCTCCCTGAGCGACACGTCGGCCGTGCGGAAACTAATGCCGATCACAAGAAGTGCCATGGTGGTCTGGTATGGTCGAGGCCCAATTCCCCGGATCCGACAATACTATCAGAACCCCTTTGAAGGGATTGGCATGAGTACATCTAAGCCATTATTAATTAAGCTTTTTTTGTTGTTTCTCGGCGTATCTTGTAGTTCGTTACCTCGGTCTGATCCTGCGGTGAAGGCAGACTTTATACTCGAGGGCCGAATAGGTATTCGGGGGATGGACCGCGCAACGAGCGCAAGCGTTCGATGGGTGCAGTCTGAAAATAACTTTGACGTGGTATTTTGGGGGCCGTTAGGTCAAGGGAAGACTAGACTCGTGGGAAGTGCTTCGTCCGTGACGGTAGAAACAGCTGATGCAGAGCGCGTTGAGAATATTGCTCCAGGTAAAATTTTGCAGGAGCAAGTGGGGATCTCTGCGCCCATTGACGCTTTCAGTGTTTGGGTACGCGGTAGACCTATAACCGGTGCAATAGTAGAAGGTCTCGAGCGCGCCGAAACCGGAGATGTCATAGCCTTCAAACAGTTAGGCATCGATTTGGCATACCGTGATTTTAGGCTTGTGGATGGGTATCGCGTACCGCATCGTATAAGTTTTACTGACGGAATGGTTGAACTTACGGTTCTTGTGAAACGATGGCAGTTTGCCGCAGCGCAGCAATAAACCTGGTTAATTTTTGGCAGCAGACGCGCTTTAAAAAATCACTGCACTACTGAATTTCTGGCCAATAAAACGCGTGTGCTTTCCCGCGCGCCGTCGAGCTCGGGCAATACCCAATTGTATAAGACCAGGGTCAGTGAACTCGGCGCGCAGATACGTGCCTAACAACTGCCTGCCTGATCTAGTGGTTGAGAGATAATAATGAGAGGAGAATCTCTGTTCTTCTTGCCCTTTTGATCGAGGTGACAGGATCGCGTTGACACGCCGCAGGCAGCGAATCCAGAATACTCGCCGTCGCGAGCCTCGACAGGTCAGTGATGGGGTGTCGCCAAGTGGTAAGGCACCGGGTTTTGATCCCGGCATTCGCAGGTTCGAATCCTGCCACCCCAGCCAAACAACAGTGCATTCAAGGAGACGGTGGTAGTCTTGAGCGACCTCATGATATTTAGCGAGAGCTTGGTGAGCGAGCTCGAGCCCTAGCCAAGCAAATTGCTGATGTCGGTCTCGCCATTATTGACAAACGTCGGGATCGAGCGAATGAGTATGATGTCAGTAATATTATCTGTGATGTCGACGGCCATACTGCAATTCGAGTCGATGACATGGTGGATACAGCGGGTACATTATGAAATGCGGTTCGCGCTTTGAAGTCTCAAGAAGCGTGTTTGGTAGTCGCCTGCAGTACCCATCCTGTGCTGTCTAGGGACACTGTCGATAGGATTCTGGCCTTGGACATCGATGAAATGGTCGTGACAGATACCATCCCGTTGTTTGAGCAAGCGGCGAGTTGTGGCAAGATTCGCCAACTCCGTCTTGATCGAGTCCTAACAGAGGCGATTCGGCGAGTAAGTAACGAAGAGTCAGTTAGCGCGATGTTTCGTTAACGGCCGTTTTGATCGGTCTGGGCTCTGCCGTGCGTACCGAAGGATTGGTCTTAATCCTTCGCAAGAACTAGTTAATGGAGAGCCGACATGGCGGACTCGATTGTTATTAACGCCGAGCGTCGCAAGCAAATGGGTAAGGCCGCGAGCCGCCGCCTGCGCAAGACGCAAGACAAGGTACCTGGTATTTTGTACGGAGGCAGTGATGACCCTATACCCCTTGTGATGGATCACAGGGATCTCCTCAAGGCGATGCAAGACGAGTCGTTCTTTTCGCAGGTACTAGAAGTTTGTGTTGGTAAGAAATCTCAACAAGCCGTCGTGCGGGATCTACAACGTAATCCGGCGTCCGAAAAAGTTACCCACATCGATTTTCTCCGGGTCCAGGCCGACCGGGAAATCAACGTGGCCATCCCGTTGCGATTCTTAAATGAAGAAGAGTGCCCCGGAGTGAAAGTGGATGGGGGCAGTATTGCGCATAATCTCACCGAGATCGAAGTCAGCTGTTTGCCAGCGAACTTACCGGAATTTATTGAAGTTGATATGGTCGAGCTCGAAATTGGCGATTCGATTCGATTAACGGACCTTACAGTGCCCGAAGATGTGATTGTCGTTGCATTGGCTTCGGGCGATGAAGACCGCGACATCCAGGTTGCAAGTGTGTTGGCTCCTCGACTTGAAATAGAAGAAGACGAAATGCAAGGCGACGAGGAAGAAGGTGATGAAGCCATAATTACTTCCGACGAAGAAGGATCTGAAAAGGATGACTCGGCTGAGAGTGGGGCTGATGAGGACGATTCCACGACGGGTGATTAGGCTGTCGAGCCTGATTCAGAATAACTTGGCGCGTTGGACCCCAGGTTATTGCTATGGGTGTCACTAGGGAGGTCTGAGTGGCGGACCTGCGCCTGATCGTGGGACTTGGTAATCCCGGGCGTGAATATGCTTTAACGCGTCACAATGCGGGCGAACGCTGGTTGCGACGTCTTTCCGAGCGGTTTGATATAGCGCTAGCCAGAGAAGCTCGTTTCCATGGTGAATATGGACACTCCGAGCTCTTTGGACGGGAGGTGCGCTTTCTTTTCCCGACGACGTTCATGAATGCTTCTGGTGAGTCTATTGAGGCGACTGCTCGTTTTTTTAAGATTGCGCCGTCCGAGATCCTAATCGCGTACGATGACGTTGCGTTTCCGATGGGGGTATCCAAGATAAGGTTGGGCGGCGGGCACAACGGTCATAACGGAATTAAGAGCGCCATCGCGGCCTTTGCTGGATCCCCTGACTTTGCGCGCTTGCGAATCGGCGTGGGGCATCCAGGTGACCCTGACAAGATGACCCCGTTTCTAACGCGGACCAGGATGTCGGCCGACGACCTCGATAAAGAGCGAGCAAGTGCTTGGCTAGATGATGAGGTCATTAAATTCGCACTGTTGGGACATTGGCAGAAGGCGATGACCGTGTTTCACGCGCCCGAAGAAGCGCGAAACGAAGACTAATGGGGTTTAGTTGCGGAATCGTGGGTTTGCCAAACGTTGGGAAGTCCACTTTATTTAATGCGCTTACCAACGCAAGGGTCGAAGCGAAGAATTTCCTTTTTTGTACGATTGAGCCGAATACGGGCGTCGTGCCGGTTCCGGACCCAAGGTTAGACCGTCTTGCAAAGATCGTTAGGCCGGAGCGAGTGATTCCTAGCGTCGTGGAATTTGTTGATATCGCTGGACTCGTAGCTGGCGCGTCCGAAGGTGAAGGACTCGGCAATCAGTTTCTAGCGTACATCCGAGAAACGCAGGCGATTGCCCACGTTGTTCGTTGTTTCGAAGACGAAAACATAACCCATGTTTCTGGCGATGTTTCGCCCGCGAACGATATCGGAACGATCGATACAGAATTGGCCCTGGCGGATCTCGATACTGCTGGCCGTGTTCACGATAGGTTGAGCCGAATGGCAAATGCCGGAGATAAAGACGCGCGAAAGACCATGGACGTCGTCGATAAGGTGATCGCGGGGCTCGATGAGGGGATAAGCGTACGAAATCTGGATCTCGATGAGCGTGCGCGTGACGCAATCGAAGATTGCCACTTCATTACGGCAAAACCAGTTATGTATATCGCAAATGTCGCTGAAGATGGTTTTGCCGACAACCCATTGTTGGCGGAAGTCGCGTCTGTTGCGGATTCGGATGGTTCGGCGTTAGTACCCGTGTGCAACAAAATTGAGTCGGAAATCGCGGAACTTGAGGATAGCGAAAAACTCGAATTCATCAGGGATCTTGGCGTCGACGAACCCGGACTCAATCGTGTCATTCGCGCTGGCTATCACCTTCTAGGTCTTCAAAGTTACTTTACGGCAGGTCCAAAAGAAGCGCGGGCTTGGGCAATTCCAACAGGTACGCTGGCTCCCGCCGCCGCCGGCGTCATCCATACCGATTTTGAAAAAGGGTTTATTCGCGCAGAGGTTGTCGCATACCAGGACTTCGTAAAACATGGTGGCGAACTGGCGGCCAGGGAAGCGGGCCGCTGGCGCCTTGAGGGCAAGGACTACGTGATCGCAGACGGCGACGTCGTTCACTTTCGATTCAATGTCTAAACCCATGAGCCTTGGTACGCTCAAACATTAATTACGTAGTTAATTACCTTGCGCGGCAAGACGCATGCAAACCACTCTTCCGACGATGGAAGCGAATCGGATCAAGCGATAGAGTAGTCATGAGGGGTCGTAAATCGTGCGCTACCGAAGGAGTGGTAGTGCACGGTCTTTAGGCGGTTCATGGGAGGGGATGTGAAAAACATTTACGTAGGGAATCTTCCCTGGTCTGCGGGTGACGAAGAGTTGCGCGAGCTGTTCGCCGCATTTGGATCGGTGAGTTCTGCACGCGTTATAACGGATCGGGAGACGGGAAGGTCCCGTGGTTTCGGATTTGTTGAGATGGAGGATGGTGCTGACGAGGCTGTCGCCGAGCTTAATGGTCACGAAATGGATTCTCGGCCATTGCGAGTTAGCGAGGCCCGTGGGCGAGATCAACAAGAGTAACGCGGACGATAAAGGACGCGGCGACTTATTTTACGTTGTTGATGTCAACGATTCGAAACGCGAGCACGTTGGTGCACCACGGTGGGACTCTAGATTGGTGGGGTTCTGGACAGTCTACTGACAAGCCAACAAGAGCTGTGACAGTTCCTTCACGTTGCACGTGAGCCTGTTCGGCATACGTGGCGGCATAAATTTCAGGCTGGTGACGGGTTGGACCTTGTTCTGGAATCGGAATGATTCGATCAAAGGGTTCCAGGTAGTTGCTATACGACGGAAGTCGTGGCCACTTCCAGTCGTATTCACTGGCGACGATCGACCAATCGGTATCTTCGTTGATATCGACGTGCTCCGCACCCAGAAAAGCTGGGGCGAAAACAATATTTGATGCAACAACACGACCCTTTGCCGTGCTGCCGGCAAATAGTTCAGAGCTGCGTCTGCGTACGAACTGAATAGCTTCGTTATTCACGTCAAGATTGGGCAAATTCGCCGTTGTTGGCGTGCGTTAACTGAGGTTCGATCGTTGAGGACCCCAAAATAGCGCATATCAGCCGTTGGCGTTGGGTTTAAATCGAATATGTGTGGAAGGTACAAAGACATTAAGGCCGTTTCTATTTGTTACGGAGGCCGGCCACCGTAGAATTGGGGGTTTCGTGACGTACATACGTTACAATTAAGATACAAGTTGACCTAATGGGGCGTTATAATTAATGCTTATGTGGGAACAAAGTTAGATCTTTTCGGAGAGGTAATGGACACAAATAAACCACGGCACAGCGCAGTGCCGGGAAGCCTACTATATAAGGGTTTGTCATGGATTGTGCTAGGTGCGTTGGCCTGGTCGTTCCAGGTACAAGCAGATGATGATGCGGATGACGCGATCGAGGAGATCATTGTCACGGGATCTTTGATCAAGCGAGACAACTTTGACTCGTCATCGCCATTGCAGGTCCTGGATGCAGCAGACATTGAAGCTGAAGCCACGCCGGCACTTGGTGAAATCATTTATAACCAAACTTTCAACTACGGCTCCGACGCGTTTTCTTCCCACTATTCGGTAACCAACCCAGAAGGAAGCCGAACGGGGGCGAACTTCCGTGGTTTAGGTGGGGGCGCGACGCTCACCCTGTTGGATGGTAAACGGGTGCTCGATAGCAACCTGAATAACCTTATTCCGCAGATTGCGATCGAACGT
>JAYGFA010000016.1:0-6184 GCA_046582115.1 Pseudomonadales bacterium | reverse complement strand
ATACCGCCCAAGATATGTCTGCTCGGCGCAACGTCGATATCGGCAGGAGGAGGACAGACCGGTTTTGCTGACATGTGCGCCGCATACGACGCGCTTACAGAGCCGACCAAACGGAAAATCGAGAACCTTGCTGCGTACCATTCCAATCTCATCGGAACCACCAGAGTTCTACCGCCTAATAATCAGCAGGTCCTTGCCGACTTCGTTGGCGATCAACCCATTGATGACCACTACGGACTGCGCTACCGCGCCGATGCCCCATTGCGTCCACTCGTGAAGCGGCATCCTGTCACTGGACGGTCGATCCTCTTTATCGGACGCCACGCCTTTCGCGTCACCGGTTTTACTCCGGAAGCGTCAGAGTCATTTCTCGCTGAGCTAGAAGCGGCCGCATGCTGCGCACCTCGAGTCTACGAGCACAATTGGGAGATGGGCGATCTCATCGTGTTCGACAACCGACGTCTGCTTCACCGAGTTCTCCCGTATGACGAACAGGGTCCGAAGCGGGAGCTCCTCAACTGCCGGATCGTCGGTGATGAGTATGATGATCTCGGACTGACGACGAGACCCGCGACACAAAGCATCGGCGTACAGCAGGATGAGTTAATGCGGTTACGCCGAAGGTTCAAACAGATTTCTAGGCCTTAATAAAAAAACCATGGAATTCAACGCAGAAGGCGCAACGCTATACGTTGAACTTGACGGGTCAACGTCGTCCCCAGTCCTACTTTTGTGGCCCCCCGGTAATTGCAATTTGCGGGTGTGGGACCATCTCGTGCCAAAGTTAGCATCTCGGTTTCACGTAGTGCGGGTAGACCTTCGCGGTTTAGGACGCAGCTCGCCGACAGAGCACCCTGAGACACAATATACCTTTGAGCAATACGCCGCCGACGCGTGCGCGGTTCTTAATCACCTCGAAATATTGGCGTGTCATGTTTGGTCCCAATCATGGGGTTCGCGTCCAGCGATGGCATTTTCAGCACTGAATCCAGAAAGAGTGATTTCCGCGGCTCTGTACGCGGCAAATGTCGACATGCCCGACGTCAAGGCCCAGCGGGAGGGTTCTAGATTGGCGGCAGAACGAAGACGAGCGGCCGGTATTTCCACCGCGCCGCCACCCGACGGTTTTCAGACACATCAATCGCCCGAAGCGGCTCAACAGGCCGTGCAAGCCATGCGCAAGTTTGAGCTCGCAAACGTGGTCGATAAACTCACGATGCCCGTCTTAATCGGTACCGGCGAGCATGATCCCAATCTCACCTCGAGCCGAGCTATTGCAGAAAGTGCTGCAAATATCGAGTTGGTCATACTAAGGAATGTCGGTCACAACGGGATTCTTGAGTACCCCGAACTCGCGCTACAAACGTTTCTCAAGTTCCACGATTCACTCCCCGCTTAAGGCGGAACCAAGCGTTAACAAATAGTCGCCGAAATAGACGGCAATCGCGGATTGAAAAAATATTCTACGTAGCACCGTAACCTCGGCCCATTCGTGCAATACAAACAATTTCCTCAACGGCGCCGATGGTTTCAGCGTATTCACGCTCTAGTCTCTGCATCTAAACAAAAAAACAGATTTGTTCAATTTTAAATATTTGTAGTATGGTCAATGGGCGTCCGGGACGGGGAAGGCTCGTACGGACGCACTAACCCCTTTCCTTGATTGGCCGTTCAGCGGGACGGGGCGTATTAATCGTCAATAGAATTCGAGTCACGCTTTCGTAGTCTCATGTACAACACGGCCGACAAACCCGCCGTACTAAAAATCATGCACATCACCATGATTTGATAGCGGGCAGCCGTTAGTGGCTCAATTCCCGACAGGATCTGGCCGGTCATCATGCCTGGCAACGACACCAGCCCAACGGCCAAAAGCGCGTTCACCTGGGGGATCATTGCGGTTTCAATCGCCGCGTTTCGCGCCGTCAAATATTCTTCACCTCGCTGACGCTCTACATGGAACCTTTCCCCGGCCAAGCTGATCGTGTTCATGCTATTTGCGAATACCATCCCGGCCAGCGGAATAACGAAACGAGGTTCATACCAGCGCGGCAGCTCAAGGATGAGTTGGGTGACAATGATCAACACGCCCAAACCGCTTACGCCGAGCGCGATGACGATAACGGAATACGGCTTAATGCCCCTAATCGTTAGTGGCCGCATCGCAATCCAGGCCGCCATGACGATCATGAAGACAACCACTAGCACGACCAGCACGGGCTCGTCAGTTTCGAAAATGTATGTGAGTACGTAGCCGATCAGAAGTAGCTGGGCCAACATGCGGCCGTTCGCGTAAATCGACTGCAGCGCGTTTAAGCGCCAACTCCACATAATGAAAATAAGTAACGCCACTGGGGCAAAACCAAGTAGCAAGCTGGCAATGGGTATCGTGGTAACGGACGTCACCGAAGCCTCGATGCCGATCCCGTGGATTTCGTTACGAATACCGCTGACAAAAATTCAACCAAGCGCTACCGATTGATCCGCCGTCGTCGCACCATACATTCGGTCCTTGGTCTCTTCGCGGAGAAGATCCAACTCGGTAATCAGAGCATTTCGCCCCGCCTGTGCCTCCGGATCAGACGGGTAGTACGAAAGTTCCGTTGCGGGATCGCCAGCAATCCGTGTTCCCGTGAGGACCCGCGGGATGGCGTAATCGTACGGCTTCGCTCGATGTAGCAACGCCCGGTTATCCCACAACAAGGTATCTCCGGCCCTCCACTTATGGCTGTACACGCGCGATGATTCCGATGTCACGAACTGGAGCAATTCCTTTAACAGTTTGCCGCTTTCTTGCCGGGTAAGACCGGGGATGCCAAAGGCGTGACGTCCGATGAAAAGATTCTTGAACCCTGTCTCAGGGTGAACTTTCACCAGCGGTCGTAGATATGCCTCACCGTGATAGATACTGCTGGCGTCTTGTGGTGGAAAGTCACCTAGGTCGTGGGCTTGCGAGTACTGTGTCGAGTGGTACGCACTAAGGTGTTCTATGCGATCCCGCGTCGTTCTGTCTAGTGCAGCATATCCAGCCCGCATATCGGCCAGCTCAGTCTCACCGTCTTCGTCCGGAACAATGACCGCGGATAACATCGAACATTTGCTGCTAATCGGCTTATAGGTTGAGTCAGTGTGCCATGCTTCGTTTCCTACGTTAGTCCGCATGCGCTGCGAACTAATCGCATAAATCTTTTCATAGCGGCCTTCTGCGATTTTCTCCTGGTTAGACATTGGACTGGCCCCGAACTCAAGTTCGCCAAAACGCTCACCAAATGTGATGTTTTCTTGGTCGGACAGAAATTGGGCTGGGAACAACAAAAAACCGTATCGGAGAAAGGCGGCTTCGATTACAGAAAACGCTTCGTCGGTTAGTTTCCCCAGTTCAACATTGGTAACCACCGCACCGAAGGTCTTTTTATCGATGGGCACAATATTCATATCGCTCACAGCTACAACATCTCGAACTCTCGAGACCCCTACACTACCGTAAACCATATGAAGGATCCGCATTTGCCATCAGTTTGATTGGCTGTGCTGTGGGCACATGCCGAAGCGCAAACTGACCAATCCCGCTACTTTTTGGATGTATTGCTGGTTCTCAGTTTTATGTCACCGCACTTAGCGGGTTGTCAAATAGATAGGGATCAAGCGTTTGTTGAGCGTCGAGACGGTACTTTTTCCACTGCCTGCCGCCGTAATACGCAAGACTGCCCGGTTCGGCCTCTCCGTGTCCGTTGTAGTAGGAGATACAGTTGCGTAGCGGCTGACTAACGATATCCGCTCGCCGACAATGCTCGGCATATTCATCTTCGCTATCTTTTGCGACGTCAACGACGATTGTCCCTTTCTCACGCATCGTTTTCAGCATCCAGACAATGTAATCCCCGTGTTCCTCGATCGCATTAGTAAAATTAAAACTACCCCCGCCCCCCTGTGGCCCAGAGACAATAAATAAATTGGGGAAATTGTGGCTGTGTATCCCGAGAAAGGTTTTGGTTCCTTCCGACTCCCACTTGTGCCGTAACGACTGACCTTCACGACCAATGATCATGTTGAAAGTTGATGTGGCCATCCATTGAAAGCCCGTCGCATAAATCAAAACATCCAGTGCGTATTCCTTTCCGTCGTGGACGACGCCTCGTTCGTTGATCCGCGCAACGCCACGAGGCGCGGTGTCGACGAGCGTCACGTGCGGTTGGTTGAATGTGGGAAGGTATTCGTCGTGGAACGTTGGTCGCTTGCAACCGTAGGGGTAATACGGCTTCAACGCGGCCGCTGTTTCTGGATCTTTGACAACGGCATCAACCCGTGCCCGAATTTGCTCCATGATCCGAAAATTCGTATTCAGCTGTTTCTCGATCAGCTCTTCAGGCGACAACTGCCGAAGGTGTTGTTTACGTACCTTAAAGTCCGGGACTTTGCCAGATAAATAGTCATCGTTTGCCTTCATCGCGGTTCGGCCGGCCGAGATTTTCGCGAACCGCGCTCGGCGCGCTTTCGCCCAGCCAGGCTCATCCGCCCACGCATGTCGTTCCTCTTCCGTCGTTGTGCGCTGGTCCCGAACATCGATGGACGAGGGGGTCCGCTGGAAGACGTACAGTTCCTTTACGGCTTTGGCGATCTCGGGAATGACTTGAACAGCCGTCGCGCCGGTTCCAATAATCCCGACTCTTTTTCCATTGAGATCGACGTCATAGTTCCATCGGGACGTGTGGAATGCGTCACCCCCAAAGGAATCCATTCCATCGATCCGGGCTAATTGAGGAGTCGTCAAAATACCGTTAGCTAGGATGACGAACCTCGCCCGCATTTCGTCGTCGCGATCCGTGGTCACGGTCCATTTGCAGGTCGTTTCATCCCACTCGGTTTTTTCTACGGTCGTATGAAAAAGACAGTGCTCGTAGAATCCGAATTTCGCTGCCATATGCTGGCAGTACTCCATGATTTCGAAACCCGATGCGAACTTCATGGATGGTATATAGCCCATCTCCTCGAGCAGTGGCAGGTAGCTGTACGACTCAACGTCGCAAGCAATCCCGGGGTAACGATTCCAATACCAGGTTCCTCCGACATCACCGCCTTTCTCGCAAAAACGGACATCCTCAAATCCGGCTTCTCGCAACTTATGCCAGAGCAACAACGCCGCAAAACCAGCGCCCACAACCAACACGTCGCACTCATCCTTTAAGGCTTCTCTTGGTACCGGTTCCGCCGAATACACGTCTTTGAGGTATTTGTTGAATTCGCCCTCCATCACCATGTAATCCGCGGCGCCTCGGCGAGCCTCTTTGAAGTCCCGATATCTCGCCTGCTCAACGGCATTGAATACAGCGCCTGCTGGAGGTTCGGGTAACGTGGTCAGCGCTTCATCGGCGACTAGCGCGTAGCCGCTACCTTCGATTTTGTCGCTAGCTTTCGCGGCACGGGTATTGAATATCTTGAAGCCAGTAGCTGGATCTACTTGGATCGACATGGTCTCTATTCAGTGTGTAGCGTGGTTACAGCAAATAACAGTGTACCGCATGGCGCCTAGACTCGGAGCAACTCGCTCGCAATCGCTTTTTGAATAGTACGAAGGACTTTTTTCAGACCAGGGGGTATCGTAAACACTCATTTGTGGAGACTACTGAAGCATGACTGATCTTAAGTTTGGGGCGTTCTTAGCTCCCCACCACCCCATCGGCGAAAACCCAACATTACAGCTTCAAAGCGATCTGGAATTTGTCACACATCTTGATCGGCTGGGATTTGACGAATTTTGGTGTGGTGAGCACCACTCGACCGGGTGGGAAATGATTGCCTCGCCCGAGATTTTCCTTGCCGCAGCCGCAGAACGAACCCAGCGGATAAAACTCGGTACCGGGGTCGTATCGTTGCCGTATCACCATCCTTTTATGGTGGCGCAGCGAATCGTTCAACTTGACCATCAATCGCGTGGGCGGGTGATATTTGGCTCCGGACCTGGAGCTCTTCCCTCAGACGCGCATACCTTAGGCGTCGATCCCATGGTACTCCGTGACCGTCAGGACGAGGCCATGGGTGTCATCCGACGTTTGTTTGAATCCGACGAGAGATTTACCCACGAATCCGAATGGTTCAAATTGATTGATGCCAAGTTGCAGCTAAAGCCACTGCAGAAAAAGATGGAATTCGCTGTTGCTTCGCTTATCAGCCCTTCCGGAATGAC
>JAYGFA010000013.1:0-4478 GCA_046582115.1 Pseudomonadales bacterium | reverse complement strand
TCTTCGGTCCACCAGCGGTAATCTTCGATTCGGTATATGTAGAGCGCTTGATCGAGCCCTCCGTGGTGCCGACGATCGCAGATCGCATCAGCTTCGATGCCGAACGGCGTGATTTCGACTGGACCGGTAATTGGCGTCTTGCATATCCCAGAGCGTGACCGACCGAGTCGGACGGGCATACCCGCGTTGACGGTGACCACTTTCATTACTGGGCGATACTGCAGAATTCTTCGGGATAAAAAAACTCGAAACCATGCATTTCGGCACAGCGCTTATCGACCTCGGTGCCATCAATATGGATATATTGGTCAAGGTACTGGGAATTTGATTCTGTCTTATCGAGACGATGTTTCTGCGCCACGAAATGGACTGGAATGCCTTAATTTTCCGACATTGCGCGTTGTTCAGCGATTACCCGATCCGATCCACTCCCAACGACGCACCCGCGGTTAATGGGTTCGCGAACATGGGCTAGCGTGATGGGGCCGGCGGGATCACCAATCTCCAGTGTGCCGTCGATGTGCAAACTGAAAAGCATCCGCGCACCCATGCACCCAGCACCATATGAGCCCCATTAACGTGTTGGTCGAAGACGCCCCCGACCTAATTGTTCGCCCGGTTTACTCGTCTTCGACGATGACGGCGGTGCCGGTCGCAAGCAATTCGGCGGCTCCCTGCATCACCATCGAGGTCGTGAAACGGGTGGCGACGACGGCGTTGGCCCCGAGTCGCTCGGCGGCTTCGATCATTCGATCGACACTCTGCTCGCGGGCCTCGGCCATTAACTTCACGTACTCCGCGATTTCGCCACCAACAAGTGCGCGAAAGGTCGCCTTAATATCTTTACCGACATGACGGGCACGTACCGTGTTACCGCGCACTAAACCGAGGGACTTGACGATCCGCTTACCTCCAATCGTATCGCTGGTTACGACTAGCATCTATATTTCCACATCTTTGTATTTATCCGTCTTACGTTCGATCAAACGTTGTCGCAACACGGATAATAACAAAAGCGCGAGGCCAAGATAAATTGCGCCGACGACGAGTTTTACCAGAAGCGGCACGTCAGGAGTGTAGACCCATTCGAAGATCGCGACGCCGGCGCCTATGACGATTCCGCCGATCAACAGGAGCCAACCGACGTTGCTCGTTGATCGAACCAGATTGTCTTTCATGTGTTTGTCCTGATGTCACGCGTCTTTATCGATGCCGATTCTTAATGCGCCGATCAGACATTGAGGGTCTATTATCTCACGGTTTTAACGGGAGTTAACTGCCATGCGTGACGGCCCGCTACTTATTGTCGACTGTGATCCGGGTCACGATGACGCGCTCGCCTTGGTGCTCGCGCACGCGCACGCCAATGTGCTTGGAATTACCTCTGTGTCGGGCAATGCGCCGCTCGCGGACACAACCCGAAACGCCCTTGGGATGGCCGCACTGTTGGGCAGTTCTGCTGAGGTCTACCGTGGCGAAGCTCGTCCTTTGGTGGGAGAACCCCGCCACGCTGGAGGCGTCCATGGCAAGGGCGGCCTTGGTCGGGTCGTACTGCCGGAGCACGATCGCACAACGTCGAAGCTGCATGCGGTTGACTACTTAATCGAGGCGACGCTGAAACATTCGAATGTATGGCTGGTTCCTATCGGACCGCTGACCAATATTGCGCGAGCGATGGAGCGGGACCCAAACCTAAAGGAACGGGTTGCGGGTATCTCCTTCATGGGCGGTAGCGCCGGTGCAGGTAACGTAACGGCGGTTGCAGAGTTCAATATTTGGGCCGATCCAGAGGCTGCGGAGATCGTCATGGCATCGGGTGCTCGCATTCGAATGTGCGGTCTTAACCTCACCCGTCAATGGCATTCCGACGATGTTATCGCCGCACGCTTGAAGGAAAGTGGATCGGTCAAGGCGCAGGTCGGCGCCGCCATTTTGGACGACATCCATGATCGAATGGACTCTTTGGGTCGCGGCCGCCGTTCTGCGTTGCACGACCCCTGCGCTGTGCTGGCGGTGACGCACCCCGAGCTGCTGCGATTCCTCCCGCGGCACGTGACGGTTGAGACAAAGGGTATCTATACACGCGGGATGACCGTCGTCGATGAACGTCCGACTCCCGGGATTCCCGAAGCCAACGTCGAGGTGGGATACCAAATTGACTCAAGCGCTGCTATGGAGCTGCTGCTTGATGCACTTGAACGGGCGTGAAACTAAGCCGGTGTAGCTGCTTTTAAGAACGCAATCACCGCCTCAACGGTGCCGTCTTTATCCGGATTCTTCCACTCCTCGAGCAAGGTGGCATTCGGCGCCAGTTCGGCAAGTTCGCGGGAAATCGTTTCAGGGTGGTATGGGTCTGAACCCATGAGTACGAGCATAGGCACAGTGCACCCGGCGGCGAAATCTCGATCAACGTTGTACAAAAAATCCCCGTCGTACATGTTGCTTCTAAAGGCACGCCAATCGTCGTCGTTGGCCTCAGGGTGCTTATCCCTGATCGCGTCAGCCCAGTTGTCGAACATTGCATAGAAAAGCGCACGATTATCGTCGCAGCCGATTGGTTGCTGCAGTACGGCCGATGCGACGCGTTCTCGATGGGCCTTGATCACTCCAAAACAGTATGGACCGCCAATACAACCACCCAACACATGGGTCTGCTCGATGTTCAGGTGGTCAAGCAGAGCGAGATGATCTTCGGCGTAGCTATGCCACCCATCGTTGCCCGATACAGGAGCCGTCGAGGCACCGGCGTTGCGCTGGTCCATGGCAATTACCTTGAAGTGTGGACTTAGGGTTTTTATGGGATCCCACTCGGCGTTCGACCAAAACGAAGCCGCGGAGAGCATGCCACCGGGCGCGAACAGCAGGACCGAAAACCCTTCGCCATAAACCTCGTAGTGGATGTTCACTTGGTCGCGATGAAATATCGGCATGTTGGCTCCGTCGTGCGTTGAACTAGTTTAAGTCAAGTCAGTCGAATCGGCGGGGGATACGTATCCTTCTGGTTTCTCGTAATCCTCATTCGCAAAGAACTTTTCCATTTGGTTCATCAAAAAGACGCGGGATTCGGCATCCATCATCGAGAGATGGTGTTCATTGATAAGCATTGTTTGCAGCGCTTGCCATTGGCCCCAAGCTTCGGCTGAAACATGTTCGTAAATATCTTCGCCTATGGGGCCTGGCATCGGTGGTAATGCGAGTCCGGGCAATCGCTTGCCCAGTTTGCGGCAGGAGACCAGGCGGGTCATAACGTTCCCTTGCTTTCTATTTCGGCGAGCAGTTTAACCGCAACGGCCGAGAGCCCAAACTCAGCTCTGTCAGTTGGGCGGTGCCAGCGTAAATCATTGGTTTGTGCAATCTCAGGATAGGACGCATGCAGGAATATGTAGATAGGCTCAATCTCCAGCTGAAAATGGCTGAATGCGTGTCGAAATTTCACCCCGGTAAGCGTTTTTGCGATTTTTGAGGCTGGGAGACCGATCTCCTCACACAACATGAAAACGGATGTTGCTCGAGGATACTGGGGTGGTGACCAGAGTGAAGCCCAGACGCCATTGGTAGGTCTTTTTTTCAAGAGACACGCTCCTTGTCCATTGATGACAACGAAAAATCGAGCGTGTTGTAGGCGCAATGGTCGGTGTTGGCGCACGCTAGGGTACTTGTTTTCTTTCCCCCGCTGATGTGCTTTGCATTCGCCGGATAGGGGGCAGATTGGGCACTTGGGTTTTGAGCGGATGCAAACGGTTGCTCCGAGATCCATGATGGCCTGCGAGTAGACGTCAACTTGTGTCGTCGGGGTGTTTGCTTCGGCATAATCCCAGAGTCGCTTCTCGGTTTTTGCGGCGCCCCGTTTTCCACTGACTGCGTAAAAACGCGAAACCACACGACGGACGTTGCCGTCGAGAATCGTAGCGTTTTTATTAAAAGCGATCGCTACGATTGCGCCTGCCGTGGATCGGCCGATACCGGGAAGTGTTACGAGTGCGTCGACGTTGTCGGGGACCTGCCCGGCATGCTTTCCGACGATTTCGATCGCTGCCATATGCAGGAAGCATGCGCGCCGGTAGTATCCCAACCCGGTCCAGTATTCGAGAACTTCGTCCTCGCTGGCCTTGGCGAGTTGGCGCACGCTCGGGAAACGAGTCATGAACCGTTTGAAGTAGGGAGCGACAGTGGACGCTTGGGTCTGTTGTAGCATTACTTCGGAAACCCAGACGCGGTAAGCCGTCTTGTTGCGCTGCCAAGGCAGGTCCTTGCGTCCGGCATGATGCCACCAGTCGACCAGTGTTTGTGCGAACTCAGTCAACGTTGATTGCCGTCGTGGAAACTCGCGTGTCCGAGCAGAGAGAGGCATGATGCGCCAAAATAATGGAACCAAGAAGATACCTTTGCGTGCGAAGATTGGGGCGTTGCGCTATTTCTGGGTTGATACACGGCGAGCTAAGGAACTTGTATGAGTGATGTCGGAAGCTGGGAGCCTG
>JAYGFA010000091.1:0-2816 GCA_046582115.1 Pseudomonadales bacterium | reverse complement strand
TCCTCATTGCCCGTCCGGATGCGACCGAAAACGAACTCGAAGTCGCGGTCGAACGGGCGTCGTTAAGTGAAGTGATCGGTGGTTTACCGCTCGGTATCGATACGTCCGTCGGTGAACGCGGCATGCGGCTCTCCGGTGGCCAGCGTCAACGTGTCGCCATCGCTCGGGCATTCTTGAAGGACGCGCCCGTGCTTGTTCTCGACGAGGCCACGAGCCATCTCGACGCCGTCAATGAGCGCGCGGTTCGCGTAGCTCTTGACGTATTGATGCGCAATCGTACGACGATCGTCATCGCGCACCGCCTTTCCACCGTTCGCGATGCGGATACCATTGTCGTGTTGGACGAAGGCCGGATCACGGAGCAAGGCAACCATAATGAGCTCTTGGCGAATAACGGCTTGTACGCGCGATTGGTGTCCCATCAAATGTCGCACCATAAAATAGCGTAGTTCTGCGAGCTGCGTTGATGGGTAACCCAATCTCAAGAGACATGACGGGTTCCGGCGAGAGGCTTAGGTGCCGCGGCCAGAAAGCAGAACTAGGCGACTTCGTCGATTACGATGGCCTTAAACTCGTACCCCCAACCGCGAACCAACCCCGAAAAGCACGACAGCTTAAGGAGAGACTCCTGGTTTGGAAACTTATTTGACGTCTTTGATCTCGGACGTTGTTTTAGTCGTTCACTTTTGCATCGTCATTTTCGTTAGCACTGGCTTTGTTCTAGTTCCAGTTGGGCACAGACTTGGGTGGGGTTGGATAGCAAACAAGCGTTTAAGGATCATTCATGCGGGCACGATGACTTTTGTCGCGCTGGAAACAGTGTTGGGGCTTACATGTCCCCTTACTATGATTGAAAACCATTTGAGTGGAATGAATCTGTCGGAATCATTTGTTGGATATTGGATTAAACGCGTTTTTTATTGGGACTTCCCGACCGAATTTTTCGCTATTTTGTATTGTGTGTGTCTCGCTTGGACCTTCTCTATGTGGAAACTATTCCCGCCCCGAAACAAGGACGCATGACAGGTTCGGCGAGAGGCATAGGTTTGGAGCCGGCTGACGCGGCGGAGCAAAGTAATGGTGCCAACGAATAAACGAAATGTCCGTTCTGAATGATTTAGGCGAGTTTCTGCGGTCTGGAATCCGCCGCTACAACGTTCCTGGAGCAAGTATCGCCGTGCTGCGCAACGGTCGTTTGGCCGCGGCCGAAGCCGCCGGCGTCATAAACCTCGATACGCGCGTGCAGACCGATACGGACAGCGTGTTCCAGATTGGTTCAATTACCAAAATCTTTACCACCACCCTCATTTTACAGTTGCAGGATGAGGGTTTACTCGACATCAATGCCCCAGTCATCGATTACCTACCGCAGTTTCGAGTTGCCGATCCCATCGTTTGCCGTGAATTGACGCTGCGGCATTTTCTCTCCCACACCAGCGGCATCGACGGTGACTTCTTTCCCGATAGCGGCCGCGGCGACGGCAGCGTCGAACGATTTGTCGATATGTGTGCGATGTTGCCCCAACTCTTTCAGCCGGGTGCGATGATGTCTTACTGCAATGTCGGTTTTGCGGTGCTGGGGCGGGTCATCGAGATCTTGACTGGTAAGACGTACGACGCGGCGATTGCCGAGCGCCTCTTTGCACCGCTTGGCATGGACCATGCGCTAAGCCTGCCAGAGGACACACTGCGCTTTCGCAGCGCCATTGGCCACGTGCCCCATCCGCGTAAAAAGGGCGTACTACGGGTAGCGCCCGCACTATTTCTTAGTCAGGGGCAAAAAGCGGCGGGTTCGACGCCTTCGATGAGCGCATCGGATCTATTGCGATTCGCATATGCGCACATGAACGGTGGCAGGGGTGCAAACGGAACTAAGATCCTCTCCGCATCGTCGGTCAACGCGATGCGCGCACGGCAAGTAAGACTTTTGAAACACACGCCTCGTGGCCTTACCGGATGGGGTTTGGGTTGGTGCCTCGGCACCTGGGACTCAAGCCGGGTCATCGGTCACGATGGTGGAACCATCGGCCAGTCGGCGTTTCTACGGATCGCGCGTGACGAGCGATTAGCGGTAGCATTGCTAACCAATGGCGGCGACACAATGGGCTTGTACCAGGAACTCTTCAATGTCCTGTTCAAAAACCTTGCCAAAATCCAAATGCCAGCATTAAGCGGGATCAATCCAGACCTCAATGTCGACCTGGAGCGACTGATCGGACGTTACGAGAACATCACTACCGTCGTCGATGTCACCGAGGGTCGTGGAGGACCGCGTGTTACCGTTACCGATAAAGCCGGCGTCGGCCCGCAGCCGATCAGCAACGCGCCCATCGGCTTCGTCGATCGCAATACCGCCCGTTTAGCAAGCGATGACGAACTGCTCGATAGGTCACTGTATCTCTTCTCGGTAGAGGAGGATGGCCGCACGCAGTATGTAGCAACCGGCTTACGCCAACTCAGAAGGACGCATTAATCGACTCGACTCTGATGAAGACACACGCGGATTCTCTATCGATAAATCAGGCTGTTTGTGTGTCCATCTCGATTGAGCATTCGATATTCGGTGCTCTAAAACATCGATTAGCAATGGCGGAAAACGGCACAAAGTCGTTGTGTTTTTTCGCCTAATTGGGATCAGATGCGGTGGCTTACACCTCTATCCCCAATGTGTCATATCTCGTTAACTCGCGTCATGGAGTTCCCTCAACGCTTTTTTGTCAACCTTACCAATGGCGAGCAACGGAAGTTCATCAAGCACCTTAATCTGTTTCGGGACCTTATAATTGGCCAATCGCCGTGCAGTAAATGGCCGGAGT
>JAYGFA010000018.1:0-12104 GCA_046582115.1 Pseudomonadales bacterium | reverse complement strand
CATATCTTGGGCGGTATTGGGTTGAACGTTCCATCCATATGCCAGTACCGTGTGGGGTAGGTAAGCGTCAGCCAAGTCGGATCTCGATCAGTTAGAACGGTTTCGTCATCGATCCAGTTAGATATGCTACGGGCCCGATCGCTATGATCACTGTGGCTGCCGTCAAGTTCGCCAAAGTATAGTGCGACCGATGCTTGAGTTTCTGCGCTCAGGTGCTGACTGGGAAATATGAGCACACCGTGCTCGTAGAGAAGTGCCTCGATTTCAGACCATGTTTCGGCCGACAAACCCTCTAACTTGATATCTTTAATGACCGCCCCGAAGGTCGTTCCCGTTAGTTGTTCGACAATGTATCGGTGTCGCATCGTTCTGAAAGTGACCTTCGTCTGCCTTGTCGTCGCGCACTCGTTTTTCGATAACGTAAAAAACGGTTTAATCGACAACGCGCGTCAATCGGTGATTAGGACTGCCTTCACTGTAGGCAGGTCAGACGCGCAACGCTCCCACGTCAGACCGTCGTCTTCGGATCGATGCACGCACCCGTCACCTGTACCAAATATGATCTCATTGCCCGTAGTGGCCAGAGCAGCCGCGTCGATGTTCTTTGACAACCATCCACCCTCGTATCCGCAACGACTAAAAGGTGTGTGGCCACCAGTGGGCCGCCGATAGATGGCCGCTTCCTGACCTCTTGGACCTCTCGAAGCACATACAAACGTTGACTCATTAGTCGTCGTTACGGCGCGTAAATAATGTGCGTGTAAGCCTTCGTTATTAAAATTCCATTCCACGCCATTTTGGCTCGAAGCAAAGCCGCGTGCCGCGGCTATCATGAGCGCGCCGGAACCGCCGGAATCGTGATGCACTTCGTGTACATCCACAGCGATGTCTAGCAGGGTCTGTTTCCATGTTCGCCCTTCATCTGATGACCTCACAAGACCGCCAACATGAACATTGGCGTAGATATCGTCGTTACTATCACGGCACATGGTCCGTGTTGATGGTGGCCCGCCCCACGGGGTGCCCCACCGACCGCGTGTTTCCACCTGCTCAAACCCGTCGACCAGGGTAAATTCGGAGCCTACGAGTCGGTAGACGTGAGCCGCAAAAGTTCCAGCAAGAAGCGTATCTTTGCTTGGAAGAAGGCAATGAACCTCGTAGTCATTGATCTGTCCCAACTCGCGCCAACCATCGTCATATCGCCATATACTGTGGTCGTCGACGATCGCCCAAATCGAATGTTCGTCCGCCGCTAGTACGGATACGCTGCTGCCTTCCAACGCAGCTACCGGTTCCTCAGCGTTTTCGAAAAGCCCATCCTCTGTTCCTATCCAGAAGGTCATTCTTCTTCACTCAAGTTGCTTGAATGCATTAAGACAATGTGCCAAACCGCCTGTCAACTGAGATTCACCCAATGGGTCAAGCTCTCGCCCGGCAAGTCGCCAACCTGACATGGTTTACCATACGTGTGGGACGTTGCGCACTGTGCGGCGTTGACGATTTCGATGTAGCTATTTTGAGGCGTATTAAGCGTCAACCCCATTGTTATTCGGACCGTAGGGCGTGGTGCCCTCGATCCACGAGTAGTACGATCTGATCCTTCGCAGTAAATCCATAGACAGGTCATGTACAACACGATTAGAGAAAAACTTAAGAACGGAGAACAGGTTGTAGGCGGTACCATCGATACACCAGATCCCGAGGTGTATCGCGCCATGGCGCGCGCGGGATTCGATTTCCTCTGGATTGAAATGCAACACAGTCCCCTCACGTTTCAGGAAGTTGCCCGGATGATCTGGGCTGGTCGTGATTTGCCAGCCGTGCCGTTTATCCGGGTTCCCGATGCGACCGAAGGTGACGTTCAAAAAGCAACGGATATTGGTGCGTTGGGCATCATCGTACCCATGGTCGTTGAGGTCGAGAAAGTTGAAGCCGCGGTCCGTTTTGCCAAATACCCGCCGGATGGGGTCAGGAGTTTGGGCGGAGGACAATACGGCGGGCTTTACGGGAGCGATTATCGCGCAACGGCTAACGAGAATATGATGGTTGTCGCGATGATTGAATCACCCGCGGGTGTTGAAAATGCCGAAGCCATCGCATCGGTTCCAGGCGTCGATGTTGTCTTCACTGCAGCGACCGACTTATTTAGTTTTTCAGGCCATGCCCAAGGCGAACCCGAATACGAAGCCATGATCACCAAGATCCATGGAGCGACAATTGCCGCCGGACGTACGGTTGGGGGGCCGTTGCAGTGGCGAAATCGTGAGGGTTTTAACTTTTTCCAGGCCCCCGGCGCGACCACACTCATCGGGCGCGGCGCAAAAGACCTTTTAACCAAGACAGCGGCGACCGTTGCACCCATCGAGGGATCCGAGGATTAGTCGGAGTTTCGTCCCGGCTGATGTACGCGATCCAGACTCATCAGGTTAGGCGGGGAAACCACGCTGAGTTTCCACGCCATCCGGAGGGCAAGTTTAGGTCTCAGTCTGAAGAAGCTGGTACAAAATCTCTCGGCCTCTGGTCAGTGGTTTTGGGAAGCCTCAGTACCAAACTCCGTCCTGTCTGCACGGGTACGTCCGACCGCGGACTCGGGACCAAGGATCCGCCCACCGTCGGGCTTATATGGATCGCTGTAGTAACCCAACGCGAAATCCCCTTGTGTGTACCCGAGAAGGTCCTGTAATTCCGATTCGAGATTCTTGGCAATGTCCGGTGGGCAGGATAGGTACTGATTCTCCTCCTGCCGTAGCCAGCCAAGGCAGTAGGTTAAATTAACGCCTAAACGCGGGCTCTTCGAATTATTCGCACCGCCGCTGTGCAGGATGCTGCCGGTATAAAAGAAGACAGAACCCGGCGCCATTTCCGCATAGGCAAACTGATCAGGATTGGCTTTGGCTTCCCAGTCCCACGTGTGGCTTCCGGGAACACAACGAGTTGCCCCGTTCTCTTCGGTAAATTCGGTTAGTGCCCACATCGTATTTAGCTGGGGCTCGATGGATTTTGGAAGATAGCTGCCCCACGCGAGACGATCTCGGTGTAGCGCTTGCTTCGCACTTCCCGGATGAATACGAATGGTCTGGGTTAAGTGGAGCAATATTTTCCTGGTAAAAGGCGAGAGGAACTTGCGAGTGGCCTGGATCACTTGCGGATGAAGGACCAAGCGCCGACAGGTTGGAGACCTCGCAATCAGTGCCCCGGTTCTCTGGGTTTTTCGACCAGTGAAATCGTCTCCCCCCATCGGCGTGTTTTCGATGTAGGGCATCGTCTCATCGGTCATTTGCCGAACGGTTTGCCGATCGATGACGTCGGAAACGATGACCGCTCCGTCAAGCGCCAACTGAGCGTTTATCTCGTCTGCTGTGGCCGCTCGAGGAAGTGTGGCGACAGGCATTTGCAAGACCTTTTGAGGGGTATAGCAATACGATCACGTAATTATCCGGTCTAATCAAGTGGATAACGGGGTTGTTACGGCGGTTTCGAAAGAACGTAGGAGTTCGCCGGCCGATTCGTCATAATAGTTGTATCCGTACTCGTGCTCAGCCAGTAAGGGAGAGGACTGGTGTCTGAACCTCAAGATACGCAACTTGCCGACAATCCACTGTACCTGCGTCAAAAGGAGCGAGCCGACGGAAATAAGCCGCCTTCGCGAAATAGCTCGTTAGGTGCGGTGGCACAGTCTCGCTTCCCCGATGGGACGAATCGTCGTGAAATGGTCGACGGCATTCTTGCCCAAGATGAGGGATTGGTAGAGGGGCATTTCGGAAGCGTGTTCTACATCCCGATTACGGTTTGCGGAGTCGACCTAAAACTTGAACCGCTGCAGCCAAGTATCGGCACTGTCGTCCACGGTCTCGATTTGGCAACCGATCTAAAAGATCCGGAGATGGTTTCATTTTTGCGCAAACTCTGGTTGCAACGGCGCGTCATTATGTTTCGAGGCCAGGCCCATCTTTCCAGACAACAGATGGTCGAATTTGCGCAGCATTTCGGTGAGGTTGGCGCACCCTTCGGTGAGCGCGAGCATATGCCGAACTCGCCCCATGACCTTAATCAACAAATCAAGGTCCCTGACATTCCGAACATGTTGGTGCTGCCCTCGGACGAAACGGTCCCAAATGCGGCTTCGGGTTGGCACTGTGACGCGACCTGGCAGGCTCGCCCCCCCCTGGGTTCAATCCTTATGTGTCGAGAAGCCCCCGCAATAGGCGGTGATACCTGTTTTTGTGATTGCTACAGCATGTGGGAGGGTCTGCCGTTGGAAACTAAGCGGCGGATCGAAGGGTTAACCGCCGTCCACGTCGGTGGCGTTGGTCACCAGATGGATGGGAAAACACCGGTGGCGACGCATCCGGTCGCACGTACTCACCCGGAGACGGGCCATACAACGCTCTATGTACAACAAGGATTTGTTCGTCGGTTTGCGGAAGAACATGAAATCCCCGAGGACGAGGAAAAGTCGCTTCTACTTCAAATGAAGATGCAAGAGGGGCGGCCCGAGTACACCTGTCGTTTTCGTTGGGAAGAAGGCTCGCTCGCCATGTGGGATAACCGGGCCGTACTCCATACAGCGAGCGGCGACTTCTGGCCGCACCGACGGCTCATGGAACGCTTGACCATACTCGATTTCGATTCATCTCGACGTACGCCTTACTACGCCCCGCAACGCGGCGATTAACGGAAGCCCTCCCAAATGAAGCCGATTTCCGCCGATTCTCATGTAGTTGAAGGGCCGGAAGTCTTTACAGGATTGGCTCAGCGTTTTGGCGACGATGCGCCGCGGATTATGACGGTTGGGGATGAAGTTGACGCCATTGTAATTCCGTCTCGGGGAAGTCGCGGTGTTGGGGTCGCGCGTATGGCGATGGCTAGTACGCGACTCGCCCGCAACGAGCCGATCATTAGAAAACACGGGCGTAAACCCGAAGTCGCGCACCTTAACGATCCTGAAATGGAAGCACTCTTCAGGCAAGGATACGGCGGTTTGGAACCCGGCTTGATTGATGGGTCCAAGCGTCACCAGATTCAAGACGTCGACGGACTTGACGCGGAGTTTTTGTACCCGGGTTTTTTCGCGATGTTTGGTTTCAAGAATACGGAGTTGTTGGTCGCGTGCCAGAAAAACTATAACGACTGGCTCGCGGACTACACCAACGCAAGCTCAGGTAGGCTACAGGGCTTACCTACGATACCAGTGCAAGACCCGGAGGCCGCAGCCGACGAACTTGAACGGGTTATCAATCTTGGATTCAAGGGCGGTTGTATTCCATGCACGTCGCCTGCCGATCGACCGTATTTCGACGACGTCTACGAACCAATCTGGTCCCTAGCAGAAGAAGCTCACTTTCCTCTTTCGATGCACGTTGGCTGCGGTGCGTACGTGCCGCGGAATCAACGCTCGCGGAAAAAAGTTGACGGAATCGCCGGTTACGCTGCATCACAGAACACGGTACAAGCTGCGATTATCGAATTGATGTGCCGGGGTGTGTGCGAACGTCACCCAAATCTTAAGATTGTGGTGGCGGAATTTAATGCCGGCTGGATCGCGCACTGGCTCTACCGAGTCGATCAAGGACTGCAACGAGAGCGTCGTTCGATGCCGGAACCGTATACCGGCACCCGTCCTCAAGAGATCTGGGAGCGACAATTTTATTGCACGATTGAAGACGATCGAGCGGCTCTGTTAACGCGAGACATGATCGGCGTCGAAACCATGCTGTGGGGGTCGGACTACCCGCATACCGATTCGACTTGGCCCTGTTCAGTTGAGGTGTTGGACGAGCTGTTCGAGGGCATCTCGAAATCCGACAGAACTAAAATCACACGAACGAATGTCGAATCGCTGTACGGACTATAAACAAGCGATCTTTTGCAGTCTCTTCAAGCCTATGGAGGCACATGTAATGGAACGTGTCCCTCGTTGTGTAATCGCTTTACTCAACTGGTGCTTGATTAAATATCGGATCGCGTTTTTCTAGAAAGGCTCGCATGCCTTCTTGGGCATCAGCAGTCCTACGTGTTTGACGGACGGCGGTACGTTCGTCATGCAGGGACTCGGCGAGGCCTTTGGATTCGAATCCCACGATCGTTTCCAGCATCCCTTTGATCGCAAGGCGCGGCTGGCTCGCCAGTTCCTCGCCAAGCGCCTGTGCCCGTTCTTTCAAGATGTTGAGTGGGCAGAGCTCGCTGACAAGACCTATTCGTAATGCTTCCTGCCCATCGATTTTTCGGCCGCGTAAGATCATGTCGAGCGCGTAGTTTCGGCCAACACAACGAGGCAATCGCGCCGAGCCTCCCCAGGCCGGCACCCCACCTAGATCCATCTCCGGAAGTCCAATCTGCGCACCTTCATCGGCCGCAAGTCGAAAATGGCACGCGAGCGGTAACTCCAACCCGCCGCCGAGACAATAGCCAAACAGTGTCGCGATGCTTGGTTTTCCAAGGTTTTCGATCAGATTCAGTACCCGCAGGCGCTGGTCAAGCAAACCGTCGGCACCTCCCTTTCGCTCGGCGCCCTCAGCAAACTGCTTAAGATTCATCCCGACAGAAAAGTGTTCCAGACCTTCGGCGGTGAATACCAGCGCCCTTACACGCTCATCGTCCCGCAATCGCGGTAGTTCCTCTTCGAGGGCATCGATGTAGTCGAGCATCATGCGGTTGTATGGAGCATCGTTGATACTGATCGTAGCGACCGCATTAATGACGGTAAGAATAAATGGTTCGCTCATGACTAGTTCTACCTTCTATAGAGTGCGACGAATGTGAGTACGAACACTTTGCCAACAAACATCGATAGATCCCATCAACGGATGGATATCATTCGTTCGTTCGGTTTGAACTGTCTTGCCATGGCCAATTCATTGGGCGTATTTTTGACGTCAAACAACAGCAGCGGGAAGACAAATGTCCGGACCTATCGTTGAAATACGTGACTACACTATCGAAGCTGAATGGCTAGAGGCCTATCGCAAGTGGGCGGAAGAATTAGCTGCGCCATGGCTTAAGGCCAATCTGGACGTCATCGACTTTTGGATGGACTGCGATATTGAAGCCGAAGTCAGTGGCTCGGCACCCAATGTATCGCCGAATGGCCAACCGAACGTTTGTTGGATTATCCGATGGCCGAGTAAGGAGGAGCGCAATGAAGGTTTCGCGGCATTCGGGCGTTCCCCAGAATGGCAGGCCATCTGGGCTCAGCACCCCAATGCGAATGCTTATCTCCACATGAACGCGCGCTTTATGGAAGCGGTGGGATAGAGGGTTAGGTGAGATAGCGCCCTGGCTCGCGATTCCATTTAAATGGCAAGTCGGGTCGCCTATCGCGGATTTCCTGTGGTACGTCGCCCCGCCAAGCGTCGGGTATGTCGTTGGCCTTTCGGTAGTACCAACCGAGCAGCACGGTTCTTCGCTGCGACGATGCGTTGCTGTGGGTTCCATGAAGTAGTCTGGCGTCAGCGATCATCAATTGACCAGCCTCAATGGGAACGTCGGTGGCGCCTGGGTGGTCGACAAACATCCACTCGTTCTCCTCGTCAACATCGTAGCCACCACTCTCGTGAGGCGCGACCAGATGGGCGTGCAGGTCATTCCGCTGCCGATGACTCTTTGGGATTACCCGTAAACAGCCATTCGTAACGTTGGTATCGCAGAGATACCAGTTGAGGAAAATTTGTTGCGGCCAGGGCGACATACTGATGGGGTCATCCCAACGGGCCCAGTCCTGATGCCAGTATAGCGGTGCTCCATTGGCGGGTTTCGAAATGATTTGAAAGGTCCCGCCGGTGTGATGGTCTTCTAGCTTTAATGCCTTCAATACCTCGTTGGGATACTCGATCAGGCGATCAACAATCTCATGGGCTGGTAGTTCGGGACTGCGTTTCGAACGATGGCGAATTCCGCTGATATGGATGTCGGAACCTTGGTATTTCCATTTCGGCGAGAGTTTTGTTGTGTGCAAAAGGTCCTCGGACCAGTCTTGGAGTTCCACCAGGAATTCGTCATCTAATACGTTATCCACGACGCAGAAACCTTCTTCGAGCAATTGGTTGCGGGCAGATTGCGCTTGTTCTCTAGACAACGTCATCGAAACGGATTGCTCTTCTATGTGGAATCAAACGATGTATTGTAAAGAAAAGGGGCTCAGCCATCGCGATCGATAACGCCAATTGCCGTTGCTCGAATCAGGCCTAAACGAAATTCTTGCGAATCGGCCAAGTACTATGTCGTTAAACGACGAAAGGTCGCTGACGATTTTTTCGAGAACGTAGCCGATAACTACAGGATTGACCCTATGAACGAACAAACAGATAACACCACGCGTTCGGCCGACGACCCGAATTTCTTTAATGGCTGGCCGATGAGTACACCTCTCGATATTCGTCTGGGTCAGACCAATGAAAACGGCATTAATTTCCCACTGCGATGGGGAATTATCAGCGCGTCGGCAATCGCATCTGATTGGATTAAGTCGCTTCAAGATGTGCCCGGGGCCAGCGTGGTAGCGGTCGCAGCTCGAGATAAATCTCGGGCTGTAGCGTACGCGGACGCCCATGGAATTCCCGCCGCCTACGGTTCGTACGACGAGCTATGCAACGATCCGAATGTCGACATCGTCTACATTGCTTCGAAAACATGGGACCACCATCGAGACATACTCATGGCGATTAATGCAGGCAAGCACGCGCTATGCGAAAAGCCCTTCACTGACACTGCTGAACAGGCACGTGAAGTCTACGCGGCTGCAGACGAAGCCGGCGTTTTTTGCCAAGAAGCTATGTGGTTACGTTTCTTTCCGGCAGTGGAGCATGCACGCACAGCGATAGAGAGGGGCGATATTGGGGCGCTTCAAGTCGTGCAGGCCGACTATCCGGACCGGGTTTATGCACTTAATCCCGCGATTACTGGGTTTGGTGCCGACGAGATGCCTGTGATTGCAGCAACGGGCCGAAAAATGCGTGGACAACCGTATGCGAACGACGTTTTTTCAGGCCACGGCGCACCACCCAGCGCAGCGGTCCTGCAATACGCCGAACAGCAAGGTATCGCAGTGATCACGTTTCCGTCAGGACGTTTTGCCGAAGAGACGCAATTCGTCGGTACGAGAGGTCGGATTACCATCGAAACTCCATCGCATCATCCGACCGCCCTGACTATTCGGACAGGAAGGCCCCCACGTCGAGGTACGCGAAAAGACGACGGGCGGCCAGCGATGGAGCTTGATCCTAGCGAGGGTTGGGTAGGGGATTGGAGCGAAACCCACTGGAATCAAGATCGTAACCCAAGCAATGGTCCCTTTAATCAGGTCGAACGATTTGAGTATCCAATCCCCACCCCGGCACCTATTACGAGAGGCCAACCGCCGGGCTCTCGTTGGACCGGTGAGAAGTTAATTAACTATAAAGGTTGGACGTGGAGCGGGGGTAACCAGCACGGCTTTACCTACCAGGCACGGGCGGTGCATCGTTGCCTAGAAGCCGGTCTAATAGAAATGCCACAATTCACGCGTGCCGAGTCGATTCGAGTTTGTGAGATCATAGACGAGATCAATCGACAGTGTGCGGAGACTGGCTTTTGAAGGAGGAGTCATGAAAAGACCGTTTGTGTGGTTTCTAAGCGTGATGTATCTCGTCCCGATAGCACTTGGGGACGTGCCTCGCACGCCTACGGGTCATCCCGATCTCACCGGTAATTACGATGCGGGTTCGTTAACACCGGAGCAGCGGCCCAGAATTTTTGGTAAGAACCAATTCATGACCGCAAAACAAGCCGAGCGAATGAAGACCGGCCTGGTAGCGGCATTGCAGTCCGTTGCCAACCGCATCAGCGATCCTAATCGCGGTGCGCCCGTCAAAGGCGGCGATGGAAACAATGCCGCAGGCGCAGGTGGTGTCGGTGGATACAACAGTTTTTGGGTCGACCCTGGCGACCACGTGTTGGATATCGACGGTAAATTCCGCACGTCAATTGTTTACGATCCTCCGAACGGTAAAAAACCAACGATGACGACGAAGGGGAGAGTAAAGACGGCGGATAATTTCAGCTCGTTCACGCACGACAACGATGGCACGGCTTCCTGGTTGGATCGAGAAGGCCCTGGCCCCTTCGACGACCCTGAAGAACTTGCGTTGGCAGAGCGGTGTTTGCTGGGATTTAGCGCGGGCCCACCGATGCTCCCCGGGCTATACAACAACTTCAAACGTATTGTGCAATCGGACGATCATGTCGTGATTTTGTTGGAAATGGTTCACGATGCGCGAGTCATTCGACTTAACTCTGAGCATCCGTCTTCGGATACAAGGCACTGGCTTGGCGATTCCATTGGGCATTGGGAGGGTGACACGTTGGTCGTCGATACCACTAATTTTCGGGAGGATACGGGTCTATACGGGGGCGATGAAAATCTCCACCTGGTTGAGCGGTTTACGCTTCGAGAAGACGGTCATCTGCTCTATAACTTCACTGTGGATGACCCCACCATTTGGGAAAGTCCATGGAGCGGTGAATACGTATGGAAAGGCACCAACGAGCGTGTGTACGAATACGCTTGTCACGAAGGCAACTACGCGATGGGTAATATCCTTCGAGGCGCCCGACTGCTCGAGCAGGAAGAGCTCGCTAGGCGTGGTGCAACAGCGGCCGACTAGCTCGAGCCTCTTATCCGACAATTCCTGAACCCCTAGCGTGAGGTTGCAGTCCGGCTATTTATGTTTCGCTGTTGTGACCCAGCTACTCGCCGGTTGTGGTGGCGGCGGGAGTGACGGCAGCGGACCGACACCCGATTCGACCGCAAATACGAATACGGAGACGACCAATCCATCAAACGATAGCGAAGGATTCTCTAAACTAACTGGTGTTGGCCTCGATCGGCGCTTCGAGCATGCGGTAACCGATCTATCCGAAACGGCACGCGCGAGTGGCGGCATTGCTGCGGCTGACTATGACGCCGATGGCGATGTAGATCTTTATGTAGTCGGTGGAAATACGGAACCGAATAGTCTTTTCCAGAATCAGGGTGATGGAACATTTATTGATGTAGCACCTGAGGCCGGCGTTGACTTTACCCACTGGGGGAGTGGTCCTGTATTTGGGGATATTGATGGGGATGGCGATCTCGATCTCTTCGTTGGATCTGTCGAAGGCGATCCATACTACTTGCTCGAAAATCGGGACGGCATGTTTGTCGACATCACCGCGGCATCAGGCATTCGGCTTACCAGCCCCAACACATTCTCCGCCACGTTTTTTGATTACGACCGTGATGGCTTCGTCGATATTTTTCTGAGTCACTGGGGGACGAATCGATCGCCCGGTGACGATACTGAAACTGTATGGCGGAATCAGAGGGACGGCTCGTTTGTCGCCTCGAGCGTTGAAACAACGATTGCTGAAGGCTTAACCGAGCAGAACATAGATTGGTCTTATACCCCTAATTTCAGTGATATTGATCAAGATGGCGACGGCGATTTGCTGATGGCTTCGGATTTTGGTGAGAGCCAGGTCTTCCTCAACAACGACGATGGATCCTTTACCAAAGTCACTAACCGGAACGTAATCATTGATCAGAACGGCATGGGCGCAGCGATTGGCGACTACGACAACGACGGCGACATGGATTGGTTTGTTACGTCGATCTTTACTCTGGATGTCTTGGATGCGTCGGTGGAAGGCGGGGAAGAGTTGTTCGGCAATCGTCTCTATCGGAATCGCGGATCCGGTGTGTTCGAAGATGTCAGCGGAACCGCCGGGATAGAAGACGGTGGGTGGGGTTGGGGAAGTTGTTTCGCCGATTTTGATAACGACACAGATCTCGATATCGTGCACGTGAACGGTTGGACTTATGACAAAAACAAAGATTTTACGCTGGATCGAACGCGCTATTTTCGTTCGGAGGGCGACGGCACGTTCCAGGAAAATGGTTTGCAGTTAGGGTTTAGCGGGACTGAGCAGGGTAGGGGCCTGGTCTGTTTTGATTCTGATCGAGATGGCGACCTCGATATCGTTATCACCAACAGCTCGTCGGAACATATCATCTATTACCGTAACGACATCGCTAACGATCACCATTATTTATCGATCAAGCTTGCGGGCGCGGGAGCGAACCGCCTTGG
>JAYGFA010000004.1:0-3489 GCA_046582115.1 Pseudomonadales bacterium | reverse complement strand
TGGGGTTTTACGACCGAAGACCTTTCCTACCTAATGTACGTGGGACTGTTCGTGTTCCCCGTTGCCTTTTACCTAACGCCCACCCTTACCCGCCTTCTTGATAAACGCATGGCTGTAATTGTTCCTCTCGCTTGTTGGATCCTTGCCGTAAATATTCCAATCTCGCTGCGTCTATTAGACGTGGCCTGGTATCCCGCAAATGGATCGCCATGGGTATTAGTCATCTTCATCGCTTATTCGTGTGTTGGAGCACTTGCGGCGCCGATCATCGGTGCCAGCGCCAACTCGATGCTCGCCGACATCGCTGACGAACATGAACTTGACTCGGGCATTCGTCGTGAAGGTGTTATTTATGCTTTTCGTGCATTCGCCGGAAAAGCAACGAACGCCGTAGGTATTGCAATCGGAGGCGTCCTGCTAGGCGCTATCGAATTTCCGGCCCGGGCCGTCCGCGGAAGCATTCCCGACGACATGGTCTGGAACCTCGGCTTCATTGCCGGACCGGCCACGTCGATTTTTTCCCTTGCAGCCCTTGGCTTCTACATGCTCTATCGAATCGATCGAAAGCGTCACGAAGAAATTCTCGAAGGTCTCGCCCAGCGTCGTTCCGCCTAACAACATCGCGACCGCGTAATGCAAAAAAAAGGCGTCGTCGTAATCTCTAGGCGCCAGCTATCCTTGTACTGTTTTCGAGCATTGCCTTGTCGGCACGTTGCATCGCAATGGACATCCATTTTTCGAACGCATCTCGCCTTGGCAACCGCTGCGCGATCATCATTCTTGGTTGATCCGACGTATTCGCACCGAGGGAATGGAGTAATCGTAGGTCGACAAAATAGACATCACCTGGGTCTCCCGTAAGTTCGACGACTTGTACAGGGATTCCGTCTATGTCACCGACCTGTTCCAAAAATCGAGATCGATCGTCACCGTCGCGTTTGCCGGTAAGCTCGCGGAAATACGCGTGACGTTTCAGCTTTTTTTTAACACCCTTCGAACTAAGGTACTCAACGTCATTTAACAGCCGGTGGCTACCCGCGAGGACCAGCGTCCCTCCTCCCTTAGGCTCGACTTTATTCAGGAAGGTGAACATCTCAGGCCCTGGTGGCCCTACGGCTGCACTCCGCGGCACATCAAGATGCCAAACGCTTCTCGGCACCTCCCATTCACCATTCCATCGACCATCGTGGTTCATCACGTAACTGTGGGGTGGCGTAAACAACAGTTGTGTTATTGGCGGCGAAAGCTCTAATTCCTCCCCAGACACCAGGTCTCGCGCATAACTCATCACCTTATCGGTCAAGATAGGTCTAAACGATTTCAAATTACGAGATATTTGTTTGATGGCAGTACGGAGTTTCTTGTCGGCGTCTGAATCAGCTGGAGCCGCCCAACTTCCGCCCCTCCAAAACCCATGTCCACGTAGGCGTTCCGTCACCATCTCTCGAATGGGGTCCACGACTTCGCGTGGAATAAGGCCTTCGATTTTCACGAATCCCCAATCAGTAAACGTCTCTCTTTCTTCCTGCGTCAGCACTGGTACAACCTTTTTATAATCCCGAAAAGCATTAGCGACACGAGGATAGCTCAACAATAGAGTAACCCGTTAAATTTGAGATCTTTGTAGAGTTCCAGGGAGATGCCGCCGACAAGATATTGGTATGGCAAGAAATCCAGTGCCGACGGCGAGAACCCGACTACAATTCAGATCGCATGAATAAGGTACATAACGGCAATGGATTGGAGATGGCGTACATAGACGCGGGTCGCGGCGACGACGTCATACTCCTACTCCACGGTTTTCCCGAACTCGCATACAGTTGGCGCCGCGTGATACCCATCCTTGCGCAAGCCGGTTACCGAGTCATTGCACCGGACCAACGTGGCTACGGGGAAACAACGGGCTGGCCATCGGGCTACGATGTCGACCTAGAACCCTATTCGTTTAAGAACCTTGTTGACGACGCGCTCGGTTTACTCGGTGCGCTCGACATCCCATCGGTAGCGGCGGTCGTCGGTCATGATTTCGGTTCGCCGGTAGCCGCGTGGGCAGCCATGATTCGACCCGATGTATTCCAGCGATTGGTCCTGATGAGTGCGCCGTTCGGGGTACCGCGCATCAACGTGTTCGACGCTGTTGCTATGTTACATCCGCCGCGCGTGCACTATCACCAGTACTACGCGACGCCAACAGCCGACCCGGATATGCGAAACGCGCCGCAGGGCCTTCACAGCTTTCTTCGGGGCTACTTCCACTATAAAAGTGCGGACCACGCCGCTAATGAAACGCGCCCATTGAAGAACCATGAGTTGGGTTTACTGCCCACCTACTACGCCATGGAATCAGGAAAAACGATGCCCGAAACTGTTGCCACAGAAATGCCCGCGGAGCCTAGCGCGTGGCTCGCGGATGCCGAGCTCGCCATCTATTCTCGCGAGTTTGAACGCACGGGCTTTCAAGGGGGCCTCAATTGGTACCGTGCGCGTATCGCCGGTGTCGACTCCGATCGGAGACGGCCTATCGAGGTACCGTCCACATTTATTGCCGGTAAACACGATTGGGGTGTATACCAAGCGCCGGGTACGTTCGAATCAATGCAAACGACAATGTGCAGCGACATGCGCGGTGTGCATTTTGTGGACGGCGCTGGGCATTGGGTGCAACAAGAGCAGCCTGAGACCACGTCGACGCTGCTGTTAAGTTTCCTTCAGTGAAAGTTTTATGAAGATCAACCGATAGACGTTGTTTCAAGCAATTATCGACTCAATCGCCAAATCGAGATCGACGTTAGAAAGAACCGAGAGATTACAACGCAACTATTTGATATATATATATATTATATTACTAATACATATCACGCTATGCCAGAACGACGACCCCGCGCACGGATATCTCGGCGCTGGCCGGCGGCAATCGACGATGATTCCGCTTTGATGCGCTGACGAAAGCTAACGTATATTCCATGGCATTGAGAGGCAATCACATGAACAAAATGCGCGTAGTGTTGAGCGTCGTCCTGCTCATGCTCACGGGCGCGTGTGTTGACGTGGATAACAGTAACCCACCAACTGATCGCGTCAGCTCCCAATTGCATGAGGTTGTGTCGGAATTCAGAAGCGACACCGTGCCAGTCTCGGTGTTGTTACCGCCCAACTTCGACATAGACGGACCATCGCTGCCCCTATTGATCCACCTCCATGGAGGTGGCGGTGACAGAAATACGCTGCTATCACTGGCGGACAATTATTCCGACATGTTCAATCGAGGCATCTTGCCTCCCATGGTGGTCGTATCGTTTTCGGGTGGACCAACAAGCTTTTATTACGGGACATGGGAGCAGTTTGTCGTCGACGAGTTGCCCAATTGGGCCGGCGAAACATTTGGAGTGCTGACGGATCCCGATCACCTAATCATGACGGGCATTTCCATGGGCGGTTATGGCTCGCTCAAGATTGGGTTCAAGTTTCCCGAGCGCTTTAAAGCCATCG
>JAYGFA010000094.1:0-16189 GCA_046582115.1 Pseudomonadales bacterium | reverse complement strand
GAAGTGCACCCGTTAATGGCAACGCGAGGTCCTCCGGGTACCCACGACGTTGATGCTTTATTGAAGAGCATAGACATACTGATAGATGGAGGGACGGTCAAGGTTCCCGTGTTCGATAAGGCAAGGGATGAACGTGTTGGTAACCGACGTATCGATGGGCCGGTTACGCGGGTGGTTGTCGAAGGCTGGTGCGTTGGTGCGCGTCCGATACCTGGCGCTTCCGAGGACACGCCTATCAACCAACTTGAACGAGACCACGACCCCAACGGCGACTGGCGGAAGAGCATCAATGATGCGCTCGAGACCGCGTATCGTGATCTGGCGAGTCGTTTCGATCAGCTGGTGTACCTTAATGTACCTAATATGGCCGCGGTTCGAAGGTGGCGGTTGGAGCAGGAGCAATCGCTGCCGGCTGCGGCGCGAAAGGGAGTAGTCGAGATTAATCGGTTCGTCGCGCATTATGAGAGATTGACACTTTGGATGATGGAAGACGCACCTCGGACAGCAGACCTGGTCGTAAATCTTGGCGAAAACCATGAAGTAACTTCGGTGGTGCTCAGCTAGGTTGAATCTTTCCGTGCTGAGCGAAGCAGCATGCCCGGAAACGAATAGGGAAAAGATCCGAATCAATCAAAAGTTGTCGGGTAATCGTAAACTGATTGACCCGTTTGTCTGACGCTTTCCTTCGGAAAATCGACAGCGCGGCTTCTTCTAACAGTCGCCTTAACGCGAGTGTCGCATGGTCCAACAGGCTTCAGCACTTCATTGATCGGGTTGGCCGTCAGGCACACACCCGACCTTACAAAGAGTTATGCGTACCGTCACAGAGTGGCGCACCTGCGGTTCGTTTGCAGCCACAAAAGTATAGTGTTCGGTCTTTATCCGCTTTGTATGCAACGGGTGTGAACTCTGTGTCGCTATGGGAGCCGTCACAGAAAGGTTGGTTTTTGCTCTTTCCACACGCGCACCAAAAGTATTTCTTGCCCGCTGTCACGTCGACTGGGAACGGCGCTTTTTGTGCAATGTTCGGTTCGGCCATGGCTTATTCCTAGTCTTGTTGCGATAAGTTGCGCGGGGCATGGTTTTCTCCGATACGTGGCCGCGCGAGAAACGAGTGTGTTCATGGTGCCTGACAGTCTCGCGTTTTCCAATGTGGCCGACTACCATCGACAGCTACCGTGGGCTAACGCGACAAATGTAGAGGCAAGAGTGGCACGCTGGGATCGAGAAGATTCAGCGACGATACCGGAGTGGTTTTGGGGCGCGATTGACGTTGAATCCCGGAAGGACACGGTGGAAGTCGACGATTGCGATGTGTTCTATCAAGAATGGGGAGACAGTTCTAAGCCTGGCGTGTTGCTTATTCACGGCATGAATGCCCACTCGCGATGGTGGGATTTCATCGCTCCGCTATTGATTGACCGGTTTCACGTTGGCGCGATGGATTTAACCGGGATGGGCGATTCGGATTACCGCTACGGTTATGACGCGGGAACATACGCTCAAGAAATTGTTGGGGTTTGTGATGCTATCGGTTTTGACACGGATGTGACCGTTGTTGGCCACAGCTTCGGTGGTGTCATGGCCACCAAGGCGATGGCCCTATACCAAGATCGGTTTGGAGCGTTGGTTCTGGTTGATTCGGGAATCCGCCATCCTGACGAACCTATTCCTGATCGGCCGCAGATGGGTGGTGACCGGGCCAAATCCTACCCGGATAGAGAAACCGCAGAGGCGCGCTTTCGTCTGTACCCGCCACAGCCGTGCGCGAATGAGTTCGTGTTGAAGTACATTGCGAAACAGTCGGTCATGCGAATTGATGGTGGCGGCTGGGCGTGGAAATTTGACGAGGACCTACCCAGCACGCTGAAAGAAGGGGAGCGATATCCTGAAGAATACGCCGGGTTATCGCTCCCTGTTGGAATCATCTATGGGTCTGACAGCGAACTTTTCTCCAAAGAAACACTTGATTACATGCTTTCCCTAATTCCAGGCGATGTGAAGGTGTGTGCAATCGAAGATGCGCAGCACCACGTGTTTTTGGATCAGCCGTTAGAGTTCGCCCGTGAATTGGGCGACATGATTACACTATTGCGGGCACCTTGAGGTGGTGGGTCTTAAGCGATGAAATCTTTGTTGGTTGGATTGTTTATTGTTAGTCCCACGATAGCGCCCCACCCGTTTGATATTCGGTGACTCTGGTCTCAAAAAAGTTTTTTTCCTTTTTTAGGTCCATGATTTCGGACATCCAGGGGAATGGATTTTTTACAGCCTGAAAGCGTTCGGGCAATCCAATTTGGGCAAGCCGACGGTTGGCAATGAACTGCAGGTACTCCGCCATCATGTTGCCATTCATACCGAGAATGCCGCGGGGCATCGTATCGAGTGCGTATTGAGTCTCTAGTTCAGTACCCTCCAGTATCATCTGAGCCGCCAGTTCTTGCATCTCCGAATCCCACAATTGTGGATTTTCAAGTTTGATCTGATTGATTACATCGATCCCAAAGTTCACGTGCATCGACTCATCACGAAGAATGTATTGGAATTGCTCGGAGGTGCCGGTCATTTTGTTGCGTCGCCCCATCGAGAGTATCTGTGAGAATCCGCAGTAAAAGAAAATTCCTTCGAGGACGCAGTAATAGGCAATGAGGTTTTTTAGCAATGCTTGATTGTCTTCATGCGTGCCTGTGGTGAATTGGGGGTCAGAAAGCTCCTTGGTGTACTTAAGTGCCCAAGACGCTTTACGTGCGACTGACGGCACTTCGTGATACATGTTGAATATCTCGCCTTCATCCATTCCCAACGATTCGATGCAGTACTGGTACGCGTGCGTGTGTATTGCCTCTTCGAAAGCTTGCCGAAGTAAGTACTGCCGACACTCCGGGTTGGTGATTAGCCGATAAATGGCAAGTACTAAGTTATTGGCTACCAGCGAATCTGCGGTGGAAAAGAATCCTAGGTTACGTTTAACGACAATTCGTTCGTCTTCGCTCAGGCCATCTTCAGATTTCCATAGCGCGACGTCCGCCGTCATATTGATTTCTTGCGGCATCCAGTGATTCGCGCATCCATCGAGATACTTTTGCCATGCCCAGTCGTATTTGAACGGTACGAGTTGATTAAGATCGGCGCGGCAGTTGATCATACGCTTCTGATCGACAGTGACTCGCTCGGTATTTTCATATTGAGTCGTGGGCGCGATGTCATCGGTCAATGTGTTCCGAGACAAGTCAGCTGACGGGGAATCGGATGGTGGTGGTATCGTTCGCGCATCGTTGGCAGCGTCATCGATGTTTGTGGTGAGTGCCTCGGCAGGATGGCTGGCATTACGGGCAGGTCGCAAATTTTCGGCGATGTCGAATTGTTCGACAAGTGGCATATCCGATTGTCCCGTGGTCTTGCTGGCACCGCCGTTTTCGCTATATTCATCCCAACTGAGCATGTATGGACCTCCTATTGGCAGGCTTCGCAATCAGGGTCATCGACTGCGCAAGCTTGTGGTACTTCCGTAGGTTCACCCATGGGCTCACCCGTATTTATTCCGGTGGTGGAAGAGACTTCTGAAGCAACCGCATTGAGCGCGCCATCACCGATAACCGTTGACTTCTCGGTACTGGTTGCACTGAGTGCACGCAAGTAATACGTGGTCTTTAAGCCGCGCATCCAGGCCATGCGGTACATAACGTCGAGTTTTTTACCCGATGCATTGGCGATGTAAAGATTGAGGGATTGAGCTTGATCAATCCATTTTTGACGTCGGCTTGCGGCATCCACGAGCCACCTTGGTTCGACTTCAAAGGCCGTTGCGTAAAGTTGCTTGAGGTCGGCCGGTATTCGATCAATGGGCTGGAGACTGCCATCGTAATACTTGAGGTCGTTGACCATCACACTATCCCATAGTCCCTGACGTTTTAAATCGTGAACCATGTGGGAATTGACGACCGTAAACTCGCCGGAGAGATTCGATTTAACGAACAGGTTTTGATAGGTCGGTTCGATCGATTGAGTGACGCCGGTAATGTTGGCGATCGTCGCCGTGGGCGCGATCGCCAAGACATTTGAATTGCGCATTCCATGGGTCTTGACCCTTGTCCGTAATTCGTCCCAGTCAAATCGCGTGTCTAAATTGACGTCTAAATACTCCTTTCCTCTTTCGTTTTGGAGTCGCTCTAACGAGTCGATAGGCAGTATTCCTTGGCTCCATAGAGAGCCTTCGAAACTCGTGTAACTGCCGCGTTCCTCGGCCAGCGCGCTGGATGATTCGATAGCGTAATAAGAGATCGCCTCCATAGATTCGTCGGCGAATGCAACCGCCGCGTCGGATGCATACGCGATCCGTTTTCGGTACAGCGCGTCTTGAAATCCCATGATTCCCAGTCCCACTGGCCGGTGCCGCATGTTTGAAGTTCGAGCTGCTGGAACCGCGTAATAGTTGATGTCGATGACGTTATCGAGCATTCGGATGGCTGTACGCACTGTATTCTTGAGTTTTTCCGTATCTAACTGGCCTGATTCGGCGACATGCTGCGCGAGATTAATTGAGCCGAGATTACAAACCGCGATCTCGTCTGCCGACGTATTTAAGGTTATCTCGGTACATAAGTTGGACGAGTGCACAACGCCGATATGTTGTTGTGGAGATCGCGCGTTGCAAGAGTCTTTAAAGGTGACCCAGGGATGCCCTGTCTCGTATAGCATCGACAACATTTTTCTCCACAAATCCTGCGCCTTGACTCGCTTGTAGAGTTGTAGCTCGCCCGTCCGCGTCAATTCCTCATAATCGAGATAACGTGTTTCGAAGCTGCTGCCATGTAAATCGTGTAAATCGGATACGTTGTTGGGTGAGAAGAGGGTCCAATTGCCGTCTTCGAACACTCGTTTCATGAATAGATCGGGTATCCAATTGGCCGTGTTCATGTCGTGCGTACGGCGACGATCATCGCCCGTGTTCTTGCGGAGCTCTAAAAACTCTTCGATGTCCAGGTGCCAGGTTTCCAGGTAAGAGCACACGGCGCCTTTACGTTTACCCCCTTGGTTCACCGCGACAGCGGTGTCGTTTACGACCTTGAGGAAGGGCACGACGCCCTGCGATTTGCCATTCGTTCCCTTGATGTACGCACCCAGCGCTCGTACCGGCGTCCAGTCGTTACCGAGGCCACCCGCCCACTTAGACAACATAGCGTTGTCCCGAATAGAGTTATATATACCCTCCAGATCGTCCGAGACGGTCGTCAGAAAACAAGACGACAGTTGCGCCCGCGACGTTCCCGAATTAAACAGAGTAGGTGTCGAACTCATAAAATCGAACGATGAGAGGAGCTTGTAGAATTCAACGGCCCGTTCTTCGCGATCCTCTTCCTGGAGGGCTAAGCCCATCGCGATTCGCATGAAGAAGATTTGTGGCAACTCGAATCGAACCTCGTTTGAATGCAAAAAATACCGGTCGTAGAGCGTTTGCAAACCGAGATAAGTAAATTGAAGGTCGCGTTCCGGGATTAGCGACATCCCCAAACGCGCAAGATCATATCGTTTGAGCTCGGGTGCGAGTAACTCTAACTCGATACCTCGGTGGATAAATGCCTGAAACGCTTTGCCATAGGCATCCAACATCTGTGATTGTGTGGTTTGATAATCATCTTGCCCCTTACCCTGGACGTCGAGAAATTCAAGTGCTTCGGTACGGAGTTGATCTAACAATAGTCGGGCAGTGACGAACGTGTAGTTTGGTTCCTCCTCGACCAATGTTCGTGCCGCAATCAGCAACGACGCGGCGACATCCGCTTCGGATATTCCGTCGTACATATTGGATAACGATTCGGTCAGAATACGGTGTGCATCTACGTCGTCGAGCCCTTCGCACGCTTCGGTAACCAGGATCCGGATCCGGTCCATATCGAGCGCGACGCGACTGCCGTCCCGCCGGACGACGTTAATCGCGATCGATTTTTGCGTCGTTGGGTCGACGTCCTCGCTTTCCCTTGCTCGAGCCCGTTCCTCACGGTAAAGGACGTAGGCTCGCGCAACTTTATGTTCCCCAGAACGCATCAGCGCAAGCTCTACCTGATCTTGCACGTCCTCTATATGAATCGTTCCGCCGGACGGAAATCGGCGTAAAAATATCGCCGATACCTGCCCCGCTAGAGCAGCGACGAGTTCGCGAATGCGCGGCGATGCGGCGGCGGAGCCTCCTTCGACAGCCAGGAACGCTTTGGTCATCGCGACAGTGATTTTGTCGTCGCTGTACGGCACAACGGTACCGTTGCGCTTGATGACCCGAATCTGACCGGGTGCAGTCGCTGCAATGGATGGGCTAATTGGACCTGGAGTTGGAGTAGTCACCTTGGCGGGGCTGTTTTCGAGCGATTCTTGGGTTTGGTCGTTTGGACTGACCGATTCTGCTTGCATTAACGACTGGCCCCCTTTTTGACTTCGCGGCTAAGCTTTCGCGCCTCACTAACTAAAAGACAAGATCTGGCTGCTTGGACATATACTATATGTGGTGTTACCCCTTTTTGGCTTCTGTTGCCTTATCGGGCTCTTCAAACGTTGGATGTTCGGAGGCGACAACTGCACAACAACACTATATGTAGGTTTTTTTGTACGAGCGACACAACATAAAGGGATAATAACGGGAATGCAAGAAACTCCTTGAGGAAAACCTGTGGATTGCCTGTGAGTTATAGGGTAAAGCGGACACCACTACATCTAGTGGTGGCGTAAACGAGAATAGAGGAGCGAAAACCAGGCTATGAGTTACATTTTGGCGATAGATCAGGGCACCTCGAGTTCGCGAGCAATCGTTTTCGACGAGGTTGGCAACCCCGTAGGCGAAGGCCGTTGCCCCTTTGATCAAATTTTCCCGCGCGATGGATGGGTCGAGCAAGATCCGGAGGTTATTTGGAGCACAACATTGGACGCTGCACGCAAAGCCATTGCGGCCAGCCCGGTGGACGCGGCCGCGATCGACGCGATCGGGATCACGAACCAAAGGGAAACAACACTTCTTTGGGACGCCGAGTCGGGACAAGCCGTCCACAACGCAATTGTTTGGCAAGACCGTCGCACCGCAGAACGGTGCGTTCAAATGCAATCGGATGGAATTGCGTCTGCCGTCAACGAGATCACGGGTCTTGTCATCGATCCGTATTTTTCTAGTACAAAAGTTGAATGGTTGCTTCGCGATCCGAACATCCAGCGCTTAGCTAGGGCAGATCACCTGCGATTCGGTACCGTAGATTCCTTTCTGGTATGGCGACTTACTGGCGGGCGAAGCCATGTTACGGACGCCACCAATGCCTCACGTACTCAATTATTCGACATTACGCGTCATGTTTGGAGTGACACGCTGCTGGACTATTTCGGGATTCCGGCCAGTGTGCTCCCGGAGGTCAAGGACTGTGTTGATGACTACGGGACGGCTGAAGCTCAATGGTTTGGTGCCGAAATACCCATCTTTGGGATCGCCGGAGATCAACAAGCGGCGCTAATCGGCCAAGGTTGTATTTCACCCGGTATGGTGAAGAGTACCTATGGCACGGGATGTTTTGTCATGGTAAATACCGGAGCGAAACGAATGGATTCGACAACGGGATTGCTGACCACCGTCGGTTATAGGATCAATGGTCAGACCACGTTCGCGACGGAGGGTAGTATTTTTGCGGCGGGAGTCGCAGTCAAATGGTTGCGCGATAAGTTAGGTTTTATCGAAAACGCGGCTGAAACAGGGGAAATTGCATTGAAAACGGGCGGCAACACCAACGGTGTATATGTCGTACCAGCCTTTACGGGCCTAGGGGCACCGCATTGGCGACCGGATGCACGCGGAGTCATAACGGGATTAACTCTGGATTCAGGTGTGGATGAGATCGTGACCGCGACACTGTCGAGCATCGCATTTCAGACAATGGACTTATTTAATGCTTTTCGATCCGACGGGGTTGAACTGGAACAGGTAAGGATTGATGGAGGTATGGTCCAAAATAATTGGTTTTGTCAGTTCCTGTCCGACGTAACCGAATTGATCATGCAACGACCCAAGGTCACCGAGACCACGGCCTTGGGCGCCGGCTTGCTGGCTGCAATGGGGGCGGGACTCATTAATCATCTAGAAGACGCGAGCACCCGTTGGACCGTTGACAAGCGGTTTGAACCAGCTATGGATGACGACGTTCGTTCGGAGCGTATAGCTGGGTGGCGACGCGCAGTAGCGCAAGCGCTCGCGACTAACCCCTGAGAACCATTATCGCCGCTTGATAGTCTTGGCAATAATCCTCGAAGTTAGCTCAGCATAAATTCAAGTAGGGCTTTTTGAGAGTGCAGTCTGTTGCCCGCCTCCAGCCAAACAACGGAGCGCGGGTCTTCGAGAAGGTCATCACTTATTTCTTCGCCGCGACGTGCGGGAAGG
This sequence comes from Pseudomonadales bacterium, assembly GCA_046582115.1. Classification (GTDB taxonomy): domain Bacteria; phylum Pseudomonadota; class Gammaproteobacteria; order Pseudomonadales; family Azotimanducaceae; genus UBA11889. Next base: position 7,785 of record JAYGFA010000094.1, on the reverse strand, counting down.
CAGTGCATAAAGAGGACGTTGGCATCTGCACTGTCGAGTAAATCCGCGTTGACCTGAAAATCTTGGAAAGCTTCATGACGCTCAACGCGTTCATTTTCTTGGCCCATGGACGACCACACGTCGGTCACCACCAGATTGGCACCAGACACTGCTTCTTGGGGGGTAGAGACCCAACGTGCACGACTACTACCATCGATAAGTTCTTCATCTGGCCGAAATTTGGTGGGCGTCGAGATCGCCAAGTCGAAGTCGAACTGCTTCGAGGCAAGAATGTAAGAGTTGCACATGTTGTAACCGTCTCCTACGAAAGCTACCGATTGATCGCGAATAGACCCTCGTTTTTCGGCGAACGTTTGCATGTCTGCGAGGAGTTGACACGGATGGAAACGATTGCTCATACCGTTGATTACCGGTACGGAAGATGTCGCCGCAAAGCTGCTTATATCGGCATGATCATGGACGCGCAGCATGACGATATCGACCAACGACGAGAGTACGCGCGCCATGTCCGGTATCGGCTCTCCCCGACCCAATTGAGTTTCATCGGGCCGAAGGAAAATGGCGTGGCCCCCAAGTTGGTGCATGCCGGCTTCAAAAGCTACCCGTGTCCGAGTAGATTTAAGTTCGAAAATCATAGCCATGGTTTTACCTTCGAGCGGCCGAAGTCGTATGCCCGAGTCGTGCAAACGTTTCAGTTCGGAAGCACGCTCGATAATTTGTTCGAGGTCTTCAGGAGAAAAGTCCGTTAGGGATAGGAAATTCTTGACCGACATCTACCCGCAATCCGCGTCCGATGGATTCTTTACGAACCCGCTGCCTGAACGAGCGAAATCACGATTCCGACAATTTCGTCAGCTTCGTCATCCGTTAGATTCAAAGGCGGAAGTAGCCGTAGAACGTTGTCAGTAGTGACGTTCAACAGCAGTCTTTTTGATAACGCCTGTTGGATTAGATCCGTGCAGGGGTTATCGAGCTCAACTGCGATCATCATGCCCTTTCCCCGTACATCGCGAACGTGGTTGAGTCCTGTAAGTTGTTTGACCAGCGCGTTTTTAATGCGTTCACCAAGTTCGGCCGCGCGTTCTATAACGCCGCCATTCGTGAGCTCATTGACTACGGCTAAAGCGGCCGCGCACGAGAGTGGGTTGCCGCCAAACGTCGAGCCATGCGTTCCGGCAACCAGCGTTTCAGCGGCTTCGCCGCGCGCCAAACAAGCCCCGATCGGGACACCATTTCCTAGTCCTTTGGCCGTCGTCAACGCATCCGGCAATATATCGGTGTGCTGGTACGCAAAGTAACGGCCTGTCCTACCGTTACCGGTTTGGACTTCATCAAGGATTAGCAGCCAGTTGTGGTCGTCACAGATTTCACGCAACTTGGGAAGGTAATCGTCAGCGGGAATTTGTACTCCCCCTTCTCCCAATATCGGTTCCACAAAAATGGCGACAACGCCTTTGTTGTTTGCGGCGATATTGGTGATTGCCGGTATGTCGTTGTAGGGCGCTCGCAGAAATCCTCCGAGCAGCGGTTCGAAACTCGCTTGGACCTTCCTATTACCTGTTGCTGTAAGTGTTGCCATGGTGCGTCCGTGAAAACTGCCTTCCATGGTAATTACCTGCGGGTTTTCGATCCCGCGTTCGTTGCCATAGCGACGCGCGATTTTCAGCGCCGCTTCGTTGGCTTCCGCGCCGGAATTGGCGAAGAAAACGTTGTCCATGCCAGAAATTTCGCACAGGCGAACGGCAAGTTGTGTTTGCAGGGGGATCTCGTAAAGATTCGACGTGTGTAATAGGGTTTCAGCTTGCCGCTGGATTGCATCTGTGACCGCTGGATGAGCGTGGCCCAGTCCACACACCGCGATTCCTGCGAGTGCATCGAGATAACGGTTACCGTCGGTGTCGTACAGGCAGGCGCCCTGTCCACGTTCGAAAGATACCGGTAAGCGCCCGTACGTGGGCATTATTGCGGGTACGTTCGACATCATTTTGCCTCCGAAACAAACACGGGCAGCGCTTGCTGCCCGAGAAACGAATGATGTTAGTCGAGGGGGCGTTCGTGTCAAGGCCTCAGATCGCACGAGGACGAAGCCTTTTTTAGCCGCTCGATGCCTTCCATTAAAAGGTCGCGAGGGCAGGCAAAATTAAATCGCACGAATCCATGCCCATCGAATTCGTCACCGTTCGAAAAGCCGAGCCCATGTGATTCGAAGAAGGTGACAGGGTCGTCTATATGCAGCGATCTAGCATCGATCCAGCCGAGGTAGGTCCCCTCCACGTGCGCCATTGTTAGGCCGGGTATTTCCTCCACGCAAAGTTGGAGTAGGTCTCGGTTCCCTCGTAGGTACGCGACGAGATCCTTAACCCAGGACGATTGGTCGAGGAAGGTTGCTAAAGTGGCCGTGTATGCAAGCGGTGATATGGTGGACACTAGCCCAGTTGTCGCGTTGACGAATCGCTCGCGTAAGTCGGGATCGGGAATCACCGCAAGTGCGCAGCTAACCCCGGCTATGTTGTACGTTTTAGTTGAAGCGATTAGCGTAATCGTCGTACGCGCGATTTCTTCGCTGATACTCGCAATTGGGATATGTGACCGATGCTCATCAAGCACGATCCCCCAGTGAATTTCGTCGCTCACTACGATTACGTCATTAGCTCGGCAGATGTCCGCAAGCTTCGAGAGCTCATTCTCAGAATAGACGCGACCGGTCGGGTTCTGGGGGTTGGAAAGAAGTAGCCCACTTGCCCGGCGGGCTTTATCGTCGATATCGGCGAAATCCATGGACCACTTTTCGCCGTCGTAAAGTAACGGGGAGGGAAGAAACTGCCTGTTTGAGTTATCCGGTACCGACAAGAATGGCCGATAGACAGGTGTCATTATGATGAGACCGTCGCCATCGGAGCCGATGGCGCGGCTTGCGATGTTCAAGCCAGGCACTACGCCGGGAAGCCAGATTAGCCAAGCGGGATCCACCGTCCAGTCGAAGCATTGCCGAAACCACGTACAAGCGGCGTCGACAAGTTCCGACGTCGGCTCCGCGTAGCCGAGGATGCCGTGTTCAATCCGTTCGTGAATCGCCACCAAAACAGAATCAGGTGCTGCGAAATCCATGTCCGCGACCCAAAACGGGATCACCTCACGGCCGCGGTACTTGTTCCATTTGGTGCTATCGCTGTTAGCGCGATCAATCCTTACGTTGAAGTCGGGCATGGCGGTTTAATTGTATTAACCCTACAATGTTGTCTCGAAGCCGAGTATGCGTAAAGTTGAGTGTCCGATGAGTGATGACGTATTAACGACGATCCGCGAACAAATTGATAGCAATCCGATCCTTCTGTACATGAAGGGCTCGCCGCAAGCTCCGCAGTGTGGTTTTTCTGCACAGACCGTCCAGTGTTTGATGGCTTGTGGGGAGCGCTTTGCGTACATCGACATACTCTCCAGCCCAGAGGTTAGAGCGACGTTGCCGCAGTACTCCGATTGGCCGACATTCCCCCAACTCTATGTGAAAGGAGAGCTGATCGGCGGGTGCGATATCGTGACCGAAATGCACGAAGCTGGAGAATTGGAACCGCTTGTGCGAGAAGCTGCCGCCTTGGAAGCTGATTCAACTAGCGATTAATCCTTGGCTCTTTATGTTGGGGGCTCGAATCCCGACGCATTGACAATGCGGCAAAACAAGGCCGCCGTGGCTTCGGCATCGTATTTAGCGTTGTGGGCATTTTCTTCGTCAAAGTCGATGCCGGCGCGAGCGCATGCCTCGCTGAGAACCGTGTGACCGAGGGCCACTGCTGCAAGAGAGGCGGTATCGATGACACTGAAAGGATGGAATGGGTTGCGTTTGATGTTGTTCCGCTCACTGGTTGTCGTAAGAAACCCATGGTCGAAGTGGCCGTTGTGAGCGGTGACGATGGCACGCTGGCACTGCGCGTCCCGAACGGAACGTCGTACAACGCGAAAACATTCTTTTAGCGCCTCGCCCTCACTGATCGCGTTGCGCGTAGGATCGTTCAAATCAATTCCCGTGATCTGCAAGGAGGCATCGTCCACGTCCATGTTGGGATGAGGGATCAGTTCCCAGACGTGCGTATCTAACGGATACAGTTGATCGTCCTCCCAACCGAGTAAAACGATGGCGATTTGGAGTAAAGCATGTCGTGAACGGTCGAACCCTCCGGTTTCGACATCAATAACAACGGGTAGGTAGCCGCGAAAACGGGCGTTCATTTCCATAGGCCAAGACTACCAGTTTGAAGTAGCCATGTTTTCCATCCTTAAATTGTTTAGCGTTCGGTTCTAAAGAGGTAGTGAACGCGCGCCGTTGCAGATTGGTTGCACATATGAGTGCCTAGAGATGTAAACTCCGCGTCTTTTTTCGCGGACACGACGATGAAAGAAAAAATAGTTCTCGCGTATTCTGGCGGGCTCGACACTTCAGTGATTTGCCGATGGTTGCAGGAAATATACGATGCTGAAGTGATCACATTTACGGCCGACATAGGCCAGGGCGAAGAGCTGGAAGCTGCACGAGCCAAAGCCGAGACCATGGGTGTTGACCAGATTTTTGTTGAAGACCTCACCGAAACTTTCGCTCGGGATTACGTATTTCCTATGTTTCGAGCAAACACAATTTACGAAGGTGAATACTTGCTTGGTACCAGTATCGCCCGCCCGTTAATTGCAAAAAGATTGGTGGAGATCGCGCGCGAAACGGGCGCGCAGGCCGTGGCGCATGGAGCAACAGGTAAGGGAAACGATCAAGTGCGATTTGAACTTGGCGCGTATGCGCTAGATCCCGACATCCGCGTTATTGCGCCCCACCGGGAATGGGAGATCAATTCCCGTGAAGCTCTCATGGACTATTGTAAAAAACACGACATTCCAGTCGACTACGAACGGGCAGGAGACTCCCCCTACTCGATGGACGCTAATCTCTTGCATATTTCGTATGAAGGGGGAGTTTTAGAAGACCCGGGCACAGAACCCGATGAAGACATGTGGCGATTGACGGTTTCGCCGCAGGATGCACCCGACGAACCCCAGACCATCGAGATTGCGTATCAAAGCGGAGATGCAGTTGCAGTGGACGGAGAGTCGCTGTCGCCTGCAGGGGTGGTTCGGTTGCTCAATGAAATTGGTGGGCGACACGGTGTGGGTCGCAGCGACATCGTCGAAAATCGTTATGTAGGCATGAAATCCAGGGGCTGTTATGAGACGCCTGGTGGTACGATTCTGTTAAAAGCGCACCGGGCTATGGAGTCGATCACAATGGATCGCGAGGTCATGCACCTCCGCGACGAATTGATGCCGCGTTATGCGCGAATGATTTATAACGGTTTTTGGTGGTCGCCCGAGCGCCACGTCATGCAGGCCCTGATTGACGCGTCACAAACCGTTGTCAATGGTTCTGTCAAACTGAAGTTGTACAAGGGCGGTGTTCATGTCATCGGGCGCTCGTCAACCACAGATAGTCTTTATGACGCTGATGTCGTGACGTTTGACGAGGATGCGGGCGCGTACGACCAATCGGATGCCACGGGATTTATTCGCTTGAACGCGTTGCGGCTTCGGCTTGCTGCCCGACGCGGGCGTAATCGGTGGGAGTGAAGAAACGTAGTAGGGAACAGAACGCGGTGAATTACGATGAGTGAAATCAATTGGTTGCCAGCTGAATAGATTGACGGCCGGATTCAGTCAGTCGTACTCGGTTTTGCCTTTGAATTCGCACAGATCTTCAATAACGCACGCACCGCAACGCGGTTTTCGAGCGACACAAACGTAACGACCGTGCAATATTAGCCAGTGGTGGGCATCCCGTTTGTAGTCATTTGGGACGACGCGCAATAGACGGTCTTCGACTTCGCGAACGTTTTTTCCGGGAGCAAGATTGATACGGTTGGAAATCCGGAAAATATGCGTGTCGACGGCGATGGTTGGTTCACCAAAAGCTGTATTGAGAATGACATTGGCGGTTTTTCGACCGACCCCGGGTAACGCCTCAAGCGATTGGCGATCTTTCGGGACCAGACCGCTATGTTCGTCGATCAGGATTTGACACGTCTTTAGGATGTTCTCGGCCTTGGTGTTGAACAGCCCAATCGACTTTATAAAGCTCTTTAATCGGCGGATACCAAGGCCGCGCATAGTTTCGGGATTATTTGCCACGGCGAACAGTTTCTTGGTCGCTAAATTGACGCTAACGTCCGTAGCTTGTGCCGAAAGAATCACCGCAACCATTAATTCGAAAGGCGTTTGATATTGCAGCTCGGTCCCTGGTTTAGGGGTTGCTTCTTTAAGCCTTTCGAAGATAGCGATTCGCTTCTCTTTGTTCATTTGGCAGCTCTCATGCAAGATCCCAATCTGAGTAAATCGACTACAGGGCCCTGCGTACGGCGACGTCGCTGCGTAGACAATGGACGTTTGGCACGCTTGTTCAGGTTATTCGCGTCCCCGGCGTAGCTCCCGTATCAGCGGAAATCAAAAAGATTTCACCGTCTTCGGTTGCGGCTGCAAGCACCATGCCTTCTGACGTCCCAAAGCGCATTTCGCGTGACTCGAGGTTAGCAACAACGACAGTTAGCCGTCCCGCTAGATCCTCTGGCGCATAAGCTAATTTGATCCCGGAAAATACGGTACGCTGGTGGTCGCCCACGTCGAGCGTTAGGCGAAGGAGTTTGTCAGCTCCGTCAACGGGTTCTGCAGATATGATCCTTGCCACTCTCAAGTCGACTTGCTTGAAGTCGGCGATCGTAATTTGGGAGTTGTTTGTGGTTTCAAGGTGATCTTCGCGCGATGCGGCGACCATCGCGTTGACGGCCGTTTCATCAATACGTTTGAATAGGGGCTCGAAAACGTTAATCCGATGATTCAATAGAGGCGTACCGATATCGGCCCAGCCCAGCTCGTCGCATGCTAGAAACTTTTCTGAGCGCGCGGCCAAGCGAGGCAAAATGGGTTTTAAGTAGATCACCAGGATTCGAAAAAGGTTTATGCCGAGGGAACAAATGGCTTGAATTTGAGACTCCTGTGCCGCCGTTTTGGCAAGTTCCCATGGGGCGTGGTTTGTAATGTATTGATTCGCTCGGTCTGCTAAAGCAGCGATTTCACGTACTACTCGATTGGTATCGCCCAGCTCATATAGCTGCCCGATAGTCTCTTGAGCGTCAACGAATATGCTTAACAGTTGCGCGTCGTGTATATCCGGCGCAAGCGTCGATTCAGAGGATCGATTGATGAACCCTGCGCAGCGCGAGGCAATGTTGACGATTTTGCCGACAAGGTCGGAATTTACTCGCCGTACAAAATCGTCCAAATTGATATCGATGTCGTCGATGTTCGGCGACAGTTTTGTGGCGTAGTAGTAACGTAAATACTCTGGTTCGAGATGAGCGAGATACGTTTTCGCGTTGATGAACGTCCCGCGTGACTTCGACATCTTCCTTCCGTCCACCGTTATAAATCCGTGAGTGTGGATACGCGTGGGTAAACGAAAACCCGACGCCTTCAACACGGCTGGCCAAAAAAGGGCATGAAAATTGACAATGTCCTTACCGATGAAGTGGTGGACTTCGGCTACGCTGTCGATGTCCCAGAATTCCTCGAAGTTGAGATCGTTTTCGCTACAGTAATTGCTAAAACTGGCCATGTACCCAATAGGCGCATCCATCCACACGTAGAAGTACTTGTCAGTCTCTGGAATGAGAAATCCGAAGTAAGGAGCGTCGCGACTTATATCCCAGGGTTTTAGACCCGCGTCCAACCATTCCCTAAGTTTGTTGCCGACCTCCG
>JAYGFA010000046.1:0-34117 GCA_046582115.1 Pseudomonadales bacterium | reverse complement strand
CTGTTGTTCTTCTTTTCGCATTGACGAGAAACCGGATCGAAATACCGAGCGCATGTGTATCGTAACTGTGTCGATATAGCTAGTTCGGTCAATCACGTGAATTCAATACAAAAATAGTCGGCGGCGTATTAGGCTTTTGCAGCGAAGGACAGCCGGTTCCCAGGACCACCCATACGTTGGTGGATGACTAAAAACGCTCACAAGGGCCAAGATGGACACGTATCTTTTTTCGGGACTGAAGGTGCTAGACGTTGCCACCGTTATTGCCGGTCCCGCAGCCGCCATGATGCTCGCCGACTTTGGTGCTGAAGTCATCAAAATCGAGCGTCCAGGTGCAGGAGATATGCTGCGATCGCTCTCCAACATGCCGGATACCCCAGACGCGGGTAACAATTGGTTCTGGCAGATGGACGGTCGAAACAAACGAAGCCTAACGCTCGATCTCAAATCAGAAGATGGCAAAGAAATCCTGCGTCGATTGGTCCAAGACTGCGATGTATACATCACCAACCAGCCGTACTCGGTACGTGAGTCCCTTGGTCTCACCTACGAGCACCTACGCCCACTGAATCCAGCGATGATCTACGCGTCCCTTACCGCCTACGGCGAAAAAGGACCCGAACGAGAGCGCAAAGGGTTTGATCAACTTGCCTATTGGGCACGCAGCGGCCTGATGGACCTAATGCGAAATCCGGATGGTGCACCCATACAAGGACTTCCGGGGATGGGCGATCACCCGACGGCCGTTTCGATTTACGCCGGCATCGTCACCGCACTTCTCCATCGGGAGCGAACCGGGGAAGGCGGCATGGTGCATACGTCACTGCTCGCTAACGGACTTTGGTCGGTCTCCGGTGTTGCGCAGGGGGTCTTGGCCGGTGGTGATATGACGAAATACAGAGAACGAACGCGGATCAAACCCGCGATGATGCGTGTATACCAAGCCGGCGATGGCCGCTGGCTGCAATTCAACATGGTTCGGAACGAAGAGCTCTTGTCTCTGCTACTTACGGGTATGGACGCATTGCATTTGCTTACCGACGAGCGCTTTGCCGATTCCCAGCTACTGTGGGAAAACCGCGGCGCGTTTGGCGAAGCTCTGCAGCGCATTGTTACGCAGAAAACGTCCGATGAATGGCTCGCCATCTTTGCGGAACTCAATGTCCCGGTGAATCGGGTCGCCATCGTCGAGGAAACCAAAAACGACGTACAAATTCTAGAAAACCGTATGGCTTCGGCCCCGGAAAGGGATGACGTCACCGTCCCGCTGATTCTTAATCACCCCATTCAGATCACGAGCGTTCCCCAAGTCGGTCCAACACGAGCCCCGGAGCTCGGTGAACATTCCGAAGACATTCTCAAAGCACTCGGTTACGACGACGATGTCATCGCAAGCATGAAGGATAGTGGCGTGATCTGATGACGACGGACCACGACATCGTCATCGTTGGCGCGGGCAGTGCCGGCTCCGCTATCGCGAGCCGCGCGAGTGAAGACCCGAATCGTGACGTCCTCCTGCTGGAAGCTGGAACCGATTATGCGGACCCGGCCAGTACGCCTTTTGACCTTATCAATAGCCACAACAATTCCTATCGAGAACACGATTGGGGCCTTAGCTACAGTCCTACCGAAGGTCGGAACATGCCGCTGCCACGAGGCAAAGTGACGGGCGGCTCGAGCGCGGTTAATACCACCATCGCACTGCGCGGGATTCCCGAAGACTTTAACGAGTGGAACGACCACGGCAATTCGGAGTGGGTCTGGGAAAAGGTCTTACCTGCATTTAAGCGCCTCGAGCGCGATCTCGATTTTCCAGAGGCGGATTACCACGGCGACGCCGGCCCGATTTCCATCCGCCGTTACCCCGAAAGCGAGCTTCTTGAACAACAGCAAGCATTTCTCGAGGCCGCTCGATTCTTGGGGTATCCATATTGTGAAGACGCCAACGCCCCCGATAGCGCGGGTGCGGGTCCACATCCGATGAACAAGCTTGGGCGCATGCGCGTTTCATGCGCGATGGGATATCTCGCGCCCGCACGGGCGCGACCCAATTTAACCATTGAGCCTAATACCCTCGTCCGTCGTCTGATCATCAACGGCGATCATTGCACCGGCGTGGAAATCGAACGCAGCAACGGCGTAATTGAATGCGTCCGCGGACGCAGCGTGGTGTTATCCGCCGGTGCCATCATGTCGCCCACCATCCTGAAACGCTCCGGTGTCGGACCACGACGCGAGCTCGAGAAATTTGGCATCGACGTCATTCGCGACGCTAGAGGTGTGGGTAGCAATCTCTGCGATCATCCGGTGTTAGCCATTTCCTGTGTAGCCAAAGATTCATCCATCATTGATGCCGATCAACCGCTCATTCAAACCATCTTGCGCTACACCGCTGCGGGCTCAGACAAACGTAACGACCTCCAGATCGAACTCTTGAGCTTTGGTGCAAATCGCCAAGGCGATGCCACTTTCGCTATCGCAGCCGTGCTCGAATACACGTTCGGCCGCGGTGAATTGCGACTCGCATCCGCAGACCCTCACATCGCCCCAGTGATCGAAAATCGATTTTGCGAAGATGACCGTGACGCACGCCGACTCGCGAGCTGTTTTCGAGACACCCTTGCGTTCGCGGAAGCACCCCCGCTCGCTAGCATGATCGAGCGCCTCGCGTTCCCAAACCTCGATCGCGGAATCGACGACGAGACCATCGTAAAGCTCTGCAAAGAACGTTCCGGTAGTGGTTATCACCCGTGCGGCACCGCTCGCATGGGACCAAAAGAAGATCCTGACAGCGTCGTCAACGAATATGGCCAACTGCACACGCTGGAGAACGTGGTGGTCGCTGACGCCTCGATCATGCCGTCGGTACCCCGGGCGAACACCAATCTCACAAGCATTATGATCGGTGAAAAGATCGGCGAGTGGTTACGTACGTCACCAACGATCTACGGTCTGTGACGCGCCGAGCATCGGCGTTAATCGAACGCGAGAACGTAATCGCAAAAACCGCGCGCTATGTGCCAAAGTAGGCGTCCAGACTCAAGGGATTCCAATCATGTCCAGTAGCGATCAGGACCTGATCCAGAAAACCATTCAGACCTACTTTGACTGCATGTACGAGTCAGATCCCGATAAGGTCCGCAGAGCCTTTCATCCGAACGCACGAATTACGGGGTATATCAATGGTCGGTTGCAGGAGATGACCGTGCCGACCTTCGCGGACATGGTCGCGGGTCAGCAACCGTCCGCCAAGGAGAAAGGCGAAGCGATCCAACTGGAAACGGTATCACTCGATATTGCTGGAGACACAGCGATCGCTCGAGTTCGAGACGGTTATATTGGATTGATCTTCCTTGACACCCTGTCGTTTTTGAAGGCCGAGGGCGAGTGGGTCATCTACAACAAGCTATTTCATGTCGAATCCTAGACTTGATCGATTAGGGTTGAGAGGAATCCACTCACTGGTCATGTCTATGTCCGGCTTCGACGATTTCGGTTAGCCGTTCCAGCAAGGATTCAACTTGAGCGCCGATCTACTCATTCGAAATGCAACCGTCTACGACGGCCTCGGCGGCGAGCCGTTTGAAGCTAACGTCGCCGTCGAAGGCGCAAGGATAAGCGCAGTGGGTGAGGCCGTTCCCGCCCACCGCGAAATCGACGCTGGCGGAATTGCCCTCGCACCTGGATTTATTGATACCCATTCCCACGACGACGGGGCCTTTTTGCGTCATCCGGACATGGCGTTCAAGTTGGCTCAAGGCGTAACCACGGTGGTGGCGGGCAACTGTGGCTTCAGCGCCATCCCTGCGGAACCTTCCACGGACGCAAACGTCGCCAGTGGCGGCATTTTGGCGGGGTTGAGCGACGCGGAGTTCACCGACTTGGTGGGATACTTCGACGCCGTCGTCGCGCGTAAACCGGCCATCAACAACATGATGTTGGTCGGCCACAACACGGTCCGGTCCATCACGATGGGGCTCGAACCGAATGCACCGACAACGCGCCAATTGGGCGTGATGCGCGATCACGTCGAACAAGCCATGGAACAGGGGGCATGCGGCTTTTCGACAGGCCTGATCTATCGACCTGGCCGCTACAGCAATACCGACGAAGTGATCGAACTGACTCGAGCCGTGACCGATTACGACGGTCTCTACGTAACCCACATGCGCAACGAAGGTGAAGGGCTTCTAGAGGCGATCGAGGAAACACTCACCATTGGACGAGAAGCGGACGTGCACACGCACATATCGCACCATAAAGCCGCCGGTCGGCCGAATTGGGGCAAAGTCGGCGCTTCGTTGGCTCGCGTAGAAACCGCTATCAGTTCGGGCCAACGGGTGACGCTGGATGTCTATCCGTACACCGCCGGCAGCGGCCGTATGATCGAATACTTTAATTTAGATAAGCCGAGTCGCGAGCTCGCCGAGGTGATTCGTATTGCCAGTTGTCCGGCATTCCGGGAGTTCGAGGGCCGGATGCTGGCCGACATTGCGAGCGAACGAAACATCGACATCACTGAAGCCGTATTGCTCGTTCTCAAGGCGCCGAAGGGTGATCAGACAATTTGCATTCAGTTCATCATCGACGAGGCTGATATCGAAACGAACCTTGCCTATCACGACATGATGATCGGTTCGGACGGTATCCCGGCGTTGCGCGGTAAACCGCATCCGAGGTTATTTGGTACGTTTCCTCGAATCCTCAGAAAATATGTTCGCGAGCGCGGCCTTTTAAGCTTACCCGAAGCAATCCGACGGATGACGTCACTCTCGGCATCGACCTTTGGGATGGATGGCCGCGGCCGCATCGCCGAAGGATGTTTCGCCGACTTGGTCCTTTTCGATCCTGACACCGTTTACGACACTGCGACGTATGACGATCCTAAACGAGAACCCGAGGGAATTTCGTTAGTCGTTGTCAACGGAGCCATCGCATTAGAACGCGGCCAACACACGGGCGTTGGCTCTGGAAAAATGTTGCGGTTTCACGCCCCAGCACACAATGACTAGATTCGCTCCTGGCCAGCTAAATTTAGATCCGAGAAAGTATTTGTGTGCGCAGAGAATCAGTTGTTCATAAGATCCTACCCGGGGAGGTAATCGTGGACGAAGAACTAGAGCTTTATCAATACCTGTACGACCTTCAGGGCTTTCTCGTCATCGAAGATGTATTGAGTGCGGAGCAGGTTGTCACCTTAAACGTCCTTATCGACGCGCACGTGCCGGCGGTTCCTGACAATTGGAACGAGATCACGAACGATCCGAAACTCGGTATGTACAACCTATACCGCTTTGGCATGGCGGGCGGTTCCTACGAGTCCGGCCCGGGCTTCCTAGAATATGGTCAACCCTTTGTTGACCTTGTCGATCACCCGTTGGTACTCAAGATCTTGCGACTACAGCTCGGTGACTGCTTTCGTTTGGATCGGATCTTCGGCATGCGCATGAAAAAGGGCATGCCCAACGGAAAATTACACGCCGACTACGGGGCGTCAGAACCGTTTACCCGGGCGGAACCCGGGCGCTACTACCCTCAACCCGCATTTCAAGCGTTGCACGGTTTTGGTGTCGCAGCCTTCAATTTAGCCGATAGCGGTCCGGAAACAGGTGGGCTACGTGTGATTCCTTCGAGTCACAACAGTCACTTCAAGCTTCCGCAGAAAATCCGTGACGAAGAAATCGATGGCATAGCGATCTGTCCGCACGCACCCGCGGGCAGCGTCACACTCTTTTCCGAAGCCACTACGCATGGCACCGCCGAATGGCACGCAGACCATGAACGCCGGTCCATTCTCTATAAGTACTGTGCGTCGCAATTGAGTTGGTCCAGAAGTCGAGTAACGGCGCCCGAAGGTCTAGAACTCAATGAGCGACAACGACTACTGCTCGCAGAACCCGCGGGCGCACGCTGGTTTTTTCCGTCTTTATTTGATGACGAAGTTGCCGGTGCTTAAAAACTAAGATCCAAGCCAAGCAGCGCTGTTCGACTCTTATTGGGCCGTGCTCCGTACGGGTGGAGACTCACAATATCCGAGCTGTCCGCCAAGTTCTCGACACGAGCAAACACGCCGAGCTTGTCGTTAACAGACCAACGTCCAGCAACGTCTACGGTAAAAGAACTGTCGGTAATTTCAAAGACTCCGCATGCTGCTCGTACACACGTTTTGTCCACAAAGTTGGCACTCAAGTGCAACGCCCACTTCGGTTGGACGAAACCGATCATCGCGTACAGCTGGTGTTTGGGAATATAAGGTATCGGATCGCCGGCGCTGACGGCCCCGAAAAAGGCCGTGTCGGCGATATCGGTGTCGAACGAGCCATCAATGTAAGTGTAGGCGAGTTCCAATGGAATGCTGGACCCGGCTAGTTCCGTCCCTGCTATAAATTCAACGCCTCGTACGGTCACCGCGTCGCCATTAAACGCGTCGCCTACCTCGCAGTTAGCTCCAGAGGACGCAGTGCACTCCCCTAAAAGATTGTCGTAATCGCTTAAGAAACCAATCACCTCGACGCGACGACTATCTGATCGGTGGCGAAAACCAAATTCATAATTGAGTGCCTCCTCTTCTTGTACACCCTCAGCGTTGGAGGGCGCGGTAAAACCTTTGTGCACGCCGGCGATCAAGGCCGTTGCCTCGTTAAGTCTATACAGGGCGCCAATGCCCGGAAGAACGACGCGGGTCGCATTTGATCGAGTGCTCCTAAGGTTATCCGGCGACCGACTCGCTGGATTCTCGGTTCGACCCGCTCGAATCTCATAGCGGATGCGCCGTTGGTCAATATCCTCGTAGCGAATTCCCGGTGTCAAGGTCCACGAACCGACTTCGATTCTGTCGTAAATGTGGAAAGCGATTGCGTCCGCTTGTTGAATCCGATTCCCAGCGTTGCCAAGTAGGCCCACGTCATCGAGCTTCAGTTGCCCACCTTCCTGCCGGTAAGTGTCGTTTCGTTGCAGCCGGTCTTCCTCGTCCATGTGGTATCGCAAACCCGCTTCCACACGATGACTGGCACCGGATGTACTGAAATCCCATACCGCCGTCAGCTGAAGACCACGAGAAAAATAATCGCGTTGGTTGGCTCGGACCTGAATACTTCCGGGCGCTGTGTCTAACGTTCCATCCAGCACGCTCGCCAGTTGGTCTGCGGACCAATCTCCTATTGCCTGTCCCGTGTTCACCGCGGCTACAACGCTGGACCAGCTAGTCTTCGAGAACGCGCTAGCGTTGGCACTACCGTCGAGGTCAATGCCCTCCGTTTTAAACCAGTTCCGGGCGTAGGTGTTGTTGTAGGCGGTTGCTAAAAAACTCAACGTATCCACATCGTACCCGTAGCGCACAATGACCTGTTTATGATTGGTATGAATCTGGTCGAGAGAGGAAAGCCCATACCGCCGATTTGCGTAACGGCCGAAATCAACATTGGTCAAGCCTAAATAACTCTGATTCGAGGTCTGATCGGCTAATTGGATCTTGACAGCTAAACTGTGGGGCGAATCGTCCGGGCTATAGGCCGCCTTTAGCGTGTAGTCCCGTACATCGAGTCCTGTTTCACCGCCGCTACGATCGATCTTCTGGTAGCCTGCAGTACGCCATTGATGCGTCTCTAACAAGAAACCCAAACCGTCATCCGAGGTACTGCCATAGGTTGCGTGCACGCGGAACGATTCATTCTGACCGACCTCGGCTGTTATCCGCCCTGCGCGTTCTCGGGGAATTGGCGTAGAGATCATGTTTAACGCGCCGCCGATGGTATAGGGGCCCTGTGTTATCGCTGAAGGTCCCTTCAATACCTCAATCGAAGACATTCTTCCCACCGTAGGGAAGTAGTACGCGGACGGTGCCGAATAGGGTGCGGGCGCGATAAGCACATTGTCCTCAAGAAGCGTAATGCGACCACTGCGTTCCGTAGCAACACCACGAATACTAATATTTGGACGAAGCCCGTAGCCGTCTTCAACCTGTATTGAGACGCCCGGGACCTGTCGCGCGATCCGCTGAATATCCGTGTATCCGAAGCGCCTTAGTTGCGCAGCATCGATCACGTGCGCTGAACCTGTAACGCCTTGTTCTGCTTCGCGGGTTCCGACGATCGTGACTTCTTCGTAAAAGAGTGTTTTCGGATTTTTTTCTCGACCGTCGCCGTGGGTGACGACAGCGATCGAAATCGCGGTCATAAAAATGAACTTTGTGACCATCGGAACCAACTACCTACTTCAATATCTATAAACCGTAATGCAAATAAGAATGATTATCAATACGTAGCAATCACCCAAGCACCCATTCTTCACCGACCAAATCGCCGTTACGTTTCCGACAAAAACGCGCGACGACACTTGTCGCGTTGAATACTATGGCTGTTCGACACTATTGCAGAGAGACCTCATGCGAGCGCTAATTACCGTCGTCGCCATCGTTGTCGCTATAGGCGCCATTGTTCTTTTCGTCGATAACAAACCCACTTCGGACCCTGCCGTTACCTCGGCTACCACTGAGGATCTTGGGGCTCCACCGGCCACCATCGGGTTGATCGACGACGCTCGGATTAATAACGCTGCTTCCGAACCGGGCAACTGGCTAGCTTACGGACGTACGTATGAGGAACAACGGTTCTCACCCCTGCAGCAAATAAATAGAGAAACTGTGAGCGAACTCGGGCTCACATGGTCACGCGACATGGGCACGAATCGGGTCCAAGAGGCAACGCCCATCATCGTCGATGGGGTCATGTTTCTTACGAGTTCATGGAGTCGAGTATTTGCCATCGATGCAGTAACCGGGGACGAACTTTGGGCCTACGACCCCAAAGTCCCGGGTGCGTGGGGCAGGCGAGCCTGTTGTGATGTTGCCAACCGAGGTGTGGCCGTCTACCAAGGTCGCGTGTACGTCGCGAGCCTAGACGGTCGCCTGATTGCGCTCGACGCCGGCACGGGGATTAAAGTATGGGAAGTCGATACGATCATCGATCGGGACCGGTTCTATACGATCACGGGCGCACCCCGCGCTGCTAAGGGTAAAATTTTTATCGGTAACGGCGGCGCTGAATACGGCGTGCGCGGCTACGTCACTGCATACGATGCTGAGACCGGCGAACAGGTCTGGCGCTTCTACACCGTCCCAGGAGACCCCTCACTACCCTTCGAGCATCCCGAAATGGAACTTGCCGCCGATACCTGGAAAGGCGGCGAGTGGTGGAAAATTGGTGGTGGTGGAACGGTATGGAATTCCATCGTCTACGACCCCGACTTCGATCAGGTTTACATCGGTGTCGGCAACGGACCGCCATGGACACGCGTGATTCGTTCGCCGGGGGGTGGCGACAATTTATTTCTTTCCTCCATTGTCGCACTAGATGCCGATTCCGGTCGCATGAAGTGGTACTACCAGACCACGCCCGGCGATAACTGGGATTACACGGCTGTCCAGGACATGGCACTCGCTGACATGACGGTCGATGGTGTTGACCGAAAAGTTCTATTGCAAGCTCCCAAGAATGGGTTCTTTTACGTCATCGATCGCGCCGACGGCAAATTATTGCGGGCGCATCCGTTTGCAACCGTGACTTGGGCGACCCACGTCGACCTAGAGACCGGACGACCCGTGGAGAATCCAGATCTCGACTACCTGGAGACAGAGCAATGGATTCTTCCGGGACCCCTCGGTGCGCATAACTGGCAGGCCATGTCTGTCGATACCGAAGCGGGCCTCGTCTACCTGCCGGCGCAGGACAATCCGCTCATTTACGGCATGTCGGAGGAATGGAAAGCCTCGGGCGTGTATAAGCGCAACGAAGGTGGCTGGAATCTCGGTATCGAGATCGCGGGCATCGCCCAGCTACTGGTCAACAACCTCGAGGATCAACCCACCCCCAAGGGTTACCTTAAAGCGTTCGACCCACTTACCGGGATAGACAAGTGGGTCGTGGAAATCCCCCACTACTGGAACGGTGGAGTCCTCGGCACAGCTGGAGGGTTGGTGTTTCAGGGCGACGCGCTCGGCTACCTTACGGCGTATGACAAAGACAATGGCGAAGCGCTGTGGCAGTTCAACACCTATACGTCGATTCTCGCGCCGCCGGTCAGTTTCATGATCGATGGCGTCCAATATGTTTCTATCCTCACCGGAAATGGTGGAGGCGACCTGTTCGCTGGCGAACCGTTACCGCCGGTCGCAGAACCAGCGTCTCTAACCTACGGGAACTACGGCAAGTTACTGACCTTTAAGATCGGGGGAGACGCTGCGCTCGAGGCTCCAACCGCGGTGGATCGCTCCATTCCAGAACAGCCCTCCCTGACAGCCAGTATCGAAGACATCGCTCGCGGCGAGCGCCTATACGGTAGCTACTGCAGTTTCTGTCACGGCCTCATCGTTCGCTCCGGCGGTTCAATTTCGGACTTACGGCGCATTAGTGATGCAAGCCATGACGCTTTCGACAAGATCGTACTTGAGGGTGTAATGGCATCTGCGGGTATGGCCAGTTTTGCGGACGTACTGACTACCGAAGACACGGCAAGAATTCACGACTACGTGAGGGCTAGAGCCATTGAAGATCGAGAGGTTGCACTCGGCATGCAGGATGCGGCGCGACTAACCTGGCTTCAATAACTGCGTACGTTTCGCCAAAGCCGATTTATCGACTCAACGTTAAATCGGCTTTGGCGGCAACATCGGTGGCGGCAAGCGAATAAACTCAAAACGGAGCCGTTCCCCACTCGAACTGGACTCGTCTCCACGATACGGTGCGGTTGGATCGGGGGAAGTTAAATCGGGGTTGACGATTTGCCGAGTCATACGACCGTTCAGGAGTTGGCCACCCTCGAGTTCCTCCAGCGCCTCTTCCGCTGCTTCGGCGGTGGTTTCATCCCAAGGGACCTGATGAGCCCTCGGTGCCCCCTGCGCCAGGCCCGCTTCATCAAGTTCACGAATCCAAAAATAGATCTTACCGTCGGCTCCGGTGCTCTTATTGGGCTCCTCAATAACAACCCAGTGGAGCCGGAAATCAACCGGCATCGGTTCGGCGGTAGCCCAACCAAGGAGATCGCTTAGTCCCTGCCACGTGACAACATAGAGTATCGAAACACCAACAACCGCAGTGAGTTTGATCCATCCCGCTAACCGCGTTGCTAAATTCAAGTTCAATAAGAGAGCCGCCGTCACGGCATAAGCAAGCGCAAGCACAATCGCGGTGGAGATCAACGTTTTTCCGCGACGGCCTTGCTCAGCAAGCGCTTACTAAGTCTATTGGTCCCGATCACCTCACCCGAACCATCAATGTTGAAACGCAGAGCGGTTTGCTCATCGCCCACGCCAGTGAGTTGGAGCGTGTCGTAGTGGATGAGTTTGACGACGGGATTGAGCTTCTCCACTTTAACGGACACTGGCAGCGGCTCGCTGTAGTTCGATTGATAATGCAATACGTTGACCACGTACTCTCCCGCCTTTAGCGCCCGGACGGTCACCGTCTCTTGATTGAGCGGATTGGACACCTCGACCCCATCGAGTACCACGCGGTCCTGAAACAAACCTCGATCGTCGCGGTCCAAGTGCATCAATCCTGTGTCTCGATTGTGGTACCAGACCATGTTCCCTTGCGGATCTTCGACCAGGGTATCGACATCGTCGGGGTGTCGATCCGGCCAACGAACGGTGATTAGGATTTCAGCCTTGCGATCCACTTTACCCGTGTCGGTCGGATCGCTGATCAGTGAGAAGGCGACCACAAACATATATGCGAAGCCAAGCAACGCGTTGAAGAGGAGGTCCGTAAAAGCGTCTTGAGATTCGCTCTGGCTATATATCCTATGACGCATCCGCGTTAACGCCTCGTGCCCCGTCTCGGTGTTCCTGAGGTTGGGTATCGACGAATACTTGCAGACGAGTCACCAAGTCGGCCGCGGACGTATCAACGACGTGGTATTGGAGTTTCAACAACGTGCTGGTCACGAGGCCCGCGATGGTGGTGTACAAGGCGACGGCCATCCCGCCACTCATCGCACTAAGGAGTCGTTGCATCATCGATGGATCGAAATCCTCGATTTCACCAACCGGAAGCAGCATTAAAATAAAACCAACGACCGTGCCAAGTAGACCGAGTTTTAACAACACATCACTGACGAAGTGACCAATGGCATGCCGATTGGCAAGTTCGTCTCCGAATGCGCTCAGCAACGCGGCAGGATTGTCGTCGGATTTTGCGTCAAGACGGACGAAAAACTCGCCCAACAGACCGTCTTCCACCGTGACGGTTCGGTCGCACTGTAAACGGGCGTCTTCGAGATCCGAAAAACGTCGACGTTCACGCGTCAAGTACAACGCTGACCATAGCCAGTGGAAACTAGCCAACGCATAGACACCAAGGATGACCCAAGAAATATAACTACGGTCAGAATTAAGCGCGAGCGTCACCAGTCCGCGATCGGCCGCGAGATAAAACCCGAACAGGACCAAACCCGTCAAAATCAACGCACGGTAGATGAGGGACGTATCGATACGACTGGACACAACCGAGGCAGTCTAATCAGTCGAGTTCTTATCGACCACCCGCAATTTGGGCCGTCGCCGCCTGCGCGGATAATCTGGCATACTCGGCCATCGCTAATTGTTCGAATCTCATGGGAGGGCACATGGCCCACGATCTGGTCATTCGCGGGGGCGTCATCGTCGACGGCACTGGTAACGAGCCACTCGAAGGCGACATTGCCATCGATGGCAACACAATCACGGCTATCGGCAAGGTCGAGGACAGTGGGGTCGAAGAACTTCACGCGGACGGAAACACGGTAACGCCAGGCTTCATCGACCTGCACACCCACCTTGATGCTCAGATCGGATGGGACCCACACATGACATCCGTAACGTGGCATGGCGTTACCACCGCGCTGCTGGGCAACTGCGGCGTGACATTTGCTCCGTGTAAGCCAGACGACCGCGAATTTCTAGCCGGCATGATGGAAACGGTCGAAGACATTCCCAAACACGCCATCATGACGGGCCTGCCCTGGGACTGGGAATCCTATGGGGGCTATCTCGATTCCATTGAACGACTCGGTCCGATGATCAATGTCACTGGTTTAGTCGGTCACAGCGCGACCCGTTTCTACGTGATGGGCGAACGCGCTATCGAAGAGCAGGCAACGCCAGAAGAAATCGAACAAATAGCCGCGCTCGCAGGAGAGTCGGTCCGAGAAGGCGCCGTCGGTTTCTCCGTCAACCGCCATCCTGGACATACCCTTCCCGACCGCCGTCCGATTCCTGGAACCTTTGCAAGCCGCGAAGAATTATTAGCTATCTCGGAAGCCGTTGGTAAGTACGGTGGCTTAATGCAAACCGTTCCGCACTTTGGTGACCTCGACAACGAGATGGATCTGCTAGCCGAAGAGGGTCAAAACTGCCGGATTCTATTTAGCGCCATCTCCGAACACGGCGTCCGCTTTGACGAACGGGTAAGCGAAATGCGTCGTAACGGCGTCGATATCACAGGAGTCACCGTGCCACGCAGTGGCGGAGGGGTCGGTGGACTATCGACCGGAAACTTCTGGCACACTAAATCCTGGAATGAGCTTCGCCGCATGGACTTCACCGACCGCTTAGAAGCCGTTCAGGACGCAGATTTTCGTTCACGACTGGTCCAAGAGATCAGGGATCACGAACAGGAAGAAATGATTGTTAATACCACCAAGCGCTACTACCCGATGGGACAAGAAGCGCGGCCGAACTACACGCAATCGCGTTACGAAAGTCTCTACGACATCGCTGAAGAGGCGGGTGAGCATCCTGCCGAAACCTGGCTGCGCTTAACGCTTGAAACGAACGGGCAGGCGTTGTTCCATCAACGCGGCTTTAACGTCAACCTCGAACACCTCGAGAAAATGATCACCACAGACTGGGCGTTGCCTGGTCTTGGTGACGCGGGTGCCCACGTGAGTCAGATGATTGACTCGGGCTGGTCAACGTTCGTGCTTTCGCATTGGCACCGCGACACAGGCGTCTACACGATTCAAGAAGCTGTCCGACGAATTGCTGCCGAACCCGCCCGCGTGCTGGGCCTTCAGGATCGAGGAACGCTGCAGGTTGGCAAACGGGCCGACGTTAATGTCATCGACATTGATCGCGTAGCGGAGCGTCAGCCTTACATCGTCAACGATTTTCCCGGTGGCGCACCACGCTTTGTACAACGCGCTGCGGGCTACCAAGCCACCGTCTGCAACGGCCAGGTCATCCTTCGCGATGACGAGCACACAGGGGTGTGCGCTGGTGAGGTGCTGCGAAACGGTACGCACTAAGCTTCGCGACACTAGACGGAAAAAGGCCGCGCCAGTCATGGCCTTTTTTGTTAGCCGCGGATACGAATAAATTTTTGCAGCGAGTGACAGTCCATGGGGACCAATCCCCAACGGCCACCGCCGCTGACGGTAACCTCACTCACGTAAAGATCACCTTTGGAGTCCGCCCAAATACCATGCGGTGCGAAGAAGTTGCCTGGCGCCACCGGATCAGCCCCACCGAATCGCGCTCGTACGTCTCCTTCAAGGGTGAGGACGCTAACCCGCGCGTGCGGCGCGTGCGGCGGTATATCCACATGCGGTGCCAAGCCTGCGCGTTCCCCCAGCTCTGCCACGTACATATTTTCATCCGCATCAATAAATAGGTCGTCGGGTCGTATCACGTCATTCCATTCGGTAACGTAATCGCCATCCGTGGTAAAAACCTGGACCCGGGAGTTTTCTCGATCCGCAACGTACACGCGATCGTATCGGTCCACTGCGATAGCGTGCGGCAACACAAATTCGCCCGGTCCGCTCCCTGGCTGGCCCCACGAGGTTAGGTATTCGCCTTGGTTGCCGAACTTGTGGACGCGGGCGTTGCCATAGCCATCTGAAACATATAGTTCTCCGGTTTTGGAGACCGCGACATTGGTGACCCGATTGAAGGGCCCCGCCGACTGTTGCACGGGCGTCTTACCGGCAACGAATCCCGTATCCGACGGTGCGTCGGCTTCGCCCAACGTCTGTAGCAACTGTCCATTGGTATCGAAAATTCGTACGGTATGGTCAAAGTTATCAGCACAATAGACACGATCATCAGGCCCGATATAAATGCCGTGAGGATTGGTGAAGATTCCCTCACCCCATGCGTCCAGGAAATTACCGTCTGTGTCAAAGACGATCATTGGATGTTCGCCACGATTGAACGCGTAAACACGGTCTTTAGAATCCGTGGCAACCCCCGCGACTTCAACAAAACTCCACCCGTCTGGCAGCTTCTCCCAGCCGACGATGACCTCGTATTCGATGTCGTTTGCACTAGCCATAATCCCCCCTGGTGGCAGCAAAAAGAGCGCTGCAATGACATCCAAGCAACTGTACCATCCTACGCTCGCAAGCCCGTTAACGATGGGCCGTAACCCATGAAAGTCGATCTTTTGTACGGCAAATCAGTCCTGACCGTGTCGTGCCCCGCGAAGGCCGAGGTTACCGTCGTACGCAAACCGTTGATGCCGACCCTGGATAATCCAGGCCTAGCCGTTACCAACGCTTTCGTTCACTCCACAGGTTGCGATTCGTTGCAACGCCTCGCGGAAGACAGTCGTTCCGTCTGTATTTTGGTCTGTGACGTCACACGACCGGTACCGAACCACCTCTTCCTTCGCCCTCTAATCGACACACTGATTAGCGCCGGGATCTCGCCGGAAAGTATTAACATCCTCGTTGCGACAGGATTACATCGACCGAACGAAGGTGATGAATTGGCAAGCGTTATCGGCGACGACTGGGTCTTGAATAACGTGAACGTCGTCAACCACAACGCCCTAAATCACGAGGATCACACCGACCTCGGTTTTACGTCCCAGAACACGCCCGTCGGCCTCGACCGTCGATTTGTTGAAGCCGACCTGGGTATAGCAACGGGGCTCGTCGAACCTCACTTTATGGCCGGCTTTTCGGGTGGGCGTAAGGTCGTCGTCCCCGGTATCGCCCACGCCGATACAATCCGAACCCTGCATAGCGCCCGCTTTATGGAAGACCCGGCGACGCGGCAATGCAACCTTGCGGGCAATCCGCTGCACGAAGAACAGCTTGAAATCATTGAAATGCTGCGACGATACAAGGGTCGAAATCTATTCGCCCTAAACAGTGTGATTAACGATTCGCGTGAGCTTTCGTTCGTCAATTTTGGCGAAATCGTAGCCAGCCACCTTGAGGCCGTCGCCTTCGCTGACCAATACTGCACGGTTTCCACGCCGAAACGATTCAACACGGTGGTGACTTCGGCCGCCGGGTACCCACTGGATCAGACCTATTACCAGACCGTGAAAGGTATGGTGAGCCCCATGGGAATTCTCGCTGACGGCGCGAACCTTATTATCGCGTCCGAATGTGCCGAAGGCCTTGGTTCACCTGCCTATAGCGCGTCCCAGAAACGACTCCTCCTTGAGGGTCCCGACGCGTTTCACGCAGGGATTCTTAACAAACGGCTCGCCGATATCGACGAGTGGGAAACCGAAATGCAATTGAAGTCGCAACGTCGCGCCAACATTAAGCTCTATACCACGGGCCTAAATGCCGACGAGCGCGCGCTTACCGGCGTCGAAATCATCGAATCGGTCGATGCGGCCATCGAAGAGAGCGTACGAACGACCGGCGATTACGCTATCGCAATCATTCCCGAAGGACCCTACGTCGTGCCGCATTTCCGACCCCGTTTCTAGAATTTCGCCGACCACGGAACTCGAACGTGTACCACCGCTCGCGATAATATCTTGTTCCGGAGGTGTGCAATGACTAAAGCATTTCAGGACATCCGGGTCGTCGATTTATCGGACCGTCTTTCAGGTGCCTACGCTGCCCGCATGTTCGGCGATTTTGGCGCCGACGTAATACTCATTGAAGACGCGCGGGGCCACCCGTTGCGGCGCGAACATCCCTTTATCCATTCGGAATCCAGCAAACCAGAATCACTACTACACCACTACGTCAATTGGAATAAGCGTTCCGTCGCTGGATGCGTTGGAGATCACGTAAGTTTGATTGCGTCCGCGGACCTAATCGTCACAACATCCACAGAGGTACCGGACGCCGTAAGGCAGCGGGCGCCGGACGCTGTGCATCTATCCATCACCCCGCACGGTCTAGAAGGACCCCTGGCGAAGTTCCCCGGCAACAATCTCACGACGTGTGCCCGCGTTGGCTGGAGCGCGATTAATCGCTATGCCGACGAACCGCCGTTGCAACTCCCGCTTCACCAGACCGGTTACATTAGCGGGGTTGCGGGGTTTGTAGGCGCGGCAGCCGCTCTCTTTCGCAGTGGCGGCAGCGGTCACGGAGAGTGCGTCGACGTCAGTGAAATGGAAGCGATGGCCAATACCTGTGCGCCGTGGGCCGAACTTGGATTATTCATTGGCGGCAATCGACTGGCGCATGGGCCCACCGGAAAACGCGAGCGCGGACGGGCAGGACCGCTATGGAAAACTCAGAACGGCGCCATCAATTTTGGCTATGGCGACTGGGCATTCTGGGAAGAAGCAATGAACTTTCTCGGTTTGCCAGAACTGGCCAAAGACCCCGAATTCATCCCGGTACTCGGACGCAATCAGAAAGATACTCGGCCGGTTCGCGACGGGCTCGAAAAAGCGGCTGCTCAACGCGACAAATGGGAATTGTTCCACGGCCTTGCGCAGCGTCGTTGCATCGCGGGTGTGGTACAAAATGCCCAAGAGTTGCTCGAAAGCGAGCACCTAGGTTCACGCGACTACATCGTGTCTACGCAAATCGGCGACCGACGGGTCCGTGCGCCAGGCGCGCCCGCGAAACTATCGGCCACTCCATGGTCTCTCGATCGGGCCGCGCCCGACGTCGGTGAACATGATGGCGACGTCGAAACGACGGCGCGGAAGCGTCAACAGAGTACTGGTACGCCTGATCTACCCCTGAGCGGCATCCGCGTACTGGCGTTTACTCAGGCGTGGGCCGGCACCTTCGCGACCCAGTTGCTCGGGCTACTCGGAGCAGACGTGGTTCAGATCGAAAGCTGCAAGCGGCCCGACGTTTGGCGCGGCGCCGGTGCGCCGGTTCCCCCCGCCGTTCGTAATCCCGATATCGAACAGAATCCGCTCAACAACAACGGCATGTATAACACCGTTAATCTCAACAAACGCGCCATTACCCTGGATATGGCGAACCCTCGCGGTCGCGACATGTTTTGGCGCATGATTCCCAAATTCGATGTCCTCGCAGACAACTTCAGCCCCCACGTCATGGGCAATTGGGGCATCACCATGGAAACCCTACGCGAACACAGGGAAGACATTATCTTTGCGTCGGTCTCGGGTTACGGTACTACCGGGCCACTCGCGGAGTATCCAGCGAACGGCGCAACGACCGAGCCGATGGCTGGCCTTTCCTCGATCCATGGCTACCCGGGCGAAATCGCCCAGAATACCGGTGGTCTGATCCCCGACCCGATATCGGGCTATTACCTCGCTGCCGCGATCCTCGCCGCTCTTATTCATCGGCAACGCACCGGCGAGGGACAACGCATTGATGCTTCAATGATTGAAGCCGTCGCAGTCCAGCTCGGTGACGCTATGCTCGAATTCGATGGCAACGGCAATCTGCGTGGTCCAAGCGGTAACCATCATCCGAGAATTGCGCCGCATAACGTTTATCAAACCAAGGACAACGACTGGCTCGCAATTGCGGCACAAACCGACGAAGCATTTTCTTCGCTGGCGAAACTTGCAGGTATCACTGACGAACGCTTTGCCACCATGGCCCTTCGAAAAACCAACGAAAGCGCTCTTGATGAGGCTGTCGCCGCATGGGCGTCAGGCGTCGACGCCGATGCAATGGCGACGGAGCTCGGTTGCTTAGGCATCGCAGCAGCGCGCGTGGAACCGTTTGAGGAGATCTACCAAAAACCGAATCCACAATTCGCGGCGCGAGATTTTCTCCGGCCCATCACGCATCCAGAATCGGGTACCCATTACATGCCCACGGTGCCTTGGGTGTTCCAGAACACGCCACGCGGTACTATCACCCACGCCCCTTGTTTCGGCCAACACAGTCGTGAAGTGTTCGAAGAAGAGCTTGGGATAGGCCCGAAGGAATACCGGGAACTTGAAGAACTAGGTATTACCGGAACTGAGCGACTTCGCTGACGCCCCAGGGCAAAGAATCAAATTCTCTCCTATACTCTAGTGCGAAGCAGGAGGGGCCCACATGCGCCGATACAATCGTTTGATCGCTGCCATGACAGCGTTGTTGACAACTTGTGTCGTCACCGCGATCAACGCAAGCGTGGTCGATAATTTCGAACTCCTTGATCAACGCGGCTACGCTCATGAACTCTATTACCTCTCTGATGCCAGCGCCGTGGTCCTTATGGCCCATGCGTCGAGTTGCAAGGAGGGACAAAACGCGGCCGCCGTACTAGAGGAATTAGCGGACACCTACGCGTCCCACGGGGTCGAAGTACGACTCATTAATTCCAGCCTTGACGACAACCGTGCCACGATCCGAGCTGCCATGGATGCCGGAGAAAATGGTCTCGCCGTTCTCATTGACGATGCTCAACTGATCGGCGAATCCCTGGAACTTTGGCAGGCGGGTGAAGCAATCGTCATCGATCCAGGGACTTGGCGCGCTGTTTACCGTGGAGACGTCAATGGAGTTGCGGCGACGCTCGACGCCATGCTCGGCGACAACCCGGTTCCAGCACCCGTCGAACTGGAAGAAAGTTGTACCGTGGCGTTCCCGGAGCAACAGCTCCGGTCGACCCACGCGAGCATCTCTTACACCGATACCATCGCGCCGCTGTTAATCGAAAATTGTCTCGCATGCCATCGACCCGGCGGCATCGGGCCGTGGGTTATGAGTGATCACAACATGGTTCTCGGTTTCTCCTTGATGATGCGCGAAGTCGTTCGAACCCAACGCATGCCCCCATGGCACGCCGATCCGCATCACGGGCGCTTCAAAAACGATCGGTCCCTTTCGGTCGAAGAAAAGCAAAACCTCGTTCATTGGATCGAGGCGGGGGCACCGCGCGGCAAAGGCATCGACCCCCTCGCCAACTTCGTACACGACTGGCCAGAATGGGGGCTCGGGACCCCCGACGTCGTTCTCGATATCCCGGCTCAGACGGTCCCCGCTTACGGCGTTGTCGACTACCAATACCCAACCGTAACCAATCCGCTGGATCACGATGTTTGGGTACGAGCGGCAGATATACTACCGGGCGATCGGGCCGCACTGCATCACGTGATCACTACCTTTCGACCGCCGGGACAGGGTTCCGGCAGATCGCGGTTTGGCGGTCGCGGCTCTGGCGGTCTCGGTGGCTACGTTCCGGGATCGACCGGTAGCGTTTATCCAGCAAACACCGGCCGACTATTGCCCGCTGGATCGACGATTCGTTTGCAGATGCATTACACCCCGTACGGGCGAGAAACGACCGACCAATCTCAACTCGGTATCTACTTGCACGAGGAACCGCCATTGCATCGCCTGGGCGGGGCAACGTTAATCAATTTTCGGTTCCGTATACCACCCCATACCAAAGCTCACACGGCAAAAGCCGAGCGTGTGTTTAAGAATGATGTCTTGATCTACAGCTTGTTGCCGCATTCGCATTATCGCGGTAAGGCATCAAACTTCGTCGCGTTTTATCCGAATGGCGAAGAAGAAATCCTGTTGTCGGTACCCAACTACGACTTCAACTGGCAAACGACCTACCGGTTAGAAACACCAAAAATTCTGCCAGCGGGAACCCGCTTAGTGCATTCAACGACCTGGGACAACTCGAGTCAGAACCCGGCAAATCCGGACCCAAACAAGGAAGTCCGATGGGGTCGACAATCGTGGGCCGAAATGCTGTTCGGCTCGGTCACTTACCGCACGCTGACTGATGCCGAAAGAGGATCAGCAGCCGCCGACTAGGCAATGAGCTCGCTCTGGGCTGGTATACGCTGAGCGTATGTCGGCCCAGCCGAAACTAACGACCCGTCACTTTTCGAGTGGCCTCGCGGAACCGATCGCGCTGCTCAGGACTTCCGCGAAGATCTTGATTTGCTTCGGCTTCGAGCCTAGTCGCCGACTCCGACAGCGTTGCCGCATCGATCACCCGTTTTGAAGCACGGACAGCTGCAACGGAATTGCCTGCGATCTCGTGCGCGAGCTCCATAGCTTTATTCATCAACTCGGGTTGAGGAAAGACAGCACTCAGCATGCCCCATTGCTCCGCCTCTTCGGCAGTGAATTTACGGGCTGAAAAGATCAGCTCTTTCGCTTTTGAAGCCCCTACCAATCTTGGCAACGATGCGGCGGCCACCACTAACCCGTATTCGGCACCCGGCAAGCGAAAGGTTGCGTTGTCAGATGCCAGCAGAATGTCACAGGCGACCGCTAACCGTGCGCCACCCCCATAACAATATCCATTAATCGCCGCGATGACGGGAATCGGCGTGGTACTCAGCTTACCGATCGGGTCAAAGGCATTGACCCTATCCCCACCGCTCGTTTTTTCGACACCACTCACCTCTAGCATGTCGGCGCCGGCACAGAACGCCTTCAAACCGGCGCCCGTAAGCACGATCACCCGGACCTCTTCGTCGGCCTCGGCTCGAGCAATAGCTTCAGACAAGCTCCTCGACAGTTCCTGATTAAGGGCGTGGTGCCGTTCCGGTCGATTCATGGTCAACACGAGAACGTGTTTTTCTTTTTGCTCCAGCAGTACCGCTTCGCCACCCATCGACTAAACCTCCAAAAAACGGATCTTACGTAACGTAGCTATGGTCGAGCTATAGTTAGTTTCTCAATTCGATCCAGTGACGCCGAACCATCCTCGGACCACGTCCTTCGTTTGTCCGCGGCACGTTAGTTACTCTGCGCATCCTGAAAACGCGGGAGATTAAAGATGTTAGACGCAAAAAGTGCTCCCACTCCCCACCAGTGAGTCAGACATTCCGCCGCCTATTCTGGGGGTTATACGGAGTCTAATTCTCCCGGTCTATCTGCCATCCGCCCTTTATGCGATCGCACAGAATGCCATCCAAATTCTACTGCCCCTTTATGCGTTGAAGCTCGGCGGGGGTTTCGCCATGGCCGCTGCGATGGTAGGAATGCGAGGGATCGGAACCATGCTATCCGACGTTCCCTCCGGGCTTCTCGTGGCCCGTTTCGGCGACAAAGCAGTCATGATTATCGGTTTACTTGTCCTACTTATCATGGCCCTTGGGTGCGCAATCACGACAACGGCGTGGCTAGTAGGATTTCTCGCGCTCGGATTTGGCGCTGGCGCCGGCATGTTCTTGCTCGCTCGATTGACGTTTATCACCGACACGGTGCAACTGAACCAACGGGGCCGGGTCATCTCGGTGATGGCCGGACTGCATCGCGCCGGCGCCCTAGTCGGCCCTCTCATTGGCGGTTTTAGCGCCGAGCTTATTGGTTACGCGCCGGTTTTTATAGGCGCAGCTGTACTGTTTGCGATTTGCCTAGTGACCGTCATGATCTTTTCGAAAGGTAGCCAGCGTTCTGAAGAAAAACGAAAGACGGTTTCAATCCGCCGGATCATCGATGCCCAACGTCATACCTTTATAACCGCCGGCATCGTTATGGTGGTGCTTTCATTCCTTCGTCACGGTCGGGTGTTAATGATTCCCCTCGTCGGGGTATCACTCGGCTTGGGTGAATCTGAGATTGGCCTTGCCTTTAGCCTCTCATCCTTAATCGACATGCTCATGTTCTTTCCGGCCGGATTGATCCTCGATCATGCCGGCAGGAAGTACGCGTTAGCTCCGTCCCTTTTCTTCTTGGGAACGGCAATCGTATTGCTGCCATTAGCGACAGGGTTTGTTCAATTTTGTGCTATCGCCATGCTAGCGGGACTGGGCAACGGATTTGGGACGGGCATTTTTATGACGCTCGGTGGGGACTTTTCGCCGCCAATTGGCCGCAGCGAGTTTCTCGGAGTTTGGCGCCTCGTCGGTGACTCCGGCGGCGCGTTGGGTCCCTTCGTCATGGGAACGATCGCGAGCGCAACTACCCTCGCCATCGCAAGTGCGTGGACCGGAGGCCTCGCAGTGATCGGGTTAATTATCCTCTTTCGTTATGTTCCCGAAACGTTGCATCATGAGACATCCAATCAAGTCGCCCGCTAATGCGGCTCGCATGCCGGCCGTATAGCGTGGTACCCGGTAAATTAAATATGGATACTTGCGAAACACTGCTTGCGGAACTCCGTAACGGTTACCGTATCTTTGCGGCGTATGGCTGGGGAGATCTGGGTGACGGCCACATCAGTGCCCGCGACCCCGACCGAACCGATTGCTTTTGGCTGCTCCGTTACGGGGTCCCGTTTGCAGAAGTCGAAACGAGCGATTTCGTATTGCTCAACGCCGAGGGCCTCGCCGTTGAGGGTTCAGGTGACGTTAATAAGGCGGGTTTCTTTATTCACCAGCCGCTATTGGCGGCTCGACGGGACATTGTCAGTGTTGCTCACACGCATACCCAATGGGGCACGCCCTTTTCCGCGGAAGTTCGCAACGTCGAACCCATCACCCAGGAAGCGTGCCTCTTCTTTGAGGATTGCGTCGTGTTCGATGACGACGAGGTGCAGGTACAAAGCTTAGAAGGTGGCTCTCGCATTGCACAAAGTTTAGGGCGTAACGGTGCAATTGTTCTGCGC
This sequence comes from Pseudomonadales bacterium, assembly GCA_046582115.1. Classification (GTDB taxonomy): domain Bacteria; phylum Pseudomonadota; class Gammaproteobacteria; order Pseudomonadales; family Azotimanducaceae; genus UBA11889. The sequence continues at coordinate 10,434 of JAYGFA010000046.1, read as the reverse complement.
AATCACGGTCTCTTAACGGTTGGCACCAGTGTCGCGCAATCGGTATCGCGTTTTGTCATGCTTGAGCGGGTCGCTGAAGCCCATCTAAAAGCCAGAAACGCCAAACCGATTTCTGGCGAAGCGGCGCGACGTGCGAAAAAGGATCTGTCACGGAACGGGGCCGACCGCAACGCTTTCGAATTTCTGGTTAATCACCACCTTCAGGATTAACGCGTCAAAAGAGAGGTATCCCAGCCACCTTAACGTGAGAGCGATAAAGGTGATTCGATGACGTGAGGAAAAAGGTTTTTAGGTCATCGCCGCCCCAGGTGAAATTGGCGCAGAACGCGGGCGTCTGAATGACTCCTAAACAACAGCCGTCATCGGCGTAAACGTGCACGCCGCCCGGGCCGGCGCAGAATACGTGCCCGGTCGATGCCACTTTGAGACCGTCCGGGGCGCCAGCGCCGGTCCCGGTCGACTCTGCAAATACATCGCCACCCGATAGCGTTCCGCTATCGTCAATCTGAAATTTCCGAATGTGCATACGTGGCGTATCGGCCACATACAACTCCTGCTGATCAGGCGTAAAGGCCAACCCATTCGGTTGCTCAAAGTCATGGGCAAGGAGTTCTAGCTCGCCGGTTACAGCATCGATTCGATAAAGACCCTGAAAATCGAGCTCCGTCTCGCGCACGATTCCGGTGTGACTCGCACGACCGTAGGTCGGATCGGTGAAAAAAACATCGCCGTTGTTCCGGACCACGATATCGTTTGGGCTATTAAGTGCTTTCCCTTGGTAGTGACTGGCAATCACTGTAAGTGAACCGTCGGAATCTTCTCGGGTCACCCGCGACGTTGCGTGTTCGCAACTGAGAATCCGGCCACTGCCGTCGTAGGTATTACCGTTGCTCATGTTGCTGGGTTCGCGGTAGACAGAGACCCCGCTCGATTCGTTCCAACGATGCATCCGATTCGATGGGATGTCACTAAACGTCAAGTGTTGCTCGTGTGGATGCCAAATAGGCCCTTCGGTAAAAGCAAAGCCATCGGCCAACGTTTCTAATTCAAGATTTTCTTCAACGACGTGGAAGAATCGCTGGTCCCTGACTTCGATACCCATTGCTCCCTCCTCCGACACCGTGTCGCGACAACCATACCGCCAACGCGTCGCAAGTTCGAACACCACAACACTTAACTATCGTTGTTCGTATACGACTTTCACCGGTCACGCTTTAACCACGTGCTCGGCAACGATGCGCGCGCAGTAGCCGTTACCTGCCTGTTAGTCATCGCCCGTATGTCGCTTCGCTTATTCTGCGTTTCGTGGTGAGTATTGCGATTCCACCTCTCGTTGCAATTTTTCATCGCGAGCGCGAATCAATTCCTTCTTAAACCAGTCGGCCACTTCGCGCATCGGAAAGCGTTTTCCCGGGCAGGAGCTCTCACCATCACCGCGTACTTGCCGATGCGCGCCCAGACTGAGGTCCGGAAAGCGAAGTTTCAGGTCAAGTAACAACTCCTTTAACGCGTCGAGCTGACGCTCGTTCGGCCGGTCACAATCGAAATTGCCGCGTAGAACGATGCCCACCGCTCCAGGATGTTGGCCCCTCCTATCTACGGTGAGCAACTCCGCCACATACCCGTCCCGGTCCACGCGGTAATGAAATCCCTCGCGGCTACAGCCCTCATGATGGAGCAGGACAAACCTTAGCGGCCCCCTAGACCCTTCTTCTCGATTTTCACGGTTGACCCGAGTCGATGCGCTCGTGAACTTGCTGCCGGGCATTAGAAGATCTGCACGACTTCTATCGCGTCGGTATTCGCCGCGAGATTAAACACGGTACCGTCATCGACAATTCGAACGTCCGCGGGCAACCCTCGACTGAAGATAGTCTCCGCAACTCTATTCGCCGGTGCTGGAACTAAGTGATACAGCGCAAGCATCGTGACACCAGCTTCACGGGCAAGTTCGACCAAGGTATCTGTATGGGCGTGGTAGTCAAGGATGTCATCGATAATCTGCGCCATTCGCCCATTGCCTCCGGCTGCTACGGCCTCTTTCATCGCATCCACAAGCGGCTGTGAGAGCGCGTCATGCAGCAAGAGATCCGCGTCACGCGACGCGTCGACGGTGGATTGCACCGCGTTGCTGTCGCCACTAATGACGACTGAACGTCCGCGGTAATCAAAACGGTACCCCACGGCGGGCTCGATGGGACCGTGATCGACTGAAAAAGGCGCGATTTTGAATTCGCCCACCTCGAAAACTTTGCCGGACACAATTAACTGCGCCTGCATCGGCCCGACGTCGGGTGACAGCAGCTCGATCCCGTGGTGGCTAGTCCGATACGTTCGATCCAGCGCATACGCCTCATTGAAACCATCGACGACTCGAACCACACCTCGAGGGCCGTATACGTTTAACGGCGCGTCCCGTCCTGCGACCCAGGATGCAAGGTTGGTGTCACCCAGTCCGCTAATATGGTCAGAGTGGAAATGCGTGAGCAACACGCCAGTAAGACTCTGCATTGGCAACCGCGCGCGTAACAAATTTCGCGTGGACCCGGCACCCGTATCCACGATGAAAAAAGTCGATCCAGCCGCCACAACGATGCAGCTCTGCGCTCGATCCGATACGCCAAGAGGTGAGGCACTGCCGCAAACAAACACACGCAACACGTCTGGGTCTTCCCAAACAAGCGGTGCCTCGAGCATGCGTGCAGCGATCAAGCGCTTTAACAGAACGTTTTGGCCCCACGAAGTCTGTGTCACGATCAGCGCGGTCGCGACTAGAAGCGCCGATCCCACGCCTAAAATAAACAACATTTTCCTCATTTGGCTTTAGCCGTCGTGGCGTGCGCGAACAAAGCACCCGTCTTCAAGCCCGCCCTCAACTAATCTTTCCAGTACGGTGGATTGTTGAGCGGTCCAAGCGTCTGACCCAGTTGAATGAGCAAGCCGTGTGCGCTTTTGGGCGAAATGAAAGCGTCGACCGACATTGGATCGTCAAAACTTTTATCCACGACTTTGATCCCGTGCGATTCAAGCTGATCGACTTTTTTTTCAAGATCACGCGTCTGCAGGGTCAAGTGATGAAATCCTTCGCCGCGTTTTTCGAGGAATTGGGCAAGAAATCCATCCGGATTAACCGGCTCCAACAACTCGATACAGAAATCGTGCAAATCAAATAGTGCAATACGAAAATCTCCCGAGGCGTGTTCACCGATGGAGCGAAATTTAGCGCCCAGGGCTTCCTCAAAAAAAGGCCTCGCTGCGTCAATACTGTAGACGGCAATGCCGATATGATCGAATCGACCGATGGCTTCATTCGCCACGTTCAAGCTCCGATCGTTCAGACAATCCCGTACCGCAAATGCTGGTCTCTCCAATCAACGAGGGACGATCCAAATCGGAGAGGACCATGCTCGTTCTTGAATGGTTCTCGCCAAGTCGGGTCGAGGCGCCGTTCCAGCTCGAACAGCGTCCCAGGTCGACCATCGACAAGTGGGATTTTCCAGCACCCGGAGGTAGTAGAACGCCGGCTGTTTTGGATCAAAGTCGGGGTCACGCCACAAGGTCAATAGCTCCGAGGCCCCGCTGTTCGCCGTAACACTGCAGTCGGTCAGATCGACTTCAGCGCCGTTGTCGGGACATCGGTGGGTCTCTGGATCAACCGCAGCGCGCCCTGAACACGCGACATCGTATACAGTCTCGCGTGTCTGACCCGCTTCAAGCCATCCTTTGATAATTTGCAAACGCTGCAGTTCTGCCCGCATTGGGTCGCGGCTCGCCCAAGCAAGGAATCGTGGCTCGCCGCGTCGCTCGGCAAGCAGCTCGGTGCCCATCGAAACGCCGTTGGCGTACGCGCTTGCGACCAAATCCGGTGCCTTTAGCAACGCTTCGTCGTATTCGTAGCTCGCGAAAAAGCGTACCTTGATTCGAGAGCCCGTCGTCGCAAAAGTCTCTTTGCGGCGGAACGCGTCGTAGATTGATTCGCGCGTATTCTCGTTAGCCCATACACCTGCAATTCCGGATGAACCGAAAAATCGGTTCGCAACCTCCCGAAAAGCGGGAAGTCCGTCCCGATGTGCAGCCGGCACGGAGCCTCTGTTCACAGGATCTGAATCCAGCACACCGACCTTACTGACGAAATTGGATTCGTCAAAAACGTCCCCCGAATTGTGCGTATCGCTCGCGCCCACAACACCGAAGAGGTAGGGGTTTTCGCCGAGATCATTCTCCAACTTAAACCCGTTCAGCCAGGCTTCACGTACATAGCTCCCGCGAGGCCAGCTCTTATTCCAACTCGCAATCTGATACGGAAAGATCTCGAAATCGGCCCATTCATCGTTCGGAGACAAAAAGGGATGAGTATCGGAAGTCCCCTTGATCTGCGTGATCTCCACCAACGGCTCATTGCGCATTCTTTGGACGGCATAGTCAGCGTCCATCGGGGAGCCGTCGAATCGAGTCATCTGGAACATATTTCCATTGGATCCGTTGGCGTTGTGGGGAATCGCAAGGGCTTCAAAGCCCATCGCTCTTTGAGCGTCCATCCACGTCCATAGATCTTCAGGATTTAGTGAATCGAGCCTTGAATAGGGCACATCGGGAGCCGCGTCGCCACGGTAAATTACGTTGCGATGGAGGTTGCCGTCGCGACTCGAAGTATATTCGTACGCAATAAATGTCGTCAGTTTTCCTGGTTCGTAATTACGATTCGCGGACGCTTGAATCTCGCTCCATGCCGATTTGATGTCCGCCAAATTGAAATTGGCGTTAAGAAATTGAAACGCCGTCCGAAACGCGCGGCCTCGCTCGGCCACCGTTGCTGCTCCGAGAAACGCTTGCGCCTCGGGGTTGCTGTTGAGTGGATGAGTGGGCTGCTCCATCGCCGACCACATCCCAAGAAAAAATGCATGATCGGTTACGGCATAGAAGTCGAGAGGACGATCGAGCTGTATCTCGAATCCCGCTGGGTGAAGGATGGGTTCGCCACGAGCAAACTTATATGCGTCATCTGGCGTCGTTTTCGTGCCGAATAGAAACGCATCGAATGAATAGCGCGTGTGGATATGTAGATCACCGAAATAGGCATTCCGCGGTGTTTCGTCCGCGTAGTTTGCGGGCCCAGTAAATAAAACCGCTAGAAAAACGCCAACCATGTATCGCACCATGACCACCCCCCCCCTTTTTTTTGGTTATTGCTTTTACCTCACGGAACGGGTTCTCGCAATCACACTTTCTCGGGATCACGATTACCGTTTAGGCGTTCTGGATTGTCCCCGCTGCCTTGCAAGGGTCCGAACAATACCGCTCTGAAGCATACGGCATGAACCATTCCGAGCAGGCACGACATTGCTTCGGTTCAACATGTATGACGGGCAGTGTCCCCTCTCGCCTTGCCTCGAGGAGTTTGTGGATTTGCGGATTACGCGTGGTCATTTCACGAAATTCGCGGTCACCCAGATCCAGCAGATCCATGATGGTGCCGACGTCCAAGCGCGGTGACCGCAACAGCAGCGCCACCGCGTTTTCTTCGATATTCATGGCCCGATAATAGACCCGTTGTCTTTCACCTTTCGACCGATTTCGTCGCCGTCGGCCACGAGGCATCTCGACAACGGCCAATTCCTCGCCAAAACCAAACGGTGGTAAAACTAACCAAGGGGCCGCTCAAGGCGGCCCTTTAGCACTACTGCGTTAACCAGCCGTGCTCCTGTGGCTTACGTCCGGAGCGAATATTGAGCGCTACATTGATCAACGTGGGCCCATCGTGCGCCATCGCCTCATCAAGTGCCGCACGTAGATCTTTAGGATCTTCTATATACCAGCCCTTGCCGCCGAGGCCCTCGACCATACGGTCATACCGAGCGCCGTAGGTGAGATTTCCCGGCGGTTGAATTTCTCCGGGTGCTGGCGGTTCCGTTGAACCGCTATGTCCACCGATTCCACCGTTATTCAAAACGATCATTTTCACCGGGAGGTTATAGCGGATCATGGTTTCGATCTCCATACCGGTAAATCCAAACGCCGAATCTCCTTGTACCGATACGATCGGTTTGTCTGGATTCGTTACCGCGGCAGCGATCGCGAAGCCCAGCCCAACGCCCATCGTTCCATAGGTGCCGGCATCCAAACGATGCCGAGAATGCACATTCGGCATTTGGGTGCGCCCAATATCCATCGTGTTGGCACCCTCACCGATAATAATGGCGTCATCTGGCAGCCAATCAACGATGTCTTTGTAGGCGCGGTAATAATTTGATGGCGCCGAATCATCGTCGATCATCGGTTGCACAGCCGCGTGATTGGATTCAGCTTTTTCCTTCAACGTCGTACGCCACGCGGTCTCGGCGGGGTAGAACCATTGCCGATTATCGAGGGCTCGATTGAGTTGCCCGACCACGGCTTTTCCATCCCCCACCAAGGCAACTTCTGTCGGTATATTGGCACCTATCTCTTCAGGCGAAATGTCGAGTTGGACGATGCGGACATTTTCGTTGAAGCGCGGTGGCAAGCCGTAATGCATGATCCAATTCAGTCGCGCACCCAACAGGAACACCAGATCTGCGTCTCGCAGCGCGGTACTGCGCGCAGCGCCCACCGAAAGCGGATCGTTATCCGGCATCGTGCCTTTACCCATCGGGGAGTTGAGAAAGGGCAGTTGGGTACGCTTAATGAATTCTCGGATCTCGTCTTCCGCTCGCGACCATGCCATCCCTTTACCCACAACAACCAAGGGTCGTTCGGCAGATTCAAGCGCATTGAGCGCGGCCTCAACCGCGTCCGGGTCGGCAAGCGTGCGCGGTGGCTCCGGGACGGTCGCGGCTTGAATTACGTCTTCTTCTTCGCACTGGCCGTTAATGATGTCGTCAGGAAAGTCCAGGTAAACCGGGCCCGGACGCCCGAACAACGAATGCCGAACCGCCTGGTTAACGTAATATGGTATCCGGTGGACGTGCTCGATCGCGTGCGCATACTTGCAGTACGGCGCCGCGAGTTCGACTTGGCGTTCCTCCTGAAAGCCGCCCATGCCATTTTGGAATACCGGGGAAGCCCCACCGATCAATATCATTGGCCAGCAATTCTGTTTCGCGTTCGCTAATCCCGCGAACGCGTGAATCACGCCGGGCCCCGAAACGGTCAGGCATCCCTGCGGACGGCCTGTCAGATATCCAGCCGCATGCGCGGCGTAGCTGGCGGCTTGTTCGTTACGCATACCGACGTATCGGATACCTTCCTTTTGCGCTACCGCCGCAAACCCTTGGACCGGAAAGCCGACGATGCCAAAAATATAGTCGACACCTTGCTGCTTAAGGCTTCGCGCCATGAGGGTTGCACCACTTACGGTCCCCATAGTCTTCCCCTATTGATTGATGACCGCCTAAGCTAGCGCGGGGACGCCCTCCGACTCAAGGGGTATTGCATGTATGACTAATCTCGCTACCACGATTCCAACATTGTGCCAATCACGATAATCTCGGTTTTTCCTAGAAGGGGACAACATGAGTTACGACCGAAGCGCCGTGAAGACCGTTCTCGCGAGAGCCAAGGAAGAACAACGTAGCTCACTTACGTCCGCCGAAGCCAAAAAGGTCGTCACCGCTTACGGTATCGCGACGCCGGCGGAAGGGCTGACAACGAGCATCGACGACGCTGTTGCGATGGCTACCGAAATCGGGTTTCCCGTAGTCCTGAAAGTTATATCTGCCGAGATCCTACATAAAACCGATGCCGGGGGGGTAATCACGGGCATCGAGGATGTCGGCGCCGTGAGAACTGCCTATACCGCGATCCTCGATAACGCTATGGCATACGATTCGGACGCGAGCATTGACGGCGTGCAGGTCCAGGCACAAATCGAAGCCGGACTGGAGGTGATCGTCGGAGCGACAACGGATCCGGTTTTCGGAAAACTCGTGGCCTTCGGATTAGGCGGGACACTGGTCGAAGTTCTCCAAGACGTAACTTTTCGGCTTGCCCCCGCAAAAAATACCCACGCCCATGAAATGCTTGACGATATTTCTGGGAGCAAGATTCTCGATGGAGTCAGAGGTCAAGCAGGCGCTGATCGAACCGCGCTAGCCGCGACCATTGAACACGTCAGTCATCTGGTCAACGACTTCCCGGAGATAAGTGAACTCGATCTGAACCCCGTCTTCGCTTCTGCCAACGGCGCTGTCGCCGCAGACATCCGGGTGTTGTTGAATTTTGACCCCGTTCCAGAACGCTACCAGCACGCGCCTGACGAAATCTTAGCGGCGATGAAACGAATAATGGAACCATCCGCCGTTGCTGTCATCGGTGCATCGGCCGTGGATGGAAAAATCGGCAACTCGGTCATGCGTAACTTAATCGATGGCGGATACGAAGGCGCCCTCTACCCGGTGCATCCAAAAGCGAACCAAATCCTGGGCCACCAATGCTATCCCTCGATTGTGGATATACCCGGAAACGTTGATATTGCGATCTTCTGTATACCGGCCCAGTTTGTCGCCGGCGTCATCGCTGAATGCGGCCAAAAACGCGTATCCGGTGCCATCCTAATTCCATCGGGTTTTGCAGAAATTGGCGAGCACGAGCTTCAGGATGAAATCGTACGGGTTGCCAGGGAAGCAAACGTTCGCCTTATGGGTCCGAATATTTATGGGTTCTACAACACCCACAAGAATCTTTGCGCGACGTTTTGCACCCCGTATAACGAGAAAGGGTCCGTCGCACTATCCTCGCAAAGTGGCGGCGTGGGGATGGCCATCATCGGCTTCAGCCGGTCAACAAGAATGGGTGTTTCTGCCATTGTCGGGCTTGGCAACAAGTCCGATATCGATGAAGACGATCTGTTGACTTACTTCGAACAGGACCCGAACACGTCCGTGATCGCCATGCATGTTGAAGATCTAAAGGACGGTCGCGCATTTGCGAGCGTCGCCGAACGCGTGTCAAAGGTAAAGCCCATCGTCGTCCTTAAAGCGGGTCGTACGAGTCTTGGGGCGAAGGCTGCTAATTCCCACACAGGCGCTCTAGCCGGTGACGATCGTGTCTATGATGCGGTGTTGCGACAGAGCGGGGTCATACGTGCCAAAACCCTAAACGACCTGCTTGAATTTGCTCGGGGCTTGGCGGTGCTACCGACACCCAGGGGAGAAAACGTCCTCATCCTCACGGGGGCCGGAGGATCGGGCGTTCTGCTATCCGACGCGTGTGTCGATAACGATTTTTCCCTCATGGCGATGCCAAATGATCTCGATGCCGCGTTTCGAGAATTTATCCCACCCTTTGGAGCCGCCGGTAACCCCGTCGATATAACCGGTGGAGAGCCCCCAAGTACCTACCGCGCCACCATCGATCTAGCCCTTCGTGATGAGCGTATCCACGCACTGGTGCTCGGTTACTGGCACACAATCATTACCCCGCCAATGGTATTCGCGGAATTGTTGGGTGAGGCCGTGGCCAACGCTCGTACTGACGGAAACGACAAACCCGTTGTCTGTTCGCTTGTTGGCGATGTGGAAATTGAGCAGGCTGCCGAATATTTGATGGAACGCGATATTCTGGCGTATCCCTATACCGCCGAAAAACCGGTCGCCGTCCTCGGTGCAAAATACCAATGGGCTAGAGCCGCCGGGCTGATCTAGTACCGATCACCAACGCGGCGAATGCTATGCCATCTGTTTGATAACGCCCTGCTGCATCAGGTCGTCTAGTTCTGCTCGGGTCAACCCAAGGTCATCATTCAACACTTCGTTCGAGTGCTGCCCAAGCAACGGGGCAGCTTCGATTTCGACCGAGCTTTCCGCCATACGTACCGGCCAACCAAGGAGCTTCACCTTACCGTGCCGTGGATGTTCAACTTCGTGGACAAAGCCTCTCTGCACCAGGTGGGCGTTGTCGTAGAGGTCGCTCGTGTCGAGGACGGCGCTCGCGGGTACGCCCCCCTCGGCAAGCTCGCGCATGGCTTGATACTTATCACGCGTCAGAATCCACGCCCCAATGATCGCCCGCAGTTCGGCGCGGTTTTGGTATCGATCCGCCTGTTGACTAAATCGCGGGTCTTGAACGAGTTCCTCTCGATCGATCACGCGACAGAGTGCCTCCCACATCTTCACGGTAACAGCCATGACGTAAACATAATCGTTCGGGCCACCACCTGCACAAGGGTATAGCGACATGGTCGGAAGCTGACCGTTTCCGGACCGATTCGCCGCCCGTTCGCCATAATTTCCCGACGAGGTAGCCGTACGTAGGTAGTACGTCATGGCCTCTTGCATCGCTAATTCGATGAGCTGTCCTTTACCCGTTCGAAGTTTTTGTGCGTAGGCGGCCGCGATAGCGAGCGCCATTTGTATTCCGGTTCCTGCATCTCCCATGGTCGGTCCCGGTCGCATCGGCGGTCCGTCGATCTCGCCAGTAATCGAGAACGCTCCCGCAGCCGCTTGCGCCACCATGTCG
>JAYGFA010000065.1:0-1839 GCA_046582115.1 Pseudomonadales bacterium | reverse complement strand
GGTTGGTTATGCCGCCTGTAAACATTCCCCTCGCAACGTTGGGGAATTTCTTCCCGAGCTACGTCGATCCACCGAGGGTGGATGAAGCGATTGTATCTGCCCGGTTGAAAGTGCCCGACGGGTATCAATTGAGTGTGTTTGCAGCCGGCATTAAAGACGCGCGTGTTCTCCGAGTAACAAATGCAGACCATCTCCTAGTTGCCTCGCCCAGGACCGGTCAAGTCGTGATTTTGTACGCAGATGGCAACGATGATGGCCGATCGGACGGGCGCGACGTCGTTTTAGACGGTTTGAATGGACCGAACGGACTCGATCTCTACGATGGTTTCCTCTACGTCGCGGAGGATAACCGCATTGGCCGTATCGCATTCGACGATGGGCGGACTTCCGGAGAATACGATATTTTGGTTCGGGATCTTCCCAGCGGCGGTAATCATTGGAAAAAAACGGTGCGAATTGGGCCCGATGGGTTAATGTATGTCGCGGTCGGATCGAGCTGCAATGTATGCGAAGAAAAGGATGTACGCCGCGCGGCATTACTGCAGTACCAAACGGACGGTTCGGACGAAAAACTCTTCGCAACTGGACTGAGGAATTCCGCTGGGTTCGATTGGGCACCGCACGACGGTCAGCTGTACGCGACAGATAACGGACGTGACCTTCTTGGCGATGACTACCCTCCGTGCGAACTGAATCGAATTCAAGCAGGGGGCTTTTATGGTTGGCCTTACGCCAACGGATCGCGCGACCCCGATCCCGACCTCGGAAATGGCAAGGAAACGCTAATTGCTAATTCAATATCGCCAGTTTTCGATTTTCCCGCGCACAACGCGCCGCTTGGAATCGTTTTTTTACGTTCACCCGTGCATCGCTCGAATTTGTTGGGTGCTGCCTTGGTAGCGTTGCACGGTTCGTGGAATCGTAGTCGTAAGGACGGGTACAAGGTCGTTTCGCTGCATTGGGATGATGCTGGGATTAGCAGTCAAGATTTCCTAACCGGTTTTCTGGTAGACGATGAGGTGATCGGACGGCCCGCCGAAGTCGCCGAGGATCACCAGGGCAACATCTATGTCTCGGACGATTACGCCAACGCGGTGTATCGAATCTCAAGACGGGCCACAATCCCGTAACTCGCTAGAGACGCGGTCTTGCGGCTGGAGAGGGTGTAGCGCGCGGCGAGCACGAAGGTAGCCTCAATCGTGCATCAAGCCGAGCGTTTCGACTGAGGGTCGCCGGATACCGTCGTTGGCGACATTGCGAGGACGCGAAGCCCGCTTATATTCGGCTGCGGCTTTCGCTACTGCCGGGCAATTGGTGGTCTCGCGATAGGCGAGCGCGGCTTTTAGTCGGTCCTCTAACGGGTCTCCAAGGGCATGACCGAAATCGTCGAGAACAAAGCACCCAGGGAGTGTCGTGCCAGACGTAGTTTCGTTGGCCGGCGAAAACCCTTCAGTGTAGTCCCCGAACCCTTTCGCGTTGGAACTGCGAAACTGAATTGAAAAATAGGTGGTGCCACAATTGTCGAAAGCGTAAAAACCGTAAGGTTTACCGCATGTGGACGCTCCGATTTGGATGACGTTGACGTCGATGCCACGAAGACCGTTGATGATGGACTCACTGGTCGAACAGGTACCGGGTCCGGTTAATACAAAGACTCTTTCAAGGTTAAGCGTGGGCAGGGCCGTTCCCGCGGAAGCTGAAAACCCCTGAGCGGTGGTATGGAAAAGTTCTGGTTCTAGCGCGGCTCCCGTGACCGGATTGATGGATGGGTGTTTATCGTTGAATTGGATCTCACTGAACACCTTTCCCGTCGCGCGTTCCGAACCAGCGATCATGAAA
>JAYGFA010000062.1:0-1882 GCA_046582115.1 Pseudomonadales bacterium | reverse complement strand
CGCCACCGAATCGGAGAAATCCGAACTGTTGCCGGATATAGCGACTGGGACCCGTATTGCAACCCTCGCGGTCTTCGAGACCTCTGGGAAGTGGGACACCGATTCAATCGAGCTTTCGGCCAAAAATAACCGATTAAACGGGACCAAACGCTATGTCCTTGATGGGCACATCGCAGATCTCGTTATCGTCGTCGCCCGGATCAATAACAGGAACGCGGGCGACACCATTGGATTTTTCTTGGTGAACGGTGATGCGCCGGGATTAACGCGGCGCGTCGTTAACACCATTGACTCAACTCGCAAACTAACGCAACTCGGATTTGTCGACGTCGCCGCGCGACGGCTTGGTGGAAACGATGATCTGGCGGCCGAGTTAGCAGCGACGCTCGATCTAGCTGCAATCGGTCTCGCCAACGAAATGGTCGGAGGCGCACAACACTTGGTTGACGAAACAGTCAAATACGCGGCGGAAAGAATCCAATTTGGTCGGGCGATCGGATCGTTTCAAGCCATCAAACACAAATGCGCCGACATGTTGCTCGATGTGGAAATGGCCAAGTCCGCGGCCTATTACGCAGCGATGGCCGCTACATCTAGCGACCCCGAGTTACCCGTACTCGCCAACCTGGCCAAAGCATCGGCCTCTGAAGCCTACATGCGAATCGCGGCCGAATGTATCCAAATTCACGGCGGCGTCGGATTCACCTGGGATAATGACACGCACCTTTGGTTCAAACGCGCCAAAAGTTCCGAAGTATTTTTCGGTGATCCCTCGTATCACAAAGAACAACTAGTCACCCGATGGCGACACTGATGGAACCTCTAGACGCGGAGACACTACGCAACGAGCTACGGCTTTGGCTCGAATCCAATTGGGATCCGAATGCTTCATTAATCGAATGGCGTACCAAACTCGCCGAATCCGGTTGGGGAATGCCCACGTGGCCATCGCAGTGGTTTGGGAAGGACTTGCCGCTGGCTTTGAATCCGATCGTGGAAGAGGAATTCGCCCGAATAAACGCCGTGACGGTGGCCCGTACAGGCATCCGCCTCTTGGCAGCTGCGACGATTCTCGAGCACGGTAACGATGCCCAAAAGTCTCGGTACCTACGACGCATTCTCACGGGCGAAGATACTTGGTGCCAGCTGTTTAGTGAGCCGGGAAGCGGTTCCGACCTTGCCGGCGCCATCACAAGAGCCGACTTTGATGGTACCCAATGGATCATCAACGGTCAGAAAGTCTGGACCACGAGCGCGCACCATGCTGATTACGGGCTACTTCTTGCGCGCACCGATTGGGAGGCGCCCAAACACGACGGACTTTCGTACTTCGTCATCGACATGCATCAGCCGGGCGTGAATGTACATCCGCTCAAGCAGATGAACGGCCATGCGTCTTTCAATCAGGTGTTTTTTACCGACGCCGTGGTTGCTCCCGAGAACCAGGTGGATCGGATCGGCAACGGCTGGAAAGTTGCCATGACCACGCTAATGCACGAGCGCCGAAGCGCCGATGCGTTGCGGTCGATTCATCGGGACCGCGACCTCCAGGGCCGCATATACGACGAAGAACGGGATGAAACAGCTACCGTTATGGAACCATACAAATGGTATCCGCAACGCGCTGGACGGGTGGATCTGGTCTTCGAACGAGCAATTGAAACGGGGAAAATTGACGATCCCGTCGTCAGGCAAGCCATCGCCGAACTGATGATCAAAGCCAGGACGGCTGAATGGACAGCTCTCCGTGCCCGCGCCGCCCAACAGCAGGGTCGACCCCAAGGACCTGAAGGTTCCTTGGGTAAATTGGCGGCGAGTCATGTCGCACGACAGGCTTCCAAGGTACATACCATGATCAGCGGAAGTGACAGCATGCTGGGAG
>JAYGFA010000022.1:0-4214 GCA_046582115.1 Pseudomonadales bacterium | reverse complement strand
CTTCTCGCGAGGTTGCGCTTTGCGAACCTTGAGCTCTGTCAGTCCCATTTGCACCCCCAAACCACCATGGATCTAGGGAAACGTCCCAAAACCGCATTATACGCTAAGTGATTGTATTTAAAGAAGTAAAAATTGGAATTTGGACGTTACGGGACTCTACGGGACCCTACGGGAAGGATAAATGGCGGAGCGGACGAAGGTGAAATTCGTTGAGCGAACTGGTGAACGCCGCGCCAAACGACGGTGGATCCCGCTTCCTCGTGACAGCTCGTTATCTGGAGCGGTTAGCGAAGTCTTCGCGTCGCTTACGGATTTTGTTGGCTTCGGACACAACGAAGGCTCGAATCGCCTCCGCTTGGTCAACGTCGAGTGTCCCTTCGAAGCCCGCCATGCCTTTATCTAGCCGACTCCCGCGCAGAACGATGTCTGTGTATTGCTCGTGTGTGTCTTGCGTCATGGCGCGGAGATCCGGAACCGCGGTTGCGACGATAGACGTAACCCCAATACCTCGGTGACACGTTGCGCAGTAGGTGTGGTAGAGCGTGTCGCCCTGCTGAATCGTTTCGTCGGAAGCGTCAATTGATGGTTGTTTCGGGATTTGCAAGTTGCGTTGTTGAGTCGCTGCCATGACGTGGTCGCCGCCTAGCTTGAACACAAGCACCGAACCGCGTAAATCGTAATTGTTGCCGCTAACAACGGTGGCTATGTATTGAACACCGTCAATCATGTAGTTGATCAGCGATGAAGAGAACCGACCGGACGTTTCGTAGCTCCAGACGGGATCGCCGGTATCAGTATCCCGTGCTGTAAAACGGCCATTTCCTTCACCCTGAAATATTAGACCGGTCGTTGTCGCTAGGACTCCGCCATTGAACGCAGCGTCGAGCTCATGGCGCCACTTGTGCTGACCGGTCAATGGATCGAACGCGGTTATGTAGCCTTTGGTCTCGGGGCGAGGGCCCGCCTTGGCTTCAAGCGTACGTCGATATTCGCCTTCCCCTATCCCGAGACTCAATCCCCTGGGCCGGATCTTGTATACACCTGTTTTCACGAAGGCCTCGTCGAGCGAATAGAAATTCGGGTAGTCGTGGTAATAGAAGTACATGATTCCACGCGCTCGGTCCCAGGATTGCGGCTCCCAGTTATGGGCACCGGCGTTGGCGGGCAACATCCAATGACCGTTTTCTTCGTAACGAGCCTCCGGATTTTCAACGGGCCGTCCTGTTTGCATGTCGACGTGAGTGGCCCAGTTGATTCCTTCGGTGTATGGATGCGCGCGTAGCAACGTCCCGTCGGTACGATCAATCACGTAGAAGAATCCATTTTTTGGTGCTTGCAACAGCACCTTCCGTAACACGCCGTCGACTTCCATTTCCGTCAGCGTCATATCCATGGCCGAGCTGTAATCCCAGTTATCGCCGGGTGTCGTTTGGTAGTACCAATTCATGCGACCGGTCTCAACGTTCACCGAAACGATCGCCGTAAGAAACAGATCGTCGCCTCCACCTGGCGAGCGAATAGCGCGTGGCCATGGCGCCCCATTGCCGACCCCGATGTAGAGGCTGTTCAATTCTTCGTCATAGACAAGTGAATTCCACGCGGTTCCGCCGCCTCCGAACTTCCACCACTCACCGCCCCATGTTTTCGCCGCCAGCTCCATCGCAGGATGCTCGAAGGGCTTGCTCGGATCGCCGGGCACCAAGTAAAAACGCCAATCGAGTTCACCGGTATCGGCGTCGTAGGCGGACACGTATCCACGGCGTCTTCGGCTCTCCGAGCTACCTTGGCCAATATAGACCTTGCCAGCTGCCGCCCTTGGCGCACCCGTGATATTGAAGCGATCCAACGCCGATGGATGCCAGGTGTCGACCTCCCAGACTTTCTCACCGGTGCTTGCGTTAATCGCGAATAGTCGGCCGTCGAATGTGGCGACGTAGACCCTTCCCTTGTAAACGGCGACGCCGCGATTGGTCGGTAGGTCGAACGCGTACTGAATGTAGCTTCGGTCCGTCTGGGGATCGAAGGTCCAAATTTCTTCCCCTGATATCGCGTCTACCGCGTAGACCACACTTAAACCGTTGGTGACGTACATCACACCGTCAACTACCAGGGGCGTAGCTTGCATCCGCTCCATGGCTCCGATGGCCTTGGTCCAGGCGAGCCCCAAGTTAGAAACGTTGTCCTTATCGATTTGGGTGAGCATCGAAAAACGGTGCTCTTTGTACGTTTGACCGTAGGCTAGCCAGCTCCCCGGTTCGTTCGCGGAAGCAGCGGCAATCCGCGCGTCGTCAACATTACCGGCCGTCGATGTGGCGTTAGGTTCCGATCTGTGTTCGGCCTGTTCCGTTATCGAAGACGACTCGTCGTAGCAACTCGATATGAGAGTTATCACTGCACCGGCGAGCACACTCCGAGAAAGTCGACCAAACATCTTCACCTTCATGGCTATTTCAGTTGTCTCGATTCGTTAGATGCACTTCGCGAGCACAGTATCAGAACGTCTCATCCGCGCGAAGAAGAGGCGAGGGTAGCTCAGACTGCGGTTCAGACCTTTATCTAGAAACTTTCGATTTCGCGGAAGCACGCGACGGCTTCTCACCTAAACCCACAACCTAGCAATAACTTCGACTATATTGACGAACTATGCGCATGGGTAAAACAATCGGTCCGATGTGAAAGTCATAGTCAAAGTGGCGTTGTGGGTGCTCGGAATCATCGGCGTGTTGGCGGTCGCGTTAGTAGCTCTCGTGTGGTGGTGGCTTCGTCCCCTCGACCATACGGTGCCCCATGGCGATGAATGTCTTGATCAGCCGCAGGGTGAGTACCTGCGGTGTTGGGATATTCTCGTGCCTGACGGTGTAGGAACGGAGGTTCCGCTGCTTCTCGATCTTCACGGTTACAGCAGCAGCAAGACCGGACAGCGTGGCCTATCAGGTTTCGAGGAAATTGCAGCGCGGGAAGGATTCATCGTTGCCTGGCCTCAAGGGATTCAGCGGAGTTGGAATGCAGGTGGCATCCAATGGTTATCGGCGAATGAGGCTCCCGAGGTGCCCGGCCAAGGATGCTGCGGTACGGCAATTTTCGAAGAAATCGACGATGTCGAGTTTGTTCGCGACATGGTCGTGCAACTGATCGGTCAATACCCGATTGACCCCGAACGTGTTTACGTCACGGGGCTCTCCAATGGCTGTGCGATGGCTCAGCGGTTGGCGGCAGAAGCAAGCGATGTTTTTGCGGGTGCCGCCTGCATGTCGATGTACTTATTAAGCGACGTGCCGGTGGCGTATTCGCCGATTCCAGTCTTAGAAGTGCATGGCAAGGCCGATACCGTCGTTGACTACGAGGAAGGCAAATGGAACGGCGCGATTAAGAACTTTGAGCACTGGAGAATTCGTAACGGGTGTGCCGGAGAGAGCGAAGTGGTTTGGCGCGAAGGCCGTCACGAACTTCTGCGGGCGTCCGAGTGTATTAACGGGGCCGATGTCGCGCTGCTAACTGTGTTCGAAGCCGGTCATCTGCCCTATAAAGGTATCTCGCTCGACCTGAACACCAGTGAAATGGCGTGGGCTTTCCTTAAGGAAACGACACCTAGGTAGTTTGCTTAATTGCCCTGAAGAATTCGGCAATGAACTTCAAGCTCCGCATTGGGAGCACAGTGTCCGTCGGTGCATTGGATCGGTACGCGATAGGGATGGCATATCGTTTCGTCGGGGAAATAAACCTCGGACTTGTCGTACTGCTGCGACGTCGCACAGCCCGTGCAGAGGAAAAATAGATTTCCCCAAATCCAATGGCTCTGACCAACCCGCTTCAAACCGTCAATAACCTCGAGCGTATTTTTCCTGGCGAGCGAGGCGTCTCCCGTACTCCACTATGCGTCGAACAGTCGTCGCCTCATGCCGTGAACTCTTGCGTAAACGGGTGCAAGGTTTCGCGACTATAGCAGCTGCCGGTCTTGGGAGGTCGGTGAGACTGAAGTACCTCAGACGAGATCGGACGTACGGATGAATGGGGAAGATTGCAATCTAGAATGATGAGTCGATGATTAACAGTCCAATGTTCATAATCGCGCTAGACTATGAGTTTGCTGGGTTCTAGCACGTTCGACGGGTAGCATGTCATCCCAAAATTGGCCGTTTTTGCTATTTTTTGAGCACTTCGTGCTACCCGGTTTGTATCGAGGTCCGAACGCGTTTTAGGGACCCCAACTAGAG
>JAYGFA010000097.1:0-22977 GCA_046582115.1 Pseudomonadales bacterium | reverse complement strand
GCACGAATACTGCGATTGGTACGTCGAGCTGACCAAATCCATCTTTTTCGATGCAAACGCGGATCAAAAAGAGGTTAGCGCGGCCAGTACTACCCTGGTATACGTTCTCGAAATGTTGCTGCGGATCGCGCACCCAATCATGCCGTATATCACCGAAACGTTATGGCGCGAAATCGCCCCAGTAACTGGGATCACGGCGAAAACCCTAATGTTGCAACCGTTTCCACAAAAAGAAGACGCCCCTTTAGACGAAGAAGCTGACGCGGCTATAGGGTGGCTTAAAGACGTCATCACCGCGGTCCGCAACATTCGCGGTGAACGCGGCGTCAAGCCTTCTCAAGACGTCGTACTCATGTTGCAGGGGGGTACAGCGCGTGACAGACAACTGAGTAAAACGACGCAGAAATTGATGCAAAGACAGGCCAAGTTGCGGGGCGAGATCGTCTGGCTAGACGATAACGATCCGCTACCTGCATGCTCGGTACAACTGGTACATCGCCTCAAGGTTATCGTCCCGTTTACGGATCCGGGTGAGGCCAAAGCCGAACAACAGAGACTTTCTCTAGAAATCCAGAAATTGCAGACGACGCTAGGAAAAATCGCCGCGAAACTGGCTAACACGAATTTTGTCGATAAAGCACCCGACGTCGTCGTCGCCAAAGAACAAACCCGATTCGATGAGCTCTCCAGTCAAGTACGTACATTGATTGAGCAACGGGCAGTCTTGGAAGACCTTATCGACAACAACGCGACACCGTGATTTCCTACGGTATATCGAGCACCACCTTTCCAAACGTTCCGTTCTTGGACAGCAGTTGATGAGCCTGATCGGCTTCGGTTACCGGCATAACCGTCTCTATAATAGGATGTATCTGCCCGGCCTCGATTAGAGGCCACACGCGTTCGCGTAGGGCATCCATGACCCGGGCTTTTGCGGCGATTGATCGACCGCGTAAGGTGGAACCGATGACGCGAAGACGTCTCGACATCATTGCACCCAATGCAATGGGTGCGGTGGCTCCGTCGAGTAATCCAATAAGAATGAGCCGCCCATCAACGGCGAGTGAAGCTAGGTTGGACTCGAAATAAACACCGCCCACGGGATCCAAGATGACGTCCATGCCGTGCTGCGCCGTCCATCGAGGTACTTCTTCGACGAAATGAACCGCATTCCTGTCGCAACCATCTGCAGCACCCAATTCCACACATCGTCCAACTTTCTCGCTGCTTCCGGCCGTGACAAAACAAGGGTTGTCAAACGCGGTACAGAGCTGAATCGCCGCCGTACCCACGCCACTAGCTCCTGCATGCAAGAGAACAAACTCACCCGGTTCAAGATACGCTTCCATATACAAATTCAGATACGCCGTAGCAAAAACCTCCGGGAGCGCCGCTGCTTGGTGGAACGAAAGTCCCTCTGGTACCGGTAACACCTGTCCCGCAGGGACAACAACCGTTTCAGCGTACCCGCCCCCGGCCAGCAACGCGCATACGTGATCGCCCTCGCGAACGCGCCCGACGCCCTCACCGACTGCTTCTACTACGCCGGCGCATTCGAGTCCCAGAATTGAGCTTGCACCTGAGGGCGGGGCGTAGTGTCCCGCCCGCTGCGCAAGATCGGCTCGGTTAAGTGCAGTCGCTTGATTCGCTATACGCACCTCGCCGACGCCCAACGGTGGTTCAACCACGTCCTCCCACCTCAATTCCCGGCCATCTACCTGTATCGCTTTCATTACCACGACATCCTAACTTTCACGCCCAAATCGTGAAGATGATTTTTCACTTCACTGATAGTGTATTCACCGTAGTGCACCATTGAGGCAATAAGCGCGGCGTCCGCTTTGCCAGTAGTAAGCACTTCGTGGAGGTGTTCTGGTGTTCCAGCTCCACCCGATGCGATAACAGGAATTCTGACCATTTCAGCGACAGAACGCGTCAGTGCAATCTCATAACCATCGCGCGTCCCGTCTGCATCGATGGAATTAACTACAAGTTCGCCCGCCCCCAACCTTTCTCCTTGTTTCGCCCAAGCCAAAGCGTCGATCCCCATCGGACGCCTTCCTCCGTTAATGACGATCTCGTAACCGCTCGGCATCTCATCGGTTTTACCCACGCGCCGAACGTCGATCGATAGCACCACATTTTGACTCCCAATCGCCGCCGCACACTCACTGATTAGTTCCGGTCGAAGAACGGCAGCAGAATTGACGTTAATTTTTTCTGCGCCAGCCATCCGCAAATCGGTTGCATCCCGAACCGTGCGGATCCCTCCCCCTACGGACAATGGAATGAATACCTGCTCCGCCACCGACTCAACAACGTCCAGCATTATCTTACGTGCCTCGCTGGACGCCGTGATGTCGTAAAACACAAGCTCGTCAAGACCGCCCAAATAATACTCACGCGCTTTTTCGACTGGATCACCGATATCCTTGGTATCAACGAAACGAATGCTCTTCGCCAATCTGCCGTCACGCACGTCGAGGCAGGCAATGATCCGTTTACTCAACAACGCGGCCGTCCCAATTTCTGAATCGATCTAAAAGTCCTAGACCTACGCGTCCACTCTTTTCTGGATGAAATTGCGTGCCGAAAAAATTATCCGATCCCGCAGCGCAACAGAATTCGCGCTCATACTGCGCGGAAGCAAAAACGGATGCTGGATTTTCGGGCTCCGGGAAAAACGAGTGTACAAAATAGAACTCGTCGCGTTCCTTAATATCCTCCAAAAGCGGATGCCGGCGCTGTATCTCAATCTCATTCCAACCCATATGAGGAATTTTTAGGTCACTATCATTCAGCTGAAATCGGCAAACTTTCCCAGGCAAAAAGCCCAGCGTTTCCTGATCATCCTCTTCCGAAAACCCAAGCGAAATCTGCAATCCAAGACAAATTCCAAGGATAGGCACCCCGGAGCGAAAAGCGTCCCGCAATGCGACGTCAACGCCGGATTTGCGTATGCTCCGCATCGCACTGCCCGCAGCCCCAACGCCTGGGAAAATAATGCGGTCGGCATGTCGAATTGCTTCGGGATCGTGACTAATGATTGCCGCTAAGCCAACTTCGGTGCAGGCGCGTTGTACGCTACGCAAGTTACCCGCGTCGTAATCAACGATAACGGCCATAAGAATATGACACTGGAAAAGAGCGCGGATACTAACTTATACCGGAATGCCGACCAAGGATGCAGAGGGATTCTCGTCGTTAATCTAGGGTCACCGGAATCACCTAACATCGCAGCAGTTCGGCGCTACCTCAACGAGTTCCTAATGGACCCCCATGTGCTCGCAATGCCCTGGGTTCTGCGTCGTCTGCTCGTATCGGCAATTATCATCACTAGGCCAAGACGAACCGCACGGGCGTACCAACGCATTTGGAACGACGACGGATCGCCTCTTGTGTCGTTGACGAGTTCCGTCGCCGATGGAATTCGTCGAGAAAGCGGACTTCCAGTCGCCATGGCAATGCGCTACGGGACACCGCGAATAGAGGCAGCGATAAATGCTCTAGGCAATGTCGATGAAATTGTCCTCATGGCGCTCTACCCGCAGCACGCGGACTCGACACGAACAACAACGATCGAAAAAGTAGCAAGTGCATTCAGCGGAAAACGTTTATTGGTGCTACCTCCATACTACAACCACCCGGATTTCCTTCGTGTGTTCGGTACTCACGTAAAGAAACATCTACCCGAATCCGCGGAACATCTTTTGTTCAGCTATCACGGACTTCCAGAACGTCACCTGACCAACGCAGATCCGACCAAAAATCACTGTCTAAAAACCGGGTCGTGCTGCGACACACGCTCGATAGCGCACGCCACCTGTTATCGACACCAGTGTTTTTCTACTACCCGTGCCATCGGCGCTTCGCTAGGAATCGATCACAGTCTCAGTTTCCAATCCCGGTTAGGCCCCGGCAAGTGGCTTCAACCGGCGACTAACCAACATGCCGTTGAGATGGCGCGTCATGGAGTACGCCATCTAGCCGTTGTCTGTCCAGCATTTGCCGTGGATAACTTGGAAACGTTAGAAGAAATCGGCCAACAACTCTCCGCCCGTTTCCACAAAGCTGGCGGGAAAGAGCTGACGTTGATCCCAGCCCTGAATGAGACGCCCGAATGGATACGTGTTTTATCAGAGTGGGCAAACGGTCCCACCGATACATTTCAAGAAGTTTCCCGATAGGAATTAGCGTTCTTGTCCGGCACCCGCATTGGTCAATCGTTACGACCGCCTATGATAGACGCCGCATGTGTCACGAGCGCTTTGTGAAAATTTTGGATCAACGGTCGCGCGAACATCGACTTGCGCGCGACGAATCGCACCGGCCGGTTCATCCCTTCTCTTCCTAAATCAATCAATAGTTCCTTTGCTATCCCGAGTGTGACCGCGACGCCGTGCGGAACCAATCCGTGCCCAAAACCTTCAATCGCCATCTGCCCAACTGCAAAGAACGATTCCATCGAGGTGTTCCTGCGGAGCTTCAAGCGCCGCATATCGTCCTCAATAGAAGCCCACGCACCGGACCGCGATTCAATTGTGATAACGTCCAATGGCCGAAAAACTTTGTAATCTATTCGTACGAGGCCTGAGGGAATGACTACCATCGGTTCGAGATGGATTATTTCGGACTGCAAATCAGCCTCCGCGTTAGCCATGCCGGTGCATACACCGACCATGTATTCTCCAGCTCGAATTCGATCCAAAACGGCCGGCGATCGTTGGGCATGAAATTCAAATTCGACTTCGGGTAGATCGGCTCGGACAACGGCAAACAATCGCGCTCCCCAGCTCGACAAAATGGCTTCCGAGACACCAACAATAATACGTCCCTTACGAAGCGCGTTATCTTCCAAGAACACGCCGCGAACCTCCTGCAGCAGGGGAGTCACCTTGTCTACTAATTGACGACCATGGTGGGTTAAAGCAACGCGACGACCGTGGCGTTCAACCAGTTTACGGTCGTAGTAGCTCTCCAGCGACGCAATGCGCTTACTCACCGCGCTCTGCGATATCTTCATCCTGGTCGCCGTTTCCATCATGGTTCCAGTTGCAGACAGCTGAACCAATGTCTCTAAGTTCTCGATCACTCCATCTATTCCCTAAACTACTTTCTTATATTCCAATTATTCGCTTTTTTCATACACAGGTGAAGGATCAAAGTCATGCAGAGCACCCTGGCTTGACTAGTTCCTTGACGATTCTGGTTTTTATTTGTGCATTGTTGACGTCGATCCGGTCCGGCGTGGTCGGGATGGCAGGCGGTATGGTTCTTATGGCCGTCCTTGTGACGGTATTACCCGTCGCAAGCGCAACGATCTTACATGGGACGGTCCAGAGTATTTCGAACGGCTCGCGATTTTGGTTTGTGCGAGGCAACACGGTTTGGAACGTGATCCCCCCGTACCTCGTGGGCACTACCATCGTCCTCGCTGGATTTATTTTCTCCACGATCATCCCAGATCCCGCGTTAATACTGGTATTGATTGGTATCTTTCCTTGGATCGCGCGACTAGTACCTCGTCTCGCGGCCTAGACATTACGAAACCATCGAACGCTATCGCTTGCGGCGTCTCGGTGACTCTGGGGCAGTTGCTCGCCGGTGCGTCCGGTCCTCTGCTGGATGTCTTTTACCTACGGAGCTCGCTTAACCGATACCAAGTTGTTGCCACCAAAGCCTTTATGCAAACCCTAGGGCACATCGTCAAACTTGTTTATTACGGCTGCATTGCAAGCAAGGCAGTCGATACTCTCAATACATTGCTAACACCCGGCCTACTAGTTGTTTCCATTTCGCTCGCAGTCGCAGGTACGTGGGTAGGAACACGTTTTTTAGACCGAGTAAACGAGACCGCTTTTCGAAACGTCACAAGCAAGATCATTCTGATCGCGAGTACCATCTGTATCATGAAAGGGGCTTGGGACCTGTTGGTGTAGGCGCCTCATCTCCGCGAGAGAAACGACTGTGCGCTTAGGTGGGACGTATCACGAACAGTAAATCACCCACATTCACTTGTTGACCCGATGCCACATTGGTACGAACGACCTCATACTCCCGACCAGCTTCGTACAAATGGCCTTCAGCCGTGTTGAAATCGGCGATACACATCGGCGTGAAAACCTTGAACGCTTCCAGTTGACAGAGCGTATCGTTCAGACCGATTCGATCACCTTCCAAAACGTACTCGGGTTCGGCCGGAGACGGCGTCGAATAGAAAATTCCCGTAGTAGGTGATAGCACTTTCAGTTGATCGCTTCCGTCTATACGAATCGACTCCGCACCAAATGCAGTTCCAATATCCCCAGAAGCAGCGTCAATTTCAGCAATAAGCGCGTCAGCATCAAGCCGCTCAAGTAAGGCCGGCAAATAGCTTGCGTCGTATTCACCTTTCAGAAACTGCGGATCCTTTAGGACTGCTCGAACGAGTGGAATGTTGGTGCATATTCCCACAACTTCGACCCGCCCGAGGTATTCCTCCAATTTCCTTGCCGCGGCTTGCCGATCGCCGGCGTGAACGACGATTTGAGCGAGCATGCTGTCATAGTATGGGGAGACGAATTTACCCTTGCCCGCTGTTGAAATTACGTCAACGCCTTTTTCCTCCGGCATACGGCAGACCTCAATCGTTCCAGCACTTGGACGAAATGCGAGCGTCCCGTCTTGCAGGCGCACGATCCTTTCCGCATTCACTCGAGCTTCAATGGCATAACCATTGTTACCAACTTCAAGATTGGCAATATCCCCACCACCCGCGATACGAAATTGCTCAGCGACTATATCGACACCAGACACGTATTCCGTTACCGGATGTTCGACCTGCAGACGCGTATTCATTTCCATAAAGTAAATGGCATCCGCGTCGAGGTCATAAATAAACTCGACGGTTCCAGCACCTACATACTCCACTTCGCTCGCGATCGCTGCGGTGTGCTTGAGGACCGTGTCCAGAAGCGCTTCAGGCAATACCGTGGATCCTGACTCTTCAATCACCTTCTGTTTGTCTCGCTGGACACTGCAATCACGAATGCCTAGAACGTGCGTGTTGCCGTATCGATCCCGCAACAATTGGGCTTCTATATGGCGGAGTGAAGTAATGAATTTCTCAAGATATACGTCACCATTTCCGAACGCTGCACGCGCTTCTACCGAGACACGTTGGAACAACTCGTGGAATGCGGTTTCGTCTTGGACGACCTGTATGCCCTTGCCTCCGCCTCCGTGCACCGCTTTTATCAGTAGCGGATAGCCAATGCGCTTAGCCAGATCGGCCGCAGTTTCGACTTCCGTGACGATGCCGTGACTCCCGGGTACCACGGGTACCTTTAGCCGTAACGCGGTATTGATCGCGTTGGATTTATTCCCCATGGTCTCCATGCTCGACACTGGCGGACCAATGAAGTTGATGCCTCTTGATCGGACCAGCTCGGCAAATTGGCTACTCTCTGAAAGAAAACCGATGCCTGGATGCAGGGCATCAACATGCTCATGCTCAGCCACGGCGATCACGGACATCGCATTGAGATAACTTTCGTCAGGTGTATTGCCACCAATGCAGACAACGGTATCCGCGTTTCCGAGCATGTCGACCGCCACCGATTCCATGTCGGGATCCGATTGCACGAGAACCACTTCGATCGCTTCCCTTTGGGCCACCCTTATTAGCTTTACAGCTGTGCATCCTCGTGCATGGATTAGTACCCTCTTAACTGGATGGTACAGATCACCTTCATCAACTCGGCTTCGGGCAGGCGTAACCATCGGTCGTTCCTGACTCAGGGTTCCGGACATCACCCGGTTCACTACTTCCACAACACTCTCGCGGGGTATGGGTATATCCGGGTCGATCTTGCGAAGTTCGTCGTCAAGATCGTCGTAAAAGGGATGACGCACAAGACCTTGCATAGCTCCAGACACATCGACCAGGTAATTGGACAGGATCGAATCCGAAGGCAGGTAACTCTGTACAACAATCTGCCCTGCAAACGGAATACTCGCGCCAGAAAAATAATATGTCTGGACAAGCGGGTGCGTAACGAAACTAGCCTGAGCGCCACCGGTGCAGTCTCCGTGGCCAAATATGATCACGGGTAGATCGAAATCACGTACGAAACGCGTTATCCGATCGTTAATTGCGGCCATCGAAAATAACGATCCAGCGCCTTCTTTGGTCTGCATTCCACCTGACGAAATGAAACATACCACCGGTAGGTTTTGTTCCGCGCAGGTCACCAACAATTTGCAGAACTTTTCCGCGCTTGCCATATCGAACGCGCCGGCTTGGAAGTCCGGGTTCGAGATCACTGTACCGACGCGGAGGCCGCCGTTTTCGTCTCTAAAGGTACCTATCCCAGCAATCACGCCACAAGGTGTCGAACCTTGCTCCAACGCAGATTCAATAGAAATCCTCAGCCCTGGAAACTGGCAAGGATCGGTACTTAGTGAATCTTTTTGCTGTTCCTCAAAGTCCTCGAAGAACCGTTCTACAAAGGCATTATGTCCGGTACCGCGTCTGGCCTTAAACCGCCGCAACGCGTTTTGAATCAGGAGATCACGATAGGCAATGTTCAGGCGATTCCAGAAATCCTTTTTCCGACCGATATTGCGTGGCGAAATCCGTCCGTCGTAGCGTCGACCCTCCCGTTCCGCTTGAACATAAGACACCAACAACCGTTCAAAGAAAAAAGTGGCTACGACAATGAGCGTATCCGATAGGTGTGGGAATGCGGTCTTCTTCCACTCTTCAACCCCTCGGAAAAAGCCATTCGATTTTGGCGTATTCGAGATCCGCAGGTGCCAGTCAAAAAATTGCTGCTGTCGGCGCCCAGCTTCCATCGTTACTTCTTCGTCGACGCCAGAATCCAGCAGGTCGCTCGCAGCGCGTGTAAGCGTGCGTTCGATGAGTGTCCGCACCGACTCCTGAGCTAACGCCTTACTGCGTCCAGCTTCCTCAGCGATCGAATCAAGGCTCTCTAATACTTGATCGTATACAGAATCAAAAAGCAGCAAATTCTCGATTTCAGCCACGAAGTCGTCTCGAAGCTCACTTTCTAGAAGCACGTCCAGGACAGTGTGGTCGCTAAACTCGAAGGGCGCTCCCTCCACTCTGGATGGGGCAACATGGTCATTGAAACGCTCTTGAAGGACTCGTCGATTAGTAACGATGCTGGAAGTTTCAGATCGCCTGGGCTGATTATCTTTTCTCGGCTCAGTTTCTACGACTCCCTCAATGGGTCCTTCGGTCATGGCCAGATTGAGTTCGGTAGCCAATTGGCTCCGCAATTGAGCCTCCGTTCGAGCACTAAGATTTCGCGTCCCGAGGAGTTTTTTTCCCTCGTGAGTAAAACGTTCCCTGAGCGTTGGTCCGATGTCGCGATCGCAGCGTATGGCACCGACTAACGCGACTGGATCTAAAATCTCTCCCACTCTAATCAGATGCCGGGTATCTTCGTAATCTTCAATGTACTGCTTCAGCGTTCGTAAGTTGCCCGCTGCCTCAGATTTCCATCGGTTGTACAGATACATTCCGATCGACGCCAACAAATGATTCCGAGCATCCTCGTAATTCTTCTTTGGTTCACCAAGGAAAAACTGCTGGATCCTGCTGCGCTCGTCATGAACGGCCTTCTTTGTCTCTGCGTATCCCTTCCAAGCTCGAGCTAGGTCATCGTCATACATAAGCTTGTCGGGGTCTTGCAACCATCGTAAGAAAATCCGGCGCCGTTCACGGTCTGAGCGGGCACCAAGTTCACCTTCTGGAAGCTCGCTCTGTGCTAAACGCCCGTATTGTTGGCGGGTGGTTGCCTTAATACGCCGTCGCACCCTTAAATAGCGCAAATAGCGAAACGTAACTCCAAACACGTTCAGATATTCGGTCGGATTCTTGGAAACTTTCAGTGAGGCGCTTGCCTGAACCTTCTGAAGATGCTCCGACGGCTCAAGATAGCGCTGCAGACTTCTTCGATAGTGATCAAGAATATAAGGATTTTCGGCCACGAAAGTTTTGGTCGATTGTTCAACGGCCAAAATCCCGCTGACGATCGCGAGCCGAAGATTCTCCAACTGGTTTCCTTCATCGCCCGGCGCGTAATCAATAATCCCATCTATATTGCCCTGCTGCATGAGTTCATATGGGGAGACGCCGACATGTTTAGCGCACTCCTGCCACGATAAATTCAGCCGTCGCGCGATGCTCGCGAGGCTCTTGGGCTGGATGGTGCTGAACACCCCATCGCGGACCGACAGGATTATGTTGCTAGCTGCGAGCGGAATTGCGCCACCGGAGTAACCCAGCCCAAAGATAATTCCGACATTGGGCACATCCACATTCGACATTTCGGTAATCAAACGGGAAATGCTGTGCGCCTGATTACCGCGATTCGCTTCAGCGTCCGACGCCGCCCCGGGCGTGTCCATGAGACTCACAATCGGCATCGCACGCCTGGAGCATTTCTCAACAAACGCAACCGCCGCGAGATGATGCTGCGGCATCCACGTACCGTTCTGGACCGAGCGGTCTTGCGCTATGAACCCGACTAACCGTTCGTCTCCATCGAAATCCATTGCGACGGTGGCGCAATAAAAGGGGCCGTCGCTCTGTTCATCAATGATGGAACCAAGCGCATGGATGACCGAAGGTGCCGGCGTTCGTGTCTGCATCTCCGCCGGCTCGACGGCGGTCTCGATATACGTATCGATGTCCATCGCTTCGAGCGCACTAAGCTGCCGAGCGATCGAAGAGCTGGACACCAACCCCCGCATACCACCGTATGCTTCGGCTTCTATGGTAGGAAGAAGGGAGAAGTCTTGCGCCAGATCCTCAGCGATCAGAAACAGGCGATCACCTTCGACGACGTTACTGTCCATTCAGACCTTGGCTACGTGCTTGATACTTATGAGGTGATGCAGAATCGGGACGGCTACTGTAATGTATTTGCCAACAAATCCGCAAACTTATGTTCCTTTCTTTAAGCGATATGTCTCCTCTCGCCATCGCCATTTTGACCATCTCCGACTCCAGGACGGCCGCCAACGACACGTCGGGAGACCTACTCGCGGAGCGACTCAGCAGCGACGGTCACCTGCTCGCCACTCGCGTCCTAATCCCAGACGACGTGTATCAGATTCGAGCAACAGTATCGAACTGGATTGCTGACGATACCACCGACGTCGTGCTAACGACGGGTGGAACCGGGTTTACCGGCAGAGACAGTACTCCCGAAGCACTTCTGCCCTTGTTTGATAAGACGATTGAAGGTTTTGGTGAACTGTTCCGACAAATTTCGCACAAAGAAATTGGTAGCTCGACGATCCAGTCGCGCGCAATTGCTGGACTCGCCAACGGCACGCTGATTTTTGCGGTGCCTGGATCAACCAACGCTTGCGCGACGGCCTGGGACTGTATATTGCATAATCAGCTTGATTCGACCTTTAAACCCTGCAACTTCGCAGAATTGATTTCACGTTCTAACGAACGCTAACTTCGGAAGTCCCGTGCATGTTTTTATTCTTGGTGCGAAGAGTACGCCCATTGGCAGTTTCCACGGATCGCTGGCAGGCCACACCGCTGCGGAACTTGGGGGCCACGCTATCTCAGCAGCCGTAGAAGATTCTGGAATAAACCCTGCAAACATTGACGAAATTCTGCTGGGTTGTGTGGTCAGCGCAGGCACACCTTATCGGTTTGACGGGCAGCCGTTTGATCGTGACGCTAGCCCATGCACACCGGACAACGGGAGGCAGGTGGAGGGGTAGCCGTTCCTTTGCATCGGCGCTGGTGAAGCAACCGCTATCGCGATTGAAACGCCCTGAAAGACCATGCATCGAGTACTCGGAGAACATACAATAGGCGGGTTCTAACAAATCTCGGGTCGATCAACTAACCAATTGACGCCATTACCCGTTATCGCAGGATTCGGTGGTATCAACCCAGCGGGACGGGTGTCCTTTCATCACGCGTACCGACGCACTGTAATCGACGTATTAGGCGAACAAGACGCGGCTGAAACCTATCAGAGCCTTGCGGGGATCATGAATGTGGAAGGCGATGCCGCTGACGACGAGGTTCGTGATTACATTCGGAACAACACATTGGTGCGCCAGATCGGCCTCTTCGATCCCGACGAAATTCTTGTTCACCGTTCAGCCACGCTGACGGGGACATTGGGCAACGCTCTCACATTTGTACTACCTGCACGCCAACTACCCGAACGCGTGCCCGCGAACTGGAGCCTGAAAGCGTTATCAGACGACACCGTCGAGATATCGGTCGACAATTCAACGGAAGTGCTGCTACCGGATCGTCGCGTGTCGCGGGTTTCATCCGCGGGTCAAGTGCCGACCGGATTCGATCCTGGAGCACTCTACCCATCGAGAAGTCATCCGCGCGGACTCCAGCTTACGGTTTATGGTGCTTCCGACGCAGTCCACTCAATCGGAATCGATTGGACGAGTCTGCGTCGCCGAGTACCTCCCGATGCCTTTGCCGTGTATTCGGGCAGTGCGATGGGGCAACTAGACCACAACGGTACGGGCGGCATGCTTCAAGCGCCAATGATGGGCAAACGCCCCACCTCTAAGCAGGCTGCCCTCGGGCTCTGCGAAATGCCCGCAGACTTTATTAATGCGTACATCCTCGGCAGTGTGGGTTCTACCGGCGCGGTAATTGGTGCCTGTGCGACGTTTCTATACAACTTAAAACAAGGCATCGACGATATTCGTAGTGGCCGACGACGCGTCGCGTTGGTTGGCGGGTCCGAAGCGCCAATTACACCCGAGATTATTGAAGCCTATCGAACCATGGGAGCGTTGACCGAAGACGAAGCACTCATGGGCCTCGATGGTAGTAACGAAATCGACCATCGAAGAGCGTGCCGACCCTTCTCGGACAACGCTGGGTTTACATTGGCCGAGGCCGCAATCTATGTCGTTCTGATGGATGACAATCTCGCACTTGAACTCGGCGCCGAAATTTATGGCTCGGTACCCGATGTATTCGTCAACGCCGATGGATTTAAGAAATCTATCCCGAGCCCTGGAATAGGCAATTACGTGACCATGGCCAAAGCAATGGCGTCTGCGCGATCTCTGATCGGCGATGACGGTTTACGAGAACGTTCGTACATCCACGCCCACGGAACGGGCACTCCACAAAATCGAGTAACCGAATCCCACATCATGAACGAATTGGCAAAAACATTCGGGATAGCAAATTGGCCCGTTGCCGCGGTCAAGGCATACCTCGGTCACACGCTAGCACCGGCCGCCGGGGATCAGCTCACCAGCGCGCTGGGAACATGGAAATATGGATTCATCCCAGGAATCGCGACCATTGACCACCTTGCCGATGATGTTCACGCGAGCCATTTGACGATTGGGTCCGATCATATCCATTGTTCTCCCGAGTCACTCGACGTGGCTTTTATTAATTCAAAGGGATTTGGCGGCAACAACGCGACGGGGCTTGCATTGTCCCCCACTTTAACGATGAAAATGCTCGAAAAACGGCACGGTCGCGATGAGCTCCTGGCTCACGCCCATCGCAACGAGTCGGTCCGGGAAACAGCGCGTGACTATGATCAACGAGCGATTCGCGGTGACGCCACACCTATCTATCAATTTGGGGAAGGCGTTCTCGAAGGCAAGGATTTAGAGCTAACTGATTCAACAATCCGAATTCCTGGATTTGAGCAACCAATCGAACTAAACATGCCCAACCCATTTGAGGACATGACCGATTAGACACGCCAATTAATTCAAGTCACTTGACGGCGCGTTCCCAATATCCTTGATACGATCGCCGATGCGTTCGGCAATGACACTTGAGGGAGCATACTCTCGAGCGCTTTTCAGCTCGCGCAACACCATGTCCCGATCACCAAAGTGCATCCACGCGTCTGCCCGTTCAATGTAGAGTCCATAGTGCTCGGGAACCAGCATCAACTGATAATCCGAAAGTTCAAGCGCCTTTAAGTAATCTCCCGACGACTGCAAAATCATCCGCACATTGTTGAGCAAGCGGACCACAATATCGATTGGGCTCGCAACCGCGAATGCCTGCTTGGGGTCTAAATTATTGTCGGTCAACCACTCCGTTGAAGCCTCGATCGAGGTGACTTTCAGTTCAAACGGATCCACTAATTCGCCAGCGACAGTCAATAAAAAGTGCCTGGGGAAATTGATTCCTTCGGTTGGTAGCCCTAGCCGGTGAGCGACACCCGCGATGATCATGGCAAGAGAAATAGGAATCCCACGCTTTGAACGCAACACGACATCTAAACGGCTATTACCAGCGTCGTAATAGCGCCGACCCGCACCTTGAAAGCCCAACCGTCGCAGTTCACCGCAAATGTGGACCGCATCTCCGGGCCCAATCTCTGCAGCGAGCCTATCCAGTTCGCGTCGAGCCCATGCCACATCGGCTTCTTTATCGATGATCCTGGCTACCACCAGGGCACCCTCGACAACATCGTGCGGATGATCAATAAATGCGGCCAAATCGGCTGCGTACGGTAGGCTAATCAATCCAATAAAATTCCTGCTGTTGTTTTAGTAAAGATCATACCGGCCCTCGCGTACCTCCAACAACGGTACCGGCAATCTACGCATTCGCCCCGTGCTCTCGAGTCGACAAAAATCGGATATCCGGCCATCGCTCTTGTACCAACTCGAGGTTGGCCTTAGACGTCCCGAGAAACGTGAGGAAACCGTCGCTGTCGAGCGCGAGTTGATCTGAGTTCCTAGTGCGAAATTTAACGAGTTTGTCCTCGTCGCCACAAGTAACCCACCGCGCTGCGTATACCGAGCTATGCTCGTATAGACAATCGGCGCGGTATTCTTCTCGCAGCCGGTATGCCACTAGATCAAACTGTAACAACCCGATAGCGCCAACAATGATGTCATTTCCCAACAGTGGCATAAACGCTTGCGTTGCCCCTTCTTCAGAAAGCTCACGAATCCCTTTCTCCAGTTGTTTCGACTTTAAAGGATCCCGCACCCGAACTCGGCGAAACAATTCGGGAGCAAAGTTGGGGATGCCTTGAAAAACGATAGGTTCCCCTTCGCTGAATGAATCGCCAATCTGAATCGACCCATGGTTGTGGAGGCCGATAATATCTCCGGCATACGCTTCCGCAACTTTGACGCGATCGCCCGCCATAAATGTAACGGCATTGGTAATCTTTGTTTCGCGCCCCAGGCGTACATGATTCATGCGCATGCCATGCTGGTAGCGACCGGAGCAAACCCGCATAAATGCGATCCGATCTCGATGACGAGGGTCCATATTGGCCTGAATCTTGAAGACGAATCCCGTGAACTCGTCCTCCGATGGTTCGACCATTCGAGTACCAGCCAAGCGTGGGCCCGGGGTTGGGGCAATATCGACGAACATATCCAACATGTGTCGAACGCCGAAGTTGCCAAGCGCCGTACCAAAGAATACAGGCGAACACCGACCTTCCAAGAAATCCTGTAAGTCAAATTCGTGGCTTGCGCCTTTGACCAGTTCTATTTGTTCCACAAATTGTTCGTATTCTTCACCAAGCCAGTTCTTTGCTGCTGCCGAGTCCAAACCAGAAATGCTGGCATATTCGTGAATCCGATCGCCATGCCCCGTTTCGTAGCAATCAAAACGATCTTCGAGCAGGTGGTAACACCCACGAAAATCGCGGGCCATCCCCACCGGCCAGGTGATAGGCGCACATTCGATCTGCAGAACGTCCTCAATCTCGTCGAGCAATTCAATCGGATCTCGAATCGCGCGGTCTAACTTGTTAATAAAGGTGAGTATCGGCGTATCGCGTAATCGACAAACCTCTAACAACTTGACCGTTCTTGGCTCAACTCCTTTGGCTCCATCGATCACCATGAGAGCCGAATCTACTGCGGTAAGGGTGCGATAGGTATCTTCCGAAAAGTCCTCGTGTCCAGGGGTATCCAAAAGATTGACGATCCGATTACCGTAATCGAACTGCATAACGGACGTCGTTACCGAAATGCCGCGTTCTTGTTCCATCGCCATCCAATCTGAACGCGCATGCCGATTAGACTTACGTGACTTGATAGTCCCGGCCATCTGAATTGCGCCCCCTAATAACAAAAGCTTTTCGGTCACTGTGGTTTTACCGGCGTCCGGATGAGAGATGATGGCAAATGTTCTACGCCGGCAATACGCGTCTTGAAGGGTCATAGCAACGTGGAGCAACCCAACACCAACAAAGATCGATGTGGCTTGTCGCTTGTTTGCAGCTTCAAAGTCTTATTCCACTTCAAGTGATAACGCGAGCACAATCCCGTCCTCGCGTCCGTGGGGAACCGGGTAATAGCCTTTGCGAATACCGACCTGGCAAAATCCGACCGAATCGTATAACTCACGTGCAACGCCGTTCGATGGGCGGACTTCCAAGAACATTGTTTTCGCTCGTTTAGCCTTCGCACGATCAACCAAATAAAGGACGATTTCGCGTCCAAAGCCGCACCCTTGAGATTGCGTCTTAACGCAAACATTCAACAAGTGCGCCTCATCGACACTCACATTAAGAATTCCATGCCCCACGATCTCGTCAGGCTGCTCATTGCCCGACAGCGTTCCAATCCAGCATTCATAAGAAGCCCTCATGCAGTCCTCGAACGTTCCTCGCGACCAAGGAAATTCATAGGACGCCGCCTCAATCTTAACCACAGTATCGAGATCAACATGGCGCATCGCGCGGAACGTTATTGCACCAAGGCTCGGATCCGCTGCCATAGTTCGTATTTTGCGGTTGCGTCACGCGGCGCTACATCAAGCGCAATGACCTGTTCCTTCGACAAATTTTCTGTAGCCAGGAGCTTCGCCACGCCTCCACCTATCGCCAAAACGACGTCCTCGGCCCCAATCTGCAGCCTACAGAACGCGTTAAACGCTGATATGGCGTCATCCCAGGAAGTGTCAGTTCCTTCGACCTGCGGCCAAACGAAGACGAAGTTATCTGCGTCCACAGACTTGAATCCGTTTATCGCCCTGGCGATATCAAGTACCAACGACATGTCTGGCAATGCGTCCTCGGACATCAGAGCAAAAACTCGTTCGAGTCGAAAACCTCGAATCGTGAACCGAGGTTCCGGCCCCCGATCGCTGGATAACGGCGTCGCCTCGATACCCATATGCAGAATTTTAGGTCCCTCGGTAACGGGTCCGGCACAACTTTCTTCGTTGGCCCCATCCGTTTGCCGGTGTACCCAAACATCAATGCCCAGACCACGGAGGTACTCCAGAGACACTCCAACCATCATCCGCGTTCCGATATTAGAGCCGCAATTGTACCGCACGTCCCAATTATCGATCCGAGCTTTGCTAGGACAAACCGCCTAAATGAGCGTGATTCATTTCTTTTTACGGGAGTGTGCGTACTCCCAAGAACATTAACGTTTTGGCGCCTGCTTCGGACGCCTTGAGATGACGATGTGTTTACTACCCTTGAAGTTGTCTTGACCGCTGACGCCAGCCGGGATCTGTTCGATTTTCTTGCCCGACGCGAGAAACGCATCGACGTCACGTTGAATTGCCTCGCGCGTCTTATTAATCGAAGCAGCCGTCGGCGATTTACTATTTCGAGCCAAAATAAGTGTCCCTTCCCTACCCCAAGCGGGAAAAGCTAACAGGTTACGTCCAAATATTCATCTTTTAAATCTATCTTCGCAGCGTGCAGCCATGATGAAATCGTTACGATGCAGGCCCCTAACAGTATGCGTCCACCAGCTCACCTGAACAGACCCCCACTCCGTAACTATGCGTGGATGATGGTCTTCAGCCTCGGCAAGCGTAGCGACTTGATTCGTGAATGCGAGCGCATCGGCGAAATCGTCAAACTGGTATTGTCGATACAACATTAGCACTCCTGCTTCAGCTCTAATTTCCCAATCAGGTAGACTTTCTAACAATTCGCTGCTTTTCCCAGGATCCATTGGGCGGCCACCGGGACGGCAAACCGCACACTTTTCTGCCGCTAGTTTGATTGTGGCACCCGGATACTTTGGACCAACACACGAACGCTCTCGGGTGGTTTTTTCGTCACAGTACTAACGGTTAGGGAAACCGCA
This sequence comes from Pseudomonadales bacterium, assembly GCA_046582115.1. Classification (GTDB taxonomy): domain Bacteria; phylum Pseudomonadota; class Gammaproteobacteria; order Pseudomonadales; family Azotimanducaceae; genus UBA11889. The sequence continues at coordinate 4,896 of JAYGFA010000097.1, read as the reverse complement.
AAATTTAGAATCATTCCAACTGCACCTATCCCTTCCGGGGAAATCCCAAACAACCAATTAGCAGCGATATTCTCCGCCAACGGCTCGATGAATATGCCCTTAAAATAAACGATGTAGCCGATCGTAAACAAGAGGCCTGTCAGCATCCCAGCGATCGCCCCTTCTCGATTCATGCGCATAGTGAATATCCCGAGAAGAATTGCCGGAAAAAGGGAAGCCGCCGCTAGACCGAAAGCAAGCGCCACCACCTCGGCGACAAAACCGGGTGGGTTGTAGCCCAAATACCCCGCCAAAAGAACAGCAACGCCGGCACTAATCCGCCCCACGCGCAATTCGCTGCGATCCGAAAGACTTCGCGCAAACACGCACTTTGCGAGGTCATGGGATACCGCAGCAGAAATTACCAACAACAAACCGGCCGCAGTTGATAGCGCGGCAGCGATTCCTCCCGCAGCCACGAACGCGATCACCCAATCTGGTAACCCCGCAATCTCCGGGTTAGCAAGAACAATAATGTCTCTGTCAATGGTCAATTCGTTACCTTCCCAACCCATCGCCTTCGCGCGAGCTGCAAAATCGGGATTAGCATCGTTGTAATACTGAACTTTGCCGTCGGCGTTAAGATCATTGACCTGCAACAAACCAGTATCCTCCCACTTTCGAAACCACTCCGGGCGCTCGGCATACACCATGTTTGCGTTTTCAGCACCTACCGGGGCGTGCTGTATCGTCGTTGTCAGGTTCAGGCGTGCAAGCGCACCTACTGAGGGCGCAGTGGTATAGAGGACCGCAATAAAAAGAAGCGCCCACGCTGCCGACGCGCGGGCGTCTCGCACTTTCGGGACCGTGAAGAACCTAACTATCACATGCGGCAGCCCCGCCGTCCCTACCATCAACGCCAACGTAATAAAAAACATGTCAATGGTACTTTTGGATCCGGATGTATACGCAGCAAAACCCAGATCCGTGACAATTTGATCCAACTTTTCTAACAAGTGAACTCCAGGCGCAACTTCGCTGCCAAACGCCAGCTGAGGGATGGGATTACCCGTAACCTGAAATGAGATGAATACCGCCGGCAAGGTGTAGGCAAATATAAGTACACAGTACTGTGCGACCTGGGTATAGGTAATGCCCTTCATACCGCCAAGCACCGCGTACAAGAACACAATTGCCATACCAACGATTAGACCCCATTCGATATCGATACTTAGAAATCGGGAAAAAACAATACCGACTCCGCGCATTTGTCCGGCAACGTAGGTAAATGAAATGACGATCAGGCAGACCACAGCCACGATCCGAGCCGCTTGCGAATAGTACCGATCTCCAATGAACTCGGGGACTGTAAACTTACCGAACTTACGAAGGTAGGGGGCCAAAAGGAGGGCTAATAGCACATAACCACCCGTCCAACCCATCAAGTACACCGACCCGTCGTATCCGAGAAACGCGATCAGTCCCGCCATTGATAGAAACGATGCCGCGGACATCCAATCCGCCGCCGTAGCCATGCCGTTGGCAATGGGATGCACATGCTTGCCCGCAACGTAGAAGTCGCCCGTAGTCCGGGCTTTGGACTTAAACGCAATCGCAATGTAGAGCGCAAACGTCGCTCCAACAACAAGGAAGGTCAGTGTCTGAAGGTCCATCAGTCCTCATCCACATCGTGTTTTCTGTCGATCGCTGCCATGCGATGCGCGTAGAAGAAAATCAACGCTAGGAATACATAGATGCTCCCTTGCTGGGCGAACCAGAAGCCTAGTTTGAATCCCGCGAATTGAATCCGATTTAATTCGTCAACGAAGAGCACGCCGAAACCATACGAACACGTAAACCATACGATCAGGCAGATCGCGATGAGACGAAGGTTGTCTCGCCAATAACTGTTTGAGTTCATAACATTTAGCGGCTGAACTTGCGCCTACCCTCGCGTCGGCGGATTCTAACCACAATCCGTTCCGCAAACAGTATCGCGAGAACGAGACCGTATACAAAAGTATCGAGAAAGCTGGCCTTCGCCATCCACAAGACGTGCAGCAAGGCTGCCATAGCTGCGGGATAGATCAGGGCGTGCAACTTTCTCCAACTCGGTCCGAGACGACGTTGCCAATTTCGCGTCGACGTCACGGCAAGTGGTATCAACAGCATGAGAGCGGTCATGCCCGCGGTGATATACGTCCTCTCTGAAAAATCCTCCACCCATGCAGAAACACTCAACTCAGCAAGCAGCGTGAAGTACGCCGAAAAGTGGATACAGGCATAAGCAAACGTCCACAGGCCGATGGTTCGACGAAATGCCACTATCCTCGGGCGTTTCAATATCCGAGCGATGGTCGATACCGAAAGCGTGATCAGCAATAGCCTGATCGTCCATGCCCCCAAGAGGTCAACGATAGCCTCGGCAGGATCGGCGCCGAACACGCTCCCCGGGGTCCGAATTTCAACTGCTACATCCCAGCCCACCACCAGTAACGGAATGGCGCACGCCGCGAATACAATTGATTTCAATAATTTAGGCGCAAATTCATTCCCGCGTACAGTTCGGCTACTTCGTCGTAACCGTTATACATGCGGGTCTCGATTTTTCGATTGCCGTTGAAAAGCGAATTGGGGAGACGGCGTTCACTGCCTTGACTCCACCTTGGGTGATTGACTGTTGGATTAACGTTCGCGTAAAAACCGTATTCATTCGACGCCGCAAGATTCCAAGTTGTACGAGGTCTCGTCTCGGTTAATTCAATGCGAACTATCGATTTGATGCTCTTGAACCCATACTTCCACGGCACCACCAGTCGTAGCGGGGCGCCATTTTGATTGGGCAGCACCTGCCCGTACATTCCGACCGCGATAATCGCCAAGGGATGGTACGCCTCATCAAGTCGTAACCCTTCGACGTAGGGGTACTTAATCGAACTGAAGTAAGATCGCTGTCCCGGCATTTCTTCAGGCCGATAGAGCGTCGTAAAAACAACGTACTTCGCCGAACCCAACGGATTAAACCGCTCAAGAAGCGTTTTCAGTGGAAAGCCAATCCACGGAATGACCATTGACCACGATTCTACACAGCGAAGCCGATAGACACGTTCTTCAAGATCAATACCCGTTAATAAATCTTCAATATCGTAGGTACCTGGCTTCTCAACAAGTCCCCTGACCTCGACGCTCCAGGGTTCCGTGGTAAGCCGATCGCCCAATTCAGCGGGATCGTTTTTATCGGCTCCAAACTCATAGAAATTGTTAAAGCTCGTTGCGTAACCCCTAGGAGTTACAGTGTCTTCGGAGGGTGGCGCAGTCTTAAAGCCCTTTGAATCCATCCACCCATCACGAAGTGCGGCCGCTGGCACCGACGATGCCAAACCCGCTGTGGCGACAACACGCATAAACCGCCGACGCGTTTGATAAACACTCTCCGGAGTGATTTCCGATGGCTTTACGTCAGCAGGAGTTTTTATAACGAAGCTCAAGAAAATCCCCCCTTGCAACTACTTATTACGTACCCAGCGAAAGAGCGTCACGCATGGTCCCGATACGGCGTAGACAACCCCCACAAGTAACAGTATCAGAGGCGGGTCAACGAGTATGACTGCAAAACCCATAACCACAACGACAAAGGTAATAAAGGGTACTCGTCCTTTAAGCCCAAACCGTTTGGGCGAAAAGTACGTGAAATTAGACACCATCAGAAGCCCGGCAAGGAGAGTGACCAAGGTCATAGCCGCAATCGCTGGTATCGACGGTTCGAGTGCATCACCACCGGAGCCGACCCAAGCGGCACTGGCGACGAGACCGGCCGCTGCCGGGCTAGGCAGACCCGTAAACGATTTTAAGTCACCCGACGTGTTAAACCGGGCGAGTCGCAACGCAGCGGATGCCATATAAATAAACGTTACGACCCAACCGAATTGGCCGAGCGCCGCAAGGCCCCATTCAAATACCACCAATGCCGGAGCAACGCCGAACGCGACCATGTCCGACAGACTGTCGTACTGTGCGCCAAAAGGGCTTTCTGTCCGGGTCCACCGAGCGACGCGCCCATCCAGAGTGTCTAACACGGCTGCCACATAGATCGCGAGTGCTGCGGCGATAAAGCGGCCGTTCATTCCAGCAACAATTGCGTAGAAGCCCGAAAAAAGGGCGCCCGTTGTAATCAGATTGGGTAGCAGTAGGATCCCGCGACGACGGCGATCCCCGCCATCTTGCAAATCATCCACCGCTTCAAGTTTGGGACCTTCTTCCGACATCGTTAACTAATTCTTAGTCTTATCCACCAATTTGTTCTCTTCAATCCAAGGCATCATCGCTCGGAGACGAGCACCTACCACTTCGATTTCATGCTCTTGGCTCATGCGTCGCATTGCCTTCAAGGTCGGCGCTCCGGCCTGATTTTCACTAACAAATTCACGCGCAAAACGCCCACTTTGAATTTCCTCAAGAATACGGCGCATTTCCTTTTTCGTCTCATCGTTCACGATCCGACCACCTCGGGTAAGGCCCCCATATTCAGCTGTATTAGAAACGGTGTACCACATGTTCGAAATACCACCTTCGTAAAAGAAATCCACGATGAGTTTAAGCTCGTGAAGGCATTCAAAATAGGCCATTTCTGGGGCGTAACCGGCTTCCGTAAGCGTCTCGAACGCGGCTTGTACCAATGCGGTCACACCACCACAGAGTACCGCCTGTTCGCCAAAGAGGTCCGTTTCCGTTTCCTCTCGAAACGTCGTTTCAATAACGCCCGCTCGGCCACCACCATTGGCCGACGCATACGAGAGCGCAATTTCCTTTGCCCGGCCCGATGCATCTTGGCCGACAGCGATCAGGGATGGAACACCACCACCTTCAACATACGTCGACCGAACCGTGTGGCCAGGCCCTTTTGGCGCAATCATGATG
>JAYGFA010000070.1:0-1952 GCA_046582115.1 Pseudomonadales bacterium | reverse complement strand
CGTCCGACGCGAACGACGACGCCCAACACGGAGCAAAAAGTATGCCTGCTTAACGCAAGGAACCTGCGATCTCGCCATTCAGCAACGCGCTTCACCAGGCAAGTCGAGCGCTGGATTTCGTTCAAAAAAGCCAACCGGTTGCAACATGAAACCACAATACTCAACCGGCATGACGGGCCAATCTTCGGGACGCGGCACGTGCGTCAGCCCCACCGTATGCCATAACACCACGTCGGTGTTTTCGATGGACCGATCCCGATCCGTCCATGCCGATAGCCCCGCTCCTCCTGGATGCAGATTGGTATGATCTCCAGCCGCCGACATTTCGGATTCATCGTATGGCGTGACCCAAAGGTTATGCCTCGCGAAACCCGCTCGCTTCCCAACAGGGGAATTACGATCCGCAAGTAGCACCGGGGTCGCACCGGGGAGCAGCTTATATGCCACGGGCACTCCCATCCTATTTTTCGAAGCTGGGTTCACGACCTTCCAGTTGCGCGAGCTCGATGCATTGACATCTCGTTGTGCCTCCAATTCGCTTGCCATCAGCGTCGCTTCAGCACGGAAAGCGGTCCCGTGCGGATTATCCGGATGGTCATGCGCCAAAGGTACCGTATTGATCTCGTAGACACTGTTGGGCCCGCCATCCAAATCAAAATCTAAGCGGAAATTGAAGAGGTGTTGGTGGACTGGGGAAGCTAAGTTAGGCGCAATCAGCGGTGCGTATTCGGGTTGCTCTGCACCCTCGGCGACAGCGCTAACACCAACAATCCCAGTTAATTTGACCTCCATTTGAAGTGTTCCATCTAAATAGAAGTACCAGAAGAAACCATACTCGTAGTTGCCCACGGTGTGGATTGCACTGACCACCAAGCGACGTGAACGCCGGACCTCCTGCGTCTGCGTATGGCCATCGTAGTGTTTCCAGAGGACACCATAATCTTCTTCGTGCATACAAATCGCGTTTTCAATTCGTCGAGCTTCGCCTTTGTGAGTCATGATGTCGACGTCGAAATAGTGGACCTCACCCAGACAATCACAACCGAGCGTAAGAGAATTTGGCAAGGTACCGATTGATGCTTCGCTGGCATCAAAAACATGCTTCCAGTGGTGCATGGGGTTCGGATCTCCGTAAGGCACCACCATGTCCGAAAGCGATGCCCGATAGAGAATCGGTCGGAGCCGATCATCATCGTTATACCCAACCTGATGCAGAACAAGGCCGTGAATAGGGTGCATCGAAATCCGAAATTGCCACTTTTGCCATTCGACCGCGTGCCCCTCCACCTTAAAACTCACGCCTTCGGGCTGCGTAATCGAGATCGGTTTTGGGGCATCTCGCAATGACCGTTGGTGCTCGGGTTGGTAGCGGCCGTGTTCTGGCGGGAGTTCGATCACCCCGTGATCTTCCAAGAAAACGATTTTCTCGTCGGTTAGATCCACATGCGCGATGAGTCCCTGCACCGGCCGAGCGTATCCGTTATCAAATTTATCCTCGCGGACAAAACTAATGGCACGCATCGCCCGATGACCTTCCGGAACATCTGGATGGAGATAACCCCCAGTTGGCCAGGGATCAATCTGGACATGGGTAAAGTCTTCGACGCCTCGGGCTCGCATGGCATTCTGCCAATTTTCATCGGTTTTACAGATCGTAATGACGCGAACCACGTCGGGAAAATTAATCGGCGCCTGGCCATCTGAGAGATACCGCACGTCGGTTACAACAGGGCTAACAACGTCTACGGTCGCAACAAAACTCTGGTTCTTATCTATATCGTATCCTTGGACACGGACCGTTCTAGCGAAGCTCGCCTGCGTCTTCGGGCTGTTGGCTTCGAAGTCGAGCACCCGAGGTTTAGGCGGCTCGACTAATGCTAACGACGAAAAAATAACTTCATCGCCCAACCGAGTCTTGATAAGCGACCCCGCCGTTTCAATCTCTTCTTTAG
>JAYGFA010000064.1:0-67185 GCA_046582115.1 Pseudomonadales bacterium | reverse complement strand
ACAATTACAGCGGCCTTACCTAGGCCTTTATCAGACCCAGTGGAAGTTCTCGTCGAACGAAGTGGAGTTTCATCTCCCTCACGGGGAATGGATTGCACTGCTAGCGGCCAACGAGTTCGTCGTGGAACGTCTCTTAGAACTTGGCGCACCGACAGCTGACGCAGGTTCAAATTACGGCTGGGCCGACGCGTCTTGGGCCACCAAATGGCCCACCGAAGAAGTGTGGAGTGCGCGTCGTTTGTAACCAACCTACGCGATTGACTGATTCGGTTCAGTAAATATCCGCTTAAAGTTACCAGCGTAAAAGCACTCTTGAATGCGTTCGTCATATCCGTCCAGGGCACGCCGAAACCGACCGATCGGATCACGACCTCCTTCCGTGTGCGGGTAATCGCTGGAAAATAGATAGAGTTCGGGTTGGGACAGATCAATGAGTTCACCGACGTTCTCGTACACATAGGGCGTAAAACCAAACTGTTGCGCCAGTTGTTCCGAGGGTCTGCGCGTCAAACGTTGGAGCGATTTATCCGTTTTCTTCCAGATCTCGAGCGTCCAGTCCAGACGACTCAACATGGAAGGAACCCAACCAGCACCCAGTTCCACGCTCGCCCCCTGCAGCCTCGGAAACCGTTCAAATACGCCGTCAAGCACCAAGGCACTGATAAAAAGTTCAGCCGCATGGTGAATGGCGGTCATATCTTTAGCACGCACATTCTCGCCACCACCTAGCCAGTCGGCGGGTTTGTCGCCACCGTTATTGATCCAGGCCGGGTCCAACTGATACGAAACACCGCCAATGTGAATCACGAAAGGAATACCGGCATCCGACAGGCGGGTCCAGAACGGGTCCAAATCCGGATGACCTGGAGAACGACCGCCGCAAGGCCGGTGAGGGACCCATACCGCCCCTACGCCACCGTCAACACAGGCATCGAGTTCTTCGACCGCCGCTTCAGGATGGTCGAGGGGGATAATGAGTACCGGCAAAAGGCGGTCGTCATGACTGCAAAACGCTTGCATGGCGCGGTTGTGCGCCCGCGCCGCGCCGTATTGCAGCTCGCCGTCGATCTTCACTCGCGTCGACATCGGCAGTGCCGCTGATAGCGTCGAAAAGACTAGCTGTTTTTTAAAGCCGAGCATATCCAAAGCGACGCCTCGATCAGCACCATCGAAAGCGCCTAGTGCTTGTATCTCCTTGGGACCCCGAATCATGTCGTCTCCCAGCGCAAGCAGTTCTTTTTTGTATGCTTGGGAGTGGCCGTTTTGGCGCATCAGTTCTAGCGCCTCTTCCTCCGATACCGCAGAAGCGGCGTAGCTGATGGCAGGTAATTTTTCGCGAATGCCCGGATCAGCAAACTCCGTGAGAAAGTTCGGTAGCTCCATAATGTGGCTATCGGCATCGAAGTATTCACGGCCTGTGGCGTACGTCATTGTTTCTTGAGATTGTAGCGACCGCGTTACTATAGCCGGAAGAGTCTGGAGAAGGACGCATCAATGAAGACAAAACTCTACGCAGGAACCGTGGGCTGGGGCGTGTGGGGCAGTGATGACCTTGGTGAGACTTGGGATTTCGCCTTCAAGGGGATTTATACAGAAAGCCGAATTTGGGCGCTTTGTAGCCACGATCTTGATCCCGGCGTTGTTTTAGCCGGTTCCGACCGCGGCCTGTTACGTCAACGGGTCGACGGCACGGCCGAACACGTGCCATCTCCGGCCGACGAAAATGGACGCTGTGTTTGGTCTGTCGCGCAAGCGCCCCATGATCCGAAAATCATCCTCATGGGCACCAACCCTGGCGCACTGTTTCGGTCCGATGACAGCGGGAAAAGCTGGCGCGAACTTCCGGTTGATTTAGTCGATAGTTGCCCGTTCATTGGCAAACCACGCGTGACGCGTATTCGATTTGATCCTCTCGAGACCGATACAATTTGGGTCAGCGTTGAAATCGATGCAGTCCATCGGAGTCGCAATGGAGGTGATACCTGGGAAAAGCTTGATAACGGCTTTAAATTCCCCGACATACACGACATCGCCGTAATCGACGATGGTGGCAAGCGCAAACTTTTGGCTGCAACAGCGGTCGGTCTCTATCAAAGTTTGGATGACGGTGCTAGCTGGGAATGGAACAAGCTTGATTCCCCATGGCAATACACGCGGGGCATCAAACCGCGCGAAGATCTCGACGGTACCGTATTCTTGTGCAATGGCGATGGACCGCCGGGGTCACAAGGTCGGCTACTACGAAGCCGGGACTGGGGTGAATCATGGGAAGACGCAAATCTACCCGGTCAAACCAACAGCACGCCTTGGATGGTGTCCACCCATGTAGCCAATCCAAGTCTTCTTTTCACGTGCACGAACCTCGGTCAAATGTACCGTAGCGAAGATGGTGGCGAGGCCTGGCAACGTTTGCCGCGAGAATTCGGCGAAATACGCACGCTTCTGTGGCACCCCGCAGCCTAATGCAAACAACCATTCGAGGAATTACGACAGCGGCTCGGTTATAGCGCTGAAAAATCGGGCGATCTTTTCTCTCGAAATGCCGTTACGGCTTCTATGTTGGCCGGCCCTCCGCTGAGTTCGGCAAGTTCAGCGTTTTCGGCATCAATCACTGTTTTCAGGCGCTCGATTTCGGGCCCATTGATTAAACGTTTTGCCGCAGCGAGTGGTCCAGGTGGCAGCGCCGCGAGTTTCGCCGCTCGTTGATGGACTTCATCGGCAAACACGTCATCCGGAAACACTTCGAGCACCAGCCCCATGTCTTTGCACTGTTCTGAGCTCATCCAGTCCGAGCTCATCAACATCCACGCCGCCTTTTGTCGGCCCATCAGCGCCGGAAAGGTCATCGTGCTACCGGCCTCTGCCACCAGACCAAGCTCGGAAAATGGACAACGCAGCCGCGCACTAGTGGCCATAAACGCGAAGTCCGCGAGCCCACAAATGGTTGCACCGACCCCAACTCCAAGTCCATTCACCGCAACTACAAACGGCTTAGGAAACTCCGCAATGATGTGCGCCATACCGCCGAAGCCATGAACAACTTTCGCCGTACGGCCTGCTTCGGAAAGGTCGGCACCAGCGCTAAAAGCTCGCCCGGCCCCGGTCAATACCACGACCCGGACGTCATCATCTTGGCGCGCAGCCAGAAATGCCTCGGCAACTTCATCAAACTGAGGGTTGTTGAATGCGTTAAGGGCCTCTGGCCGATTCAACGTCAGTGTGCGAACACGATCCCGATTGCAAGTTTCAAGCATTGTCCACCTCATTCAATAGCAAAACTGTTCTTTCCACCAACCCCAAGCTTCGGGCCCTAGTTCTCCTATATGAAAACCACCACAATCACAGAGGCAAATCACCCACGGCGTGATTAACCGATCCGGTATCGTTGTACGAACGGATCACCATGTCAGCGATACGCATCAAATGCACCTCGTCCGACCCATCCGCAATACGCGCCCATCGGGCATTAATGAGCATGTCAGCGAGCGGCGAATCGTTGGAATATCCGAGGGCACCGTGCACTTGCAAGGCACGATCAACCGTCTTCCACAACGCGTTGGCCACATGGTGCTTCGCCATCGATACTTCGGCCCGAAAATCCATCTCGTTTTCGATTTTATAGGCGGCATGCAGCACCATCAGTTTCGATGAATAAAGCTCCATTGCACTCTCAGCCATCATCCACTGAATACCTTGCTTTTCTGAGAGAAGGGATCCGTGCGCGTAGCGCTTCTGCGCACGATCCACGAGCATTTCAAGCGCTTGTTCGATCTGCCCAATCCAGCGCATACAGTGCGCGAGTCGTGCCGGGCCTAGGCGAACTTGACCAAGTTTGTGGCCACCACCTTGTTCACCCAACATATTTTCTTGCGGGACACGAACGTCGTTGTAACGCAATTCAGGATGGCCTCCACCACCACCCATTGTTTGTACGTCACGGACAATTTCAAACCCTGGTGTATTGGTAGGCACGATAAACGCGCTGTTTCTCGCTTGGGCGATCTCGGCATCTGGGTCCGTTTTCGCAATCACGATCGCAAAATCCGCACCACGAGCTCCGGAGGTAAACCATTTGTGGCCATTGATCACCCATTCGTCACCTTCTTTCACGGCGGACGTTTGAATTTGGGTCGGATCCGAACCAGCCACTTCTGGTTCCGTCATCGAAAAACACGATCGAGCAGTCCCCTCACAGAGGGGGCGCAGCCACTTTTCTTTCTGCTCCTCGGTCCCAAAGTGCAGCATGGTATGCATGTTGCCTTCATCAGGTGCTTGGCAATTAATAAGGTAGGGTCCGTACGGCGTTTTTACCGCTTCAGCGGACATGGCAGCCACGGCGGTAATACCCAAACCCATACCTTCCCATTCCTCCGGCATGTGTGGATTCCAAAGCCCTTGCTGCCGGGCGGTAGCGCGTAGTTCCTTTATAGCGGTACGCCATGTATCACCTGACGCTTCGGTGTCGCGCAGTTCCGCCATCTTCGGTTGCACAGTCTCCTGCATGAACTTTTTCACCAGCAATCGAGCGTCTTCGACCTCCTCTGGAAATGTGAAATCAATTGCCATGAATCTTCCCCCTATGGTGTACACCGAAGCATAACGGTAGAGCCAACGCATGCTAAACCATTGTGCTTGCTTCGTTATGGTTAGAATCTACGCGTATCGAAGGAGAACAGTATGTCCGAACGACCGTTGCAATTAGACAAACAAGATCACGTCGCCATCATGACTTTGGATCGCCCCGAAAAATTAAACGCCCTTTCGCGCGATTTACAGACCGCACTCCTTGACTGCATCACCGAAATTCGAGAGGACGATAATGTTCGGGTCGCCATTGTCACCGGTGCAGGGCGCGGGTTCTGCTCGGGAGCCGATCTGACAGGACGACGCGAGCAGAAAACACCGACGCAAAACGATCATCTCGATGACCTCAGTTGGGTCGGGCGCCAAGCAGCGGCAATGTACGGTCTCAACAAACCGGTGATCGCCGCCGTCAACGGCGTTGCTGCGGGGGCCGGGATGAGCCTAGCGTTAGCCTGTGACATGCGCATAGGATCGGAGAAAAGCCGCTTCAAAACAGTTTTTATTGAACGCAATCTTTCCCCGGATTCGGGCATGAGCTTCTTTCTTCCCCGGATCATTGGCTACTCGCGAGCTGCAGATTTGATTTACACCAGCCGCGCGGTCGACGGCGAAGAGGCCTATCGTGTCGGATTACTCGATCGCTTGGTTGACCACAACGACCTGATGGACGCAGCGCTTGAGGCCGCGAGCCAAATGACTCAGTGGCCGCCCCTTGCGTTACGAATGTCGAAGCGTGTATTGCAACACAACGTTGAAGCCGGACTGGATGACGCCGTGCGATTCGAGCTGACTAGCCTTGCCTATGGGAATCGGGCGGTAAACGACCGACAAGAATCAATTGCCTCGTTCCGCGAAAAACGTGATCCCGTGTACACCGGTACGTGACGATCGCGCATTAGCGATAGAAACAACAATCCCTCAAGGGTTACAAAGCATCGAGGGCTGCGCGCGATTTGCGCAGCACTGCATGAATCCAGAACCAACCGATCGGGCCCGCCGTAACGCTGGCCAAGCCAATGGCAAAGAATATCCCAACGTAACCAAATAACTCGCGCGCAATCAAGGCGATCGCCAGATACAACAGCGTCTGCCCGATAGACAAAACCAACGCCGGTATGGGCTTTGACAATGCGTTGAAGGTCGATATCGCGAGATTGACCATCCCCATGAATCCAAGCGCGAATGGAACAATGTATAGGTACATCGTCGCCGTCTCTCTGAGCGTCGGATCTTCATTGACCAGCGCAACAAAATATTCTGCGGCGACCCACATCGTCACGGCGGCGCTGCAACTTATGGCGAAGCTGAACCGAACACAGAGCCGTAGCGTGTCAACCACACGTTGATAGCGTTTCGCACCCCAGTTCTGTCCCACGAGTGGCGCCGCGCTCGAAGTCACCCCAATAATCGTCATAAAAATCACCGATTCGATACGGGAAGCAACGCCAAAACCCGCGACAATCCCGACCCCAAAGGCCGCGAGCAGGTAGGTTGTCACAGCGGTTGATACCGGTTGAACAAGGTTAGCCAAACTTGCTGGGATACCCACATGTAAAATTTCGCGACTAGATGCAACCCACGTCGAACGATCGAAGCGTATGACCCGTTCGCGGACAAAAAACCAATACGCACTCAGAACAAAAGAAAATATCCTAGCTATAACAAAGGCCCATGCCGCACCTGCAATACCCATTACTGGCAGGCCGAACCAACCGAATATCAGAAATGGCCCTATCGCCATCTGCAACAGCGCGCCAAGTGTCATCACCCAGCCAGGGAACGAAGCATCGCCGAATGCCCGCATGATCAACATCCCACTTGTCGCAAGACCAAATGCTGGGAAGCCGATGCACCAAATCGCTACGTACGAAACCACTTCATCGAGAACGTCGCCCTCGGCACCAATGAGGCCAAAGAGAGTGGCCGTATTTCGATAGAGCAAGACTGACGCCACCACGGTAAATACGAGGACGAGCAAGAGACCGTGGGTCGCAAATTGCATCGCCCGAGCGCGCTCACCACTTCCCATTGCTCGGGCAAGGACCGCGCTCGCTCCCGTTCCAATGCCCCGAGTAAGGGCAGACAGCCCAAGCATGACCGGGAAAACAAACGTAATGGCGGCAAGCGCCTCTTTGCTAACCAGTCCTAAGAGCACGGCCTCAACAAGCATGGTCAGGGTCATCGCAAGGAAACCCATCGTCATGAAGCCGGATAGCCGCAGGAGATGACCCGAAAGAGGCCCTTCAGTAAATCGAGCGCCGCTCGATGACCCCGTCGAGGGAATAGATACAGGCACCTCCGTCATCTATCCACGGTACCACGACGTGTGAATTAAGCTCTGGATACGCGCCACATAGGTCATCCGCAAAACCACGTAACGCACCATGCAAGGTCAAAGCGGGTTACCAGATGCCCGATCTACGCTATACAATCACACCTCGTGAAGTACGGGGTAAAGCAAGCATGAGTCGACTCAGTTCAGACGGAAAAATGTTGCTGGGGTTGGCCATACTGACGTGTACAAGCGCGTTAGGATCGGAGGGCGACGTCGACTATCGGCACCACTCGATGGAAGCAATTGGCGGACACATGCAAGCCATCGTCAAGATCCTGCGCCAAGAAGTACCGCACAGTGGACACCTTTCTTTGCATGCAAACGCCATTGCCGACATGGCCCGTGTCGCACCCGATCTCTTCCCCGAAGGTTCAGAGGGCGGAGAGGCATTGCCGGTTATCTGGGAACAACCCGAAGATTTCGCTAAACGACTGGACACTTTTCATTCCGCCGCCGAGACCTTCAAAGACGCAGCCGAAAGCGGCGATCCCGCATCGATCGGCGATGCGATCGGCGGGTTGGGGCAAGCGTGCAAGGGATGTCACGACAACTACCGCGAAGAGTAGCTAACCCGCGGCCACCAGTAGCGAAACAATTAGAATCGACACAACCGCCGTCATGATAGCCCGAGGAAAGTCGTCGTGGGTATCTGCGGCGTGGACTGATTTACGCCCCGTGACCATGGATAACCATAGCGAATCCCTGAACCACACGCCGTAGACCAACTGGGCGCTTAGGTGGATAGCGATAACCCCAGAGACAAACCAGTGGACCCGGTGATGTACCCAGGTGGCAGTTCCTGAGAATGCGTCGGTAACGTAACGCCTCAGCGGGCCCTCGGTAAATATATCGTCTGTTGCAAACAAACCAGCGCTTGCTTGCAAAATCACCAGGAAAAACAACACCACAGCCAACGCGATCCCGGGTGGCGTATGGACCTGTGGATCGAGCCGTCGAAGGAAGTGGTCTCGCATTGCGGCAACCGAAACCCGATAGTATCGAAAGCGCGCATAACGACCTCCCCAAATACCCCAACCGATGCGAAATACCACCAGCCCGATAACCATAAGGCCGGAGCGTTGGTGCCAACGCATCCAACCGATATCACCTGACAAGCCAGTGGCCAGACAGGTACTAACGCCAAGTGCGAACAACCAATGCCAGATTCGTAACGGAAGGTCCCAGACCCGATTGTGCATAGAGCTCAATCTACGCACTCGGCGAGATTTCGATTGCGCATGTCGTCCGTGGCGCTCGACCCTCAAGCAAAAACATCATATGGATTCCAAGCTATCGCTCCAGCCGCGAGCTAGTCCGGTATCGTCAAGCTCCTTCCAGAGCGCCAATGGGATGTCGACGTTCATCAATTGCACGTTGGTCTGAACTTCCTCTTTGGACCACATTCCGGGAATAACCGCAGCAACCGCCGGATGGCGTAGCGGGTACTGAAGAGCAGCGGCCCGCATATCAACGCCGTGACCCTCACAAACCACACGAATCTTCTGCGCCTTGTCCCAGAGATGGTCAGGGGCAGGCTTGTAGTCATAGGTCGCCCGACGCCGCTCCCTATTCGCCAACAAACCCGAGTTATAAGGCCCACCAATAATCACTGACACATTATCGGCAAGGCATCGCGGTAGCATTTCATCGAGCGGTGTTTGTTCAAGCAGCGTAAACCGACCCGCTAATAAAAAGCAGTCAACGTCAATCGCATCCAACACACGAACACATACTTGCCATTCATTCACACCAAGCCCAATCGCTCGGATCAATCCCTGCTCACGTAAGTCTTGTAGGGCCGGCAGTGCACCGTTGATGGCAACGTCGAAGATGCCCGGTTGTGTATCCCCATGTGTCCATGCGTCAATGTCATGACAGAGAAGAACATCAATGCGATCTAAACCGAGTCGGTCGAGGCTTGATTCCAGCGATCGCCTCACCGCGTCGTAGGAATAATCGTAACGGATGGCAAACGGCTCCGCGTCGCGCATGCCCTCGTATCGTTCTCCTTCATCCCTGGAAACCAGTAATCGCCCGATTTTACTCGACAATACGAAATCGTCTCTCGGCAAACCAGACAGTATCCGTCCCAACCGTTTTTCGGATAAACCGTGGCCATACAACGGCGCGGTATCAAAGTACCGAATACCGCCAGCGAGCGCTGAACGAAGTACATCATCCGATTCAGCGTCCGATACGCGGTCGCCAACACCTCCCAAGGTTGCCCCGCCAAAACCGAGTGCCGTGACTTGGACTTCGGATGTCCCCAACTTTCTTGTTTCTATGCCCATGTCATTGACCTGATTTTCCATCCACCCTGTTGGATTACGTAGAAAAGCCCCATTCGGTCATCACTTTTAACCGCAATAGAGACTGCGTGTTCGCCGTTTTGAACGATATCGATACCGGCATTTTCGACGCTGAATCTACTTGGACGAGCTGCCGCCTCGACGCGGTTCACTGAGCCCACACCGACGACGTAACAGGGTTCCGTGCAGTACAACAACGCGCGTCGCTCGTCTTCACCAGCTAATGCATTGACATACTCTCGTACAACTTCGACCGCGTCGTCGCCTTGCTGTGTTTGCGCTCTATCCGTCCCGACATCCATACCAAACCTGCATTGAATACCCCAACCCGCGGCGACTCGCGTGACGATGTAAACAACACGATTGACGAGGATGACCCGACCGTC
This sequence comes from Pseudomonadales bacterium, assembly GCA_046582115.1. Classification (GTDB taxonomy): domain Bacteria; phylum Pseudomonadota; class Gammaproteobacteria; order Pseudomonadales; family Azotimanducaceae; genus UBA11889. The sequence goes on along the minus strand of JAYGFA010000064.1, from coordinate 57,571 downwards.
CCGGTCGAACCGCGTCCATCCACCGGAGATGTGCGCTTGCTCGCTCGAATCAAAGAAAACTTCCGGCGGCAACGCTTCAGTATGGTCCCACCCGGTCCTAATGATGGGGTCCCAAGAATGATTACGCGTGTGTTCCTTCGCGTTCGAGAGAATGACAGGGTCTCGGCTCCATGAGACACGAACATGAGGGTAGTTAAGGGCGCCAGCGAACACCGTAACATCACGACTGTTAAATGCGTCAAAAAAGTGATGATACGCATTTAGCGCTGTTCGCTGTCCCATGTGTCGGCCCTTCTTGTATTCAACCCCGTGTCGTCTGGTTGTTCGTTAGTCTCAGACCTCGCGCCGAGTCTATCTCTCCATCCCCCGCTTGTATCGCATTGATCTTGCGTTCATGGTCCTCTACCCGATTGCACACGAGGCGACGCCCATCCGCTCGGTGCAATAGATAACGTCCTCACCGGGACAGGAGTACATCAGTCAATGAACGACTACGAAAAATACGATGCCGTGGCGCTTGCCGAACTCGTACGAGCCGGCGAGGCGACTCCGGCTGAGCTCGTCGACGCGGCGATCGGGCGGGCGGAATCGATCAATCCGAAAATCAACGCGATTGTTACCCCAACCTATGATATGGCGAGGGAGTATGCCGAACGTATCCCCCAAGGACCCCTCCACGGCGTACCCTTTTTGGTCAAAGACCTAAATCACGTCGCCGGGGTACCCACCAGTATGGGTAGTCGGCTTTTTCATGATTACGTACCGGATCACGACGGCCACGTGGTGATGCGTTTTAAGAATGCCGGATTGAACATCATGGGAAAAACGAACACTCCCGAAGTCGGCCTCGCCGCTACCACCGAGTCCGTCGCGTTAGGCGCGTGCCGAAATCCCTGGAGTACCGACCACACGCCTGGTGGTTCCAGCGGAGGCGCGGCAGCCTCGGTCGCTGCCGGTATCGTGCCGGTCGCTCATGCAACGGATGGAGGCGGATCCATCCGCATTCCGGCTTCTTGTTGCGGCCTTGTGGGTTTAAAACCAAGTCGCGGCCGGACGCCGCTGGGTCCTGACGTTGGCGAAGGCTGGGGCGGTATGTCTAGCGGAAACGTCGTGTCGCGAACCGTTCGAGACAGCGCTGCGTTACTCGATGCCATCCAGGGACCTATGCCTGGGGATCCGTACTGTGGTCCAAGTGATTCGCGTTCTTTTTTAGCCCGCGTGAATGACCATCCCGGTACGCTGCGCGTCGCAATCGATTGTCGTGCCTTCACTGGTCATGACACCCACCCAGATTGCCTTGACGCAGTTCAAAAGGTCGCGTCAACGCTCGCTCTAATGGGTCACGTGATCGACGAACAAGCGTTACCGTTAGACCACGAGGAATGGGGGGTTGCCGTGGGCTCTGTGGTACTCGCCAACGTCGCCCACACCATCCTAACCCGCTGCACGACCCTAGGGGTCGAACCAACGCTCGACTACCTGGAGCGCAATACGCTGCGTAGTGTAGAAATAGGGCAGCGGTTATCGGCAACGAATTATGTAAAGGCTGTTCAGCGCATGCATCAATTGAGCCGAGAGATGGCCACTTTCATGGAAAATTGGGATGTCATCCTTAGTCCGACGCTGGTTTGTCCGCCCGTCAAGATTGGGTGGCTCGACCCGAACGACGATCCCGACGTCTACGGCTCGCGATTCGGTGGTTATTGGGGATTTACGAATCTCTACAATGCCACCGGTCAACCCGCCATCTCGTTACCCCTTCACAGGACTACCGAAGGCTTACCTGTAGGGATCCAATTTGCGGCACGATACGGTGACGAAGCCACACTATTGCAACTAGCCACTCAGCTCGAATCAGAAGTGCCCTGGCCACTGACCGCCGCAGTCGAATAATCGCGCTGCGTAGGAAAGGATTAATCTCGAGGCTTTACTTTGAAACCAAAAAAGACCACCGCGTGGATTTCACTCGGTCCTCATGAGCAAGACGGTCAGAACAAGCCCAGTTGTCGGTCATCGCCGATCGCACGGTCGAAGTCCAGACCCATGACGTCCAGGACTGGTTCTGCTACGGGTCGGATTTGGCGCTGGACGTAATGCTCTCGGTCCAGCTCGTGTTGAACGTTGTCCAGCGGTTCAGGACCCGCCGTGGTGATGACGTAGGAAATGACACGCCCTGGGCTTTTTGCTTTACGGGCGGCAACAACGTGGGGCGGCGTAATCGAGGTGTATTCGTGCAGCGCTTTCCGCACGCCCTTGCGGTATATCAAATCGTCGTCTAGCTCCCCCGACCGAAGATCTCTCACATAACTACGCAAGAAACTGAGAACGGGGCCACCATCAAATAATCGCAGATACAGTTCACGCTGTACGTTCTTGGCTAACTCAGTCCAATCCCGACGCACAACCTCCATACCCACAAACTCCACATCCCGTTCCCCCTCTACGACCCCGGCATAGCGTTTGCGTGCTCCCGCCGACCCATGGCGAATGGAAGGTAAAAACAGACGCCGGTACTGTTTCTCGAACTCCAGCTCGAGCCGACTTTCAACGTGCCAGGTATCCATAACATACCGCGCTACGTCCGCATTGAACGAGACCGTCAGGCTGTCGCCTTGCACTGTCGCCGCGCGCGTATCGTCAATGCCAGAGCGGACGAACACACTATCCGTATCTCCGTACACCACGTCGAAACCCGCCTTCTCGAACCACGCCTTCGACCAGAGAAGGAAGTGCCGGCCAAGACCGGTGATGCTGTTAGCGATATCGGGATTGTGAAAGCGGCACCCAGGCGTACCAAGAACCCCATAAAACGAGTTCATAAGGATCTTGATGGCTTGCGACGCAACCTCGTCTCCATCTCGTTTGGCTTGTTCACGCGCCCGGAAGAGTCCATCAAGGATGTTTGGAAGGATGGCATCGTCCCGATGAAAACGGGCACCGCTCGGTGTGCAGATGGCGTCGTTGCTCTCAGCTCCCGGGGCGATGTAGGCCAGCGGATCAATATTGAACGTTCGCATGAGACTGGGATACAAACTCTTGTAATCAAATACCCAGACGTTTTCATGCATGCCGGTGACAGGCTCCAAGACATGGCCTCCCGCTTGCGCCGACGAAATCCGTGGGTTTTGCGAACGAACCGAGGGTGCGCGTATATGCTTTTCGGACAACGCGGCGAGATACACAAAGTCAAATGAGGCGATGCTCGCCGCCACTCGGTCTAACGACATTCCAGTCAGCTTGCTACGTGCCACGCTGAGATTAATAAGATCAAGCTTTTCAAGAACCTGATACACCAACCGCGCATCAGCCCTCGCGTACGCCGCAAAGCCAGCCAGATCGTGGTGATAGCGCTCGAGAATCTCCGCGGCTCGATTACCGAGCTCGCCTTCGAGCAGCTTTCCTTCCCCAAGTACGGAACGCGCAACGGCATCTAGGGAATAATCATCCATCCGAACGTACGCGCCACGTAATAGGTCTATCCCGTCAAGCACCACGCGTCCCGGTATTGTTGCCTGGTCGTTACCAAAGCGTCCTTCAGCGAGCCGCAATCGGAGCGCTCCGCTGCCTCGACCCATCTGGAAAGAACGGCCATACCGTCGTGCGACCCGATCTAGGACTTTCAAGTCAAAACCAATCACATTCCACCCAGTCAAGACGTCGGGATCAAAGCCTCGAACCCGCTCGATAAAAGCGTCGAGGACAGCTTCTTCGGACGCTAGGCCGATGGCGTTCTCCGGCATGCTCGCGACGCCGTTGCGGGCAACGATATAAACCTCGTCAAGGGATTCTCCGAACAGAGATATCGCCAAAAGCCGCGATGCCTCGGGATCTGTTTCAATGTCAAATGATAGGAGTTTGGGCGAGAAATCGACGTCGGCCGTCCCGACCACGGGGTCGGTAAACACCCAGTCGATTCCTACCTCCGGAGAACGCTGCGCCTCGCCCTCGATCACGCAACCGCCCCTTACGTTTCGGTCGATTAAATACCGAGCCGCAAACCGCACGTCGGATTCGTACGTCGCAACGCCAAGCTCATGCAGTCGATCCCGAAGTACCGGTACATCCGTTGGTAGCGCCACCTCAACGCGCACTAGCGGTTCGCCGTTAAACGTTAGCGATCTGGATTGGCGTAAAACAGGCGCACCCGCGGACCGTGTCTTTTTTTTGTCTTTCTGACCTACGTAAAAATACGGTTTCTGCCGCCGATCGCGGATAAGGAATGACTCATTGTTCACCAGTTTGCCGTATAGGTGAACAACGGGTTCCCGATTTTCCACCCGGTAGCTTGCTTGAAGAATAAATCCTTCAGCACGCACGATACCACCGTGTTCGAACGATCCTGCCGACCGGTCGCGGAACAATCATCTTACGACAACGTGCGTCAACGTTATCGCCACATATTCGTACCGCCACAAACCGCCACTGCTTGTCCGGTCATGAACTCGCTTGCGTCCGAGGCAAGAAAAACCGCGACCCCTTTGAAGTCGCCTGACTCCCCCAGTCGGCGCATGGGCGTCGTCGTTTCTGCATTACGTTTTGCTTCCGGGTTGTCCCATAGAGCCTTGGCAAAATCCGTCCGGATCAGGCCAGGGCAGATCGCGTTTACCCGAACGCCTTTCGGACCGTATTCCAATGCTAAATTCCGGACCAATGCGATATCCGCAAGTTTAGAAATATTGTACGTGCCCAAGACCTCCGAGCCAGAAAAGGCCCCCGTGCTCGACGTAATCATCATGGATCCACGACCCGATGCAACCATATCCGGTGCGACCATTTGGCATAACCAATGGTTGGATCGCACGTTGGAATTCATAATCTTGTCGTAGGCCTCGTCCGGGATTTCTGACATTGGCCCGTAGAAAGGGTTGACCCCTGCGTTGCATACTAAAATATCGATTGGACCCAGTTGCTCGCGCGTCTCACTCACCAATTCTTTAAGCTGTTCTTTGTATCCGATATTGCAGGCGAGAGCAGTAGCAACACCATCGCCACACTTGGCATTGATCTGGTCGCAGGCGGCTTCACACTGATCAAGCTTGCGGCTGGACACGATGACCCTAGCGCCGTGTTGCGCAAGTCCTTCCGCCATCGAAAAGCCGATGCCTTTTGAGGCTCCAGTCAGAAGCGCAACACGCCCGGTGAGATCGAATAATTCCGTCTGCACTCCCATTACTTCCACTCCGCTCTCGTTAAACGGGCTAGGTTAGCAGCTTCATCGAAACATTCTGCAACTGTTGGAATCGGCTAACCGACTACCGTCGTCGAAGGCCCTTAGCCCACCTCCGATCAGATTTCGTAACAAAGCCCTAATACCCATCCGTTGGCATCTCCGATAGATTGTCGACTCAGGGAAGGGAGTCGCGACGGACCGCGCAAATGAAGCAATTCTCGTTGGGCATGATCGTCTTCATCACAGCCTTCGCTGCAGCGAACGATCGTCCATGCAAGACGCCCCGCTATTCGCAAGGGGTCTCTTACGTGCTGCCGCTCAAGTATCAAGCCGATTTTCCACACTTCACCTACGCTAACCCACGCGCGCCGAAAGGCCGGTTCCTGCGTCTACCTGATATGGGCACCTTCGACAATTTCAACAACATTCTTGAAAAGGGCCGCATTGCCGCAGGAATCGACTTTGTCGGTTCCAGGACACTTGTCTACGACCGTCTGCTCGAACCCGCGATTAACGAACCAGTGAGCCAATTCGGGCGGCTCGTACCCTTGACCGGGTACTACTCTGGAGCTTCTACTTCATCCCGGGAATGGCGCAACCGGGATACCGATTGGTGCACTGGGACAAGTTCGGAGAAGTTGAAACATCACCATTATCTCGCGTGCCGGCATTGGATGCTTGGTGGTGGGACGAAAATAAGGCGCGGCGCGTGGCCGAAGGAATTGAATCATTGAATAGCTCGAAATAGTCGATGGGTAAGTATTTTTTACGCCGCCTGTTACTGATCATCCCGACCCTGTTCGGGATCATCGTGATCAATTTCACGATAGTGCAGTTTGCCCCTGGCGGTCCGATAGAACAGATTATTGCGAAAGCAACGATGGGGCAGATGTCCACAACCTCGGCCATCAGCGGTGGCGGCGACAGCGGTATGTCATCGCAAGCGATGGAGCAAAACGCGGCTACCCAGAACCCTGCCACCTATGGTCTTGACCCCGAGTTGATCGCAGATCTTGAGAAACAATTCGGTTTTGACAAGCCTGTCCATGAGCGTTTTTTTTCGATGGTATGGAACTACTTGCAGCTCGACTTCGGGACCAGTTATTTCCAAGACCGGCCGGTTTTCGAACTGGTGGTGGAACGGATGCCGGTATCGATCTCGCTCGGCTTATGGTCATTGCTACTGATCTATGGAATATCCATTCCTTTGGGTATCGCAAAATCGACTCGTGACGGGACTCGCTTCGACTTCTGGACCAGTACCGTCATCTTCGTCGGCTACGCAATCCCAGGATTTATCCTCGCAATCCTTCTCATCGTAGTTTTTGCCGGTGGTAACTATTTTGACTTGTTCCCGCTTCGCGGACTCCATGCTGAAAATGCGAGTGAGCTGCCCCTTTGGGATTGGTGGGTCGACTATTTTTGGCACCTTGCCCTACCAATCGCGTCGCTGACAATCGGCGGCTTTGCAACGCTAACAATGCTCACAAAAAATTCGTTTCTCGAAGAAATCAGCAAACAGTTTGTACTCACCGCACAAGCCAAGGGACTCACCCAACGGCGCGTGCTGTACGGTCACGTATTTCGAAACGCAATGCTGATTATCATTGCCGGCTTCCCGGCAGCTTTTGTGGGTATTCTTTTTACCGGCTCAGTATTGATCGAAGTGATCTTTTCGCTCGATGGTATGGGTCTTCTTAGCTACGAAGCATTACTCAAGCGCGACTACCCCATTCTTTTTGGAACCGTTTTTTGTTTCACGCTGATTGGACTCGTCATGCACTTGGTCGGCGATATCGTCTACACCCTGGTGGATCCAAGAATCGATTTTGAGGCGAGGGAATAATGACACCTCTCGCGAAACGACGAATCGCCAATTTCAAAGCGAATCGGCGCGGCTACTATGCCCTGTGGCTTTTCCTCGCATTGTTCGGACTCTCCCTATTTGCCGAGCTTCTTGCCAACGACAAGCCCATAGTTTTATACCTCAATGGAAACCTGTATTGGCCCGTTTTCGAACTCGTTACCGAGGTTGAATTGGGTGGCGAGTTGCCCATTGAAGCGGATTACACAGACCCCTACGTACAGGATCTAATTGCGAACGACAACGGTTGGGCCGTGTATCCGCCAATTCGTTATAGCCACGATACGATCGACCTCTTCATCGAAAGTCCAGCTCCCGCGCCTCCATCGTGGCAACATTTGCTCGGAACCGACGATGGGTCGAAGGATACTTTGGCCAGATTGATTTATGGATTTCGGTTATCGGTCGCCTTCGGTCTGTTTCTTACCCTCTTTAGTTCGCTGATCGGCGTTACCGTCGGCGCACTACAGGGTTATTTCGGCGGTCTCGTAGACCTTATCGGGCAACGGATCGTGGAAATTTGGGCGGGTCTGCCTATCCTTCTTGTACTCATTATTCTCGCGAGCATTATTGAACCGAGTGTCTATTCGTTACTGGGCATCCTGATCATGTTCAGTTGGATGTCCCTTGTTGGTGTGGTTCGTGCCGAGTTTCTACGCGCGCGTAACTTCGACTACGTGCGCGCCGCGCGTTCTTTAGGTGTTTCCAATGGGACCATCATCATCCGACACGTACTTCCCAACGCGATGGTGGCAACGTTGACGTTTCTGCCATTTATACTAAGCGGGGCGGTAACGACGTTGACTGCTTTGGATTTTCTCGGCTTTGGTCTCCCCGCAGGGTCGCCCTCCTTGGGCGAACTGATGGCCCAGGGTAAAGCCAATCTGCATGCCCCATGGCTGGGCTTAACGGGTTTCTTCACCCTGGCCGTGATGCTGTGTTTGTTGATCTTCGTTGGAGAAGCCGTTCGCGACGCGTTTGATCCGCGAAGATCAATGCAAGACTTAACAGACCCTTAATCAAGCAGAAACTACTTTCTTTAACGTCGCGTCGAGATTGGTCAGGGTTATCCCAAGCTTCTGGAGGCATGTCCGAGTGTCAATGGCGTCGTCGTGATCTAAGACACCCAACATTGCGCGCGTCACCACCGGGTCATCGCTCACCCACTCCAACAATCGGGCAAACATCATGCCCAACCACAAAGGCAGGGAAATCAAAATGCCGTGAAAACCGGCGCGTTCAAAAAGAACTCGGCGCGTGAGCGAGACGGGCCCAGCAAGACACACGACGCCCTCGATTCCTGATCCGATGCACGCAGTCACGGCCGCAATAACATCATCCACATCGATAGGTTGTTCTAAACTTGATGCTCGGAATGCGAATGCGATGGTACTCGACGCGCGTTTCGCTAATGCGCGCGAGGCATGGTCATTTGCCCCAAGCACCATTGGAACACGCAAAATACTCGTTGAGACAGAACTCTCCGTCAGAGCGCGTTCCGCCCTAGCCTTACTCGAGAGACACGCGTTGGTGGAATTAACCGAAGCACCTAAAATACTGAGGTATACGACCTTTTGAATACCAGTCACTTCCGCCGCATAACACAGTGCCCTGGTCGCGTTCTCGTGGGCGTTAACGTACGTGCTGTTGTGGTTTTCGCGAATTATCCCCACTAAATGAACTATACCAATACAACCCTCAAGCGCTATCGTCATGGCCGATTCAGACGTGTAATCGACGATGCACACCTCGTCGGCCGCCGATTGGTCAAGCGTCTGTGCTGCTCTGTCAGAACGCACGAGGGCCCGCACATCGTAATCAGCCGCCATCTTCTCGATCAGCCGTTGGCCGATGTGCCCATTCGCACCCGTGATGACGATTCGATCCTTCATGCAATTCGCACCATTCTAGGAAGCGTACGATAATTGATAATGACCCGATCTGGAGCAATTGCTTCAAATGACCAAGATCGCAATTCCGTACCTCCTATGTGGTTGACCTGGGCAAACGCCCTGTCAGCCTCGAGGGTCTTTATGGCCCTGATTGCGGCGGTTTGTATCTCTCGTGAATTATGGCTCCCAGCCGGTTTTACTTTTGTTGCGGCTATTCTCAGCGACCTCATTGACGGTCCCTTAGCCCGATACCTTGGGGAAGCCTCCATCCTCGGAGGCAAACTGGATCACAGTGCGGACGCTTTTTTCGTTGTCGTAATCCTGGCAGCACTCGCGGTTCAGGGGATCGTCACACCATTGCTCCCGTTTCTCATCACTATCGCTTTTCTACAGTATGTCTTCGACTCCGGCGTACGTACGCAGCAGCCGCTGAAAGCTAGCCGGCTCGGTCGTTTTAACGGCATCGCGTATTTTATCGCAGCTGGCATACCCATTACTCAAAACGCAATCGAACGCAGCTGGGTGTCAGAAGAATCCATTCGCTTCGGCGCGTGGGTACTCATCGTGTCAACCCTAATTTCCATGATCACGCGATTGCGTAGGCGACGCCCGAGGTTTCAATCGCCCGATTAAAGAATACTCAGTCGAAAAGCTCACGATTGGCCCGGGGAAGGAACAAGGTTCCAATAAATGCGTTGAAGATCACGAAGAAGGTGTGCATTACCAAACTGAACGCCCCCACCTCCGGGTAATCTGGAAACAACACGGTCCAGAGGAGCAGGGCACCGGCGTGAAACGGCAAAGGTAGCGCCGCGGCAAGGAAAATGACCGGCAAAAAGGCCAGCATGTGGCCGAAGCTCACGTCGACGTGAAAGAGTCCTAGGGCCACCGTGTAAACGATCACCGCGCCCACCAAATTTGGGGCTTTAAATAACAGAGTCAGCAGATAGTGCCTGGGCGTTCCCTGCCGCAACGCGTGAAAGAGCGGCCTGTCGCGAAGGGTGAACTTTTTCAACACCCGGCCCCGAAAATAGGCAACGTGTATTGGCAAGTACAAGAATGCGCCCACAAAAACAGCGGGTAAGATCAAGTCAAGCGGTAAAACCGAGGACGCTTCCTGAACCAGCGCAAAACCGAGTAATACACCCAAGCTCGAGAAGATCAACAGCTGGTAGATCTCCACAATTCCAAGAAAGATCATGCTCGATAGCGCCTCCCAACCTGGCACATTGTGGCGACGAAGCAGATAGAGCGACATCGCTCCCTTCCCTACCTGCTCGTTGACGAGCGAGAGGATGTAGGCACTTGCTCGGATGGGGAGAATAGCTTTTAGCTCTATATCCGACACGTTGAACCAACGGATAACTCGCCAGGTCGCGTGCGTGTCCACGATAAAAAAGAACACTGAATAAGGGACCATTACCGCCAACCAAATTACCCAATTTGCCTGTCCAAAAAAGGTGAGTGGGTACTCGATGACTTCCTGATTCTCGCGAACCGCGGCGGTGTCGATCTTGCCCCAAACAAGATAAAAGCAACCGGCCGTTAACAACCACGTGCAAACTGAGAAAATCAGTTTCCCGGTCTTTTTTTCTTTCTTTTCTGTTACCGAAGCGCCTTCCGACTCGGTCATACCTCCCCCGATGTTTGCTGACGGCGCAACACCTTCATCCCGAAGTGTGTCCGTTCTCGATAACCAAGTTTGGCATATACACGATTAGCAATTTTTTCAGCGGGACTGCCGACACGCACGTGCAGGAAGGATGTGCAACGGACTCGATGCTGGCGAGCTGTGATTTCGGCGACAAGCCCTTGCGCGTACCCTCGACCACCGAATCCTTCCGCAGTACATACCGCGCTTACTTCACGATAGCCCGCCAAACAAATCCGTTCGCCCGTCATGGACACAAGCTCTCCGGCTACGCGAACACCCACGTAGTCACCAAGATGATGTGTCATCGGTTCGAATGGACCCGGATCGGTAGCCTTCACAAGCGCTCGCATTTCCGCAACATGGGAATCGCCTAAGTCGACCCAGTTCACGTCCAGATCAAACGGCTCAAGGGTCTCACATACCCACTGCGTCAATTCAATAGTCGTCAACTCGCGCCATAGATTTGTGTCGATAGGCCCTGCCCCAATCACAGCAACAACTTCTTCCGGCGCTACTAAACGGCTGAGTTCATTCGTTGCCTCGATCGAGTCATCGGCCACCGCGGCGATGGGAGAAATATCGGCGCGGTATCGAGCCGCGAGTGAACCCACGACTCCGAAAACGCTCTGTTCAGTGGTTAAAGCGACCCACGCGGGATTATCAAGTGGATTCAAACGAGCCTCCAATGCTGTCACAACCGTCATCTCGAGTTGGCGGAACTTTCGCGAGCCTTAACAACAAACCGCCACTGAGTCATCAAGATGAAAGTTACGCTTTTTGACGCAACTACCCTCCAATCAAGGTTTCCTAGGAGAACCGCATCCGACAGCGAATCATTGACCGAGAATCTAACTCAACGCTTCTTTGGTGGTTTTGATAATGGCCGCGGCTACCTTGTAAGGATCCGCGTTCGAGGCGGTACGGCGGTCCTCAAGTCGACCTTTCCAACCGCCATCAATGGTAGCTACCGGGATGCGGATCGACGCACCGCGGTCCGCAATCGCAAAACTGAACGTATCGATTGATTCAGTCTCATGTTCGCCCGTCAGCCGCAACTCGTTATGAGCACCGTAAACTTCGATATGGCGCGGAATATTTTTTCCGAAGTGCTCGCAAATTGTAGTGAATATCTCTTCCTTGCCCGACTCACGCATGACCCCATTGGAAAAATTCGCGTGCATCCCGGAACCGTTCCAGTCCATGTCGCCTAACGGCTTCGGATGCCAATTAATGGCGTAACCGTATTTTTCTCCCGTTCGCTCTAAGAGATAGCGAGCCAACCAGGTCTCGTCACCAGCTCGTTTAGCACCCTTTCCAAACACCTGAAATTCCCATTGTCCCGCAGCAACCTCAGCATTGATCCCTTCAACGTTAATCCCCGCATCAAGGCAATGATCTAGGTGTTCGTCCACACAATCTCGTCCATACGTGTTCGATGCACCGACCGAACAATAATATGGGCCTTGCGGTCCAGGATATCCATTTAAGGGAAATCCCGGCGGGAGATCCGTGTCTGTATCCCAGAGGAAGTACTCCTGTTCGTACCCAAACCAAAAATCCTCATCGTCATCGTCGATGGTCGCCCGTCCGTTGGAAACATGCGGCGACCCATCCGCATTCAAAACTTCAGTCATAACGAGATACGCGTTCTTACGATCCGGATCCGGAAAGATGCAGACGGGTTTCAAAAGACAGTCAGAATCGTTCCCTGCTGCCTGTTCCGTGGAACTACCGTCGAACGCCCACATCGGGCAATCGTCAAGCGTTCCGCCAAAGTCCGTTTCTACCAGAGTCTTGCTTCGCAGACTCTGGGTTGGTTTGTAGCCGTCAAGCCAGATATATTCCAACTTCGTTTTCATGGTGTGCCTCGCCCTCCAAAAACACTACGCGTTATGTACGCGGCCTTCGTTTTAGCCGTTGTTTTCTGTTTGCCGTCCTGCCTACTCGCACGGAAGCGACGCCAACGCGGCCCGCAAGCATAACGCAAACGCGAAACCAACAACTATGCCCACAGGCATTGGAAACCGCTTCCAGAAACGCCGCCATTTACCTTATTTTAAGTCGCTGTTTCTTTGCGGATATCGGGCACAATACCAACGCAAAAGCTCATCTAATTTTCTATTGCTTGATAAATTAAAGTCTTGAGTTCTCTCCGGATCGGATACGTTGACGAAGGCAACAGTTGCGTCATGAATACCACCGTCATGTCCTCCAAAGGGTCAACCCAGAAATAGGTGCTCGCCGCACCCCCCCAAGCGAATTCGCCTGGGGAGCCAAGAACACCCGCGGCAGCCGGATCGATAACAACTGAAAATCCGAGTCCAAAACCAATTCCATGGTATGACGTTTCGCTGAACACGGGCTGTCCCATCGCCGCCAGATCGACATTTCCCGGCATGTGGTTGGTCGTCATGTACTCGACCGTTTTCCGCCCTAGAATGCGGTAGCCGTCGAGCTCGCCTCCACTCAGCAGCATCCGCGCGAAACGACAATAATCATCGATGCTTCCCACCATGCCGCCACCGCCAGAAAAAAACGTCGGGCGCTGGTGGTACGGTGAATCGATCGGGTCGTCTTGTAGTTCAAAACCACCCTCACGTTTATACCGATAGCACGCCGCGAACTTTTCCTTCGCGAAAGCGGGCACTTGATAGCCGGTCGTGTTCATTCCGAGCGGTCCCGTAATCCGTTCACGAACAAATACGTCGAGATCGGTGCCTGAGAACAATTCCACAAGATAACCACAGACGTCCGTCGCGACGCTGTAATTCCAGCGCGAGCCCGGCGTAAACGTTAGGGGTATTTCGGCCAGTCCATCAATCATGTCCTGCAGCGTCGATCCTTGTTGGCCGGCACCAATGGACGCGCTCCGGTACAACGCGTCCACCGGATGGCTATTCATGAATCCATAGGTGAGTCCCGAGGTATGCGTCAACAGATGTTTGATGGTCAGCGGCACCGTGGTTGGGGACGTCACCATCGCGTCGTTGTCGCCATGTTCGTACACGGTTAACGCGGACCACTGCGGTACGAATTTAGACACGGGATCATCCATTTGAAATTTTCCCTGTTCGTACAGCGTCATCAGGGCAACGCTGGTGATGGGTTTCGACATGGAATAAATACGAACCACGGTGTCGCGGTCCATACTGCTGCTCCGTTCGACATCGCGCTCACCGAAGGCGCGGAAATATGCTTCCTCTCCATGCCGCGTCACCAGACACGAGCATCCCGGGAAAAGACCATCGTCGACGTATCCTTGCAAGTGCGACGTAAGGTATTCAAGTCGATCAACCGAAAACCCATGGCCCATTACAATTTCCCCAGCCATTTCAACCAGCATAACCGTTTAGCTGGAGTCACGCGGAAGGAACGTGCACGCACCTATGGCCCCTTTTATGCTTTTAACGGAAGATGCACGGGGGGGGGATACGATGACACCTGGACAGAAATTAAGAAGTGCCCTAGCGTCCGAGCAGGTTGTGTTTGCGCCGCTCATGCTCGACGCACTCACCGGTCGAATCGCCGAACGTGCTGGGTTTTCGACCGGTTATATCAGTGGTGGCGCGTTGGGATTCGCGCACTGCGTGAGTGAGGCTTTACTCACATTAACTGAGATCGCCGACACTACCCAGCACGTAACGGCACGTACCGACCTCGCTGTGATCGTTGATGGCGGTGTGGGCTTCGGCGACGCTGTGCACACGGTTCGGGCGATTCGGATAATCGAAGCTGCTGGCGCTGCTGGTATCGAGATCGAAGATCAAGTTGCACCCAAAAGGGTGAGCCATCATCGCGGTATTGAGCACCTTATCGAGACGCGCGAAATGACCGATAAAATTGATGCCGCTGTCGGCGCACGCAGCGATCCCAACTTCGTCATCATCGCACGGACGGGTGCAGTTCGTAACGAATCCTTCGAGAACGCAATTGAGCGTGGCAATGCTTATGCGGACGCTGGGGCAGACCTAGTCATGCTCATGCCGACTAACGACCGCGAGTGGCATGAAGCGCCTAGCCGTATTCGAGCACCACTCGCCACGATTACCTCGCTCGACACACGTCATCCGGCCGAGTGGGCAAAGTTGGGTTGGGATTTAGTTATCGATCCTTTCACCGCCCAAGCGGCTGCCGTGAACGCCATATCAACCGCCTATGAACAATTTCGACAATCCGGAACTACCGGTCTCGACCGTAACGAAATTCTTAAGTGCTACCGATCGTTGCCTGATATCGCCGGGTTTCAAGAACTTTATGACATCGAAGACCGAACCACGGAGAGAAACTCATGAATGTCGAAATACGGCCCCTTACCGCTGGCGAGATGGGGCAGCTGGGAGAACTTGGCGGCTACGTATACGGGGGTAGTTTTGGCGACGGGCCTAACAATGTCGTTGCGACTGCTAATCTTCCTGACTGGACACTGTGCGCACTCGTCGACGGCAAGCTTGTATCAAGCTTTACGGCAATTCCATTCACGATGCGCGCCAACGGAAACGCGGTCTCACTAGCCGGTGTCTCTACCGTTGGTACACAGCCCGAATATCGCCGTCGAGGCCTTCTGCGTCGAATTCAAACTCAGGCTTTTGTCGATATGCGTGATCGGGACCAGTCACTGGCAGCCCTTTGGGCATCGCAGGCTGCGATCTACCAACGGTATGGGTACGCGATGACGACGGTCCTTCGCTCGTACCGTGTGGACACGACCGATATTGGTTTCCACGATGGCGTTTGGGGTTCTGGTCATGTCGAACGGCTTCCAGTCGACGAAGCGTTCGAGGTGATCAAATCGATTTATATTCGCTTCGTCGAACACCGAATCTGTTATCTGCACCGCAGCAAAGCGCTATGGCTGCAGAACGCGATGGAGCAAGTCGAAGGGGACGGCCCGGTCTACGCCGGTGTACATTTCGATACAGAAGGAACTGCCGACGGTTACATCGTCTATACCCTTCGGGCAAACAAAGTTGACCACGCCACGCGAAGTCAGGAAATCATCGTTCGGGATATGGCTTGGCTTTCGATAGCTGCGTATCGATCATTATGGGAATGGTTAAAGCGGCATGATTTAGTTGGTCGGGTGTCATACCGCGCAGCGGCCGCCGATGACCCCGCACCGGAGCTATTTGCGGAACCACGTCTCCTCCACATGGTTGATCACGAGGGGGTCTGGCTTCGAATTGTTGACGCAACGCGCGCCCTCGAAGAGCGTGCCTATTTCAACGACGGAGAAGTCAGCATCGGTTTGGTCGACGATCCGCTCACACCTTGGAACAATGTTTCTATGAGGTTAGAAGCCTCGCCCGAAGGCGCTCATGTCACCCCAAGCAAGTCGTTCGATCTCCAAATGTCAGTAAAGACGCTTGCGTCGCTATACAGCGGCTTTCGTTCCGCCCGGCAACTACGCGCGTGGGGACTAATTGCGGGCAACGACAATGCCATCTATACAGCGGATCGTTTATTCGCCGGTGAACACGCCCCGCACTGTCCCGATCATTTTTGAGACCTACGTCTTTTAAATTTCGACCAGACGTGTCGCTATTCGATTACCAGCTTACGGCGAAAGTATTTTTTTTGTCCAAGACGCTTTTTTCGCTCAATACGCGCTTTGACAGTGGCGCTCGATGGCTTCGTTTTTAGTCGCCTTTTTGCAACTCGGCCTGCCTCGGACATTAGAATGCGTAGGCGCACTATCGCTTCTTCCCGATTACGTGCCTGAGTCCGATGTGTACGCGCAAATACGACGATTTCCCCCGCCCGATTTAGCCGTGTTCCAGCTAGCAATTCCAACCGGCGCCGATAGGCTGTCGAAAAACAACACGCGCTTAGGTCAAGTCGCAACTCCACCGCGGTGGCCACCTTGTTGACGTTCTGGCCCCCGGGGCCCGTTGATCGAACAAACTTCCACTTCAGGGCTTCTCCAGGAATCCGTTGTCCAGCAATCGTATAGTCGGTCAAGCCCGTTCCAAGCGTTTGTTTTAGCCGGTGGGTGCAACATAATCTTTGGCTTACAGGAGGACAACATGAGCTGGAAAGACGAAGTTAACGAGATCGCCCATCGCCGTACGTTGCGCCAAGCGATGGGAGGTGCCGAAGGCATTGAACGGCAACACACGCGTGGGAAACTGACCGTCCGTGAACGTATCGATAAGTTCGTCGATCCCAATGGGTTCCGCGAATTTCACTCGTTGACGGGTAACGCCACTTACAACGAGAAAGGCAAACTGACGAGCTTCATGCCGCGGGGCTCGGTGGAAGGAACTGCATTGGTCGACGATCGAAAAATCATCCTTAGCGCTGGGGATTTTACGGTCCGTGGCGGTTCTGGGGGTTCGGGTGGTGGTATGGGATCGGAGCTCCCATCCAACGAGCGCGCGCGCCAATGGCGCCTACCATATGTCCGGTTACTCGACGCTGCAGGCGGCAGCGTCCGCGGTTTCGAGGAAATGGGTCGTACCTATCTGCCCGACGGTAACCATGGGTCGACCATTGATGTCGATCTTCTCTCAAAGGTCCCTGTGGTATCAGCTGTGATGGGATCCGTTGCTGGCTTGCCCGCGATCAATGCATGTTTAGCTCATTTCAACGTGATGGTTAAAGACTCAAGTCAACTATTTCCCGGCGGCCCACCCGTAGTTAAGGCGGCATTGGGCTACGAGATCAGTAAAGAAGAACTAGGTGGTCCACACATACACACCCGAATTAGCGGCTCTGTTGACAATCTTGCCGATACAGAAGAGGACGCGTTTGACCAAATTAAGCGCTTTCTCGGCTTTCTGCCGTCGAATGTCCATGAGATGCCGCCTCGTCACTTAACGGACGATCCTGTCGATCGCAATGAAGAAGATCTGTTGTCGCTGATTCCCCGAGACCGGCGGCAAGTGTATGACGCCCACAAATTGGTCGAATTAGTTCTTGATCAAGAATCGTTTTTTGAGATCTCGCCGCGCTACGGCCGAGCGCGACTCGTTGGCCTCGGGCGCGTCGACGGCTTTCCCGTTGGGGTAATGGCAAATAACCCACGTCACAACGGCGGATCTACGGACGTTGCCGCAGGTAACAAGGTGATTCGGCTTTTACAACTATGCGATGTGTTTCATTTGCCCGTCGTCAGCTTTGCCGACGAGCCCGGCTTCATGGTGGGGTTAGAATCCGAAAAGGCCGGTATCGAACGCGCTGGTGCAGCCCTCGTTGCGGTCACGTGTCAGAGTCGTATGCCTTGGATGACGGTGGTGGTAGGACGGCTCTACGGCGTGGCCGGCCAGTGCCAGCACCGACCATCGGGCATGTTTCGGCGCTATGCGTGGCCTTCGGCCGCATGGGGATCGATGCATATTACCGGTGGCGCTTCCGCCGCTTATCGCCGCGAAATCGATGCCGCGGACGATCCAGAGGCCAAGTTAGAAGAGATCGAATCGCGTCTCAACGCCCTCGCCTCACCGTTTCGAACCGCCGAAGTGACCGGTCAAGATATTATTGACCCTCGCGAAACTCGAACTTTGGTGGCTGAGTTCGTTAACGATGCGCAGCGTGTGCTAGAGGCGCAGCTTGGAGAGCCCCCTATCCCTTACCGACCCTAACCGTCATTCATCGAGGATCCTTGTGCGTACCTTTGAAGCTTGCCGATTGCGCTGAGTCGTACGTCTCGCATTTTGACGGTGTTCAAATAGCGACGTCGAGTTATGTGCCTCTTCACGCTGAAGCGTTTTGAACTGTTTCAACCGCTCCAGCTCTATCCGGCCCTCGCTAATTGCGGATCTCACTGCACAACCCGGCTCTACTTGATGGGTACAGTCGACGAATCGACAACTAGCTGCCAAGACTTCTATATCCTTAAAAGTCGATGCGACGCCTTCGGCTGCGTCGGCAAGCGCAAGTTCCCTGATACCGGGCCCATCCAGCAACAACGCGCCTTGTTCAATGCGATGCAAAGAGCGGTGCGTAGTTGTGTGTCGACCGCGACTATCATTTTCCCGAATCGCTTCGGTTCGTTGGAGTTGGCGACCCGCCAGGGTGTTCAGTAACGTGGATTTACCGACGCCCGACGACCCAACAAGCGCGACGGTTTGACCCGGCGCAGTCCACAGACGAACTCCTTCCAGCTCGCGTGCGTCTCGCGCATCCACGCACTCTATGGCAACACTACCGGTAATTTTTCGCGCTCTCTCAAGGTAGACATCACTTTCATTCGTCAAATCACGCTTGGTTAGAACAACCACCGGTATAACTTCCGCATCCAGGGCAAGTGCAAGATACCGCAGCAGACGATTTTCGTTGAATTCATCATTGCACGAGGTAACAACAAATAAAGTGTCAATATTGGCGGCAATCAGTTGTATCTCACGCTTTGATCCGGCCGCAAGTCGCTTAAACAAACTCCTGCGTTCGAGAAGCCGGGCGATCTTGTCTCGCCCTTCGCTCAGCAAGACCCAGTCGCCCACCGTGGGGCGTAGCTCGGGCGGTTGCTGAAACCAACCGCCACCAAGCGCAACGTCATATTCACCAACGCCGTCGGTGACCACTGCGACCGAGCGATGCATCGCAACGACCCGGGCAGGTACCGCTACCTCTTTTTCATCGGTACCAAGCTGTTGCGCAAAAAAATTATTCCAACCGAAGGCCTCGAGACTCACGTGGGCATCCCAAGGACGAATGAAGCGATTCGTATTTGTTGTATCAAATCAAACGCAGGTGGTTGCTATGACGAACGCCATCGCATTATGGTGAAACGAGCATGTCGACACACCTCAACGAAGCTGAAATTACGGCTTTCCACGCGCGAGGGTACCATACGCCCGTACGGGTGATGTCCCTCGATGAGGCCGATGACTTAAGACGCAAATTTGAAGCTATCGACGGCCAATTTGGCGCCGAAGAAGGGCTAAGACTTCGTACCGACGCGCATCTGCTCTATCAATGGGCTTGGGATGTGATTAACGATCCCCGGATTGTCGATCCGATTACCGACGTCCTTGGACCTAACGTGCTCCTGTGGTCGTTAAACTGGTTTATCAAAGAACCCTTCGATGGAAAGTTCGTCACCTTTCACCAGGATGCAACCTACTGGGGTCTCGAGCCGCACGATGTAGTGACGGCATGGGTAGCTCTTTCGGACGCTGGGCCGACGACGGGGCCCATGCAGTTTGTTCCGGGGAGCCATAGGATTCCGTTACGCGAACATACCGATACGTTTGAAGAACAAAACCTGCTTTCCCGCGGACAAGTGATCGAAGGAGAAATTTCGGAAGATGAGACGGTTCTAGCGCCACTCGAAATAGGTGAAATGTCACTACATCACGTACGCCTAATCCACGGCTCCGAACCCAACCGCACTCGCGACCGCCGGATAGGCATGGTGCTGCGTTATTGCGCCACTCATGTGAAACAAACAAAATTGCGTGACACCGCTGTGTTGGTGCGCGGCGTCGATACGTTTAATCACTTTGATCTGCTACCAGCACCCAATGTTGACGCAGGCGACGCTGAACTTCGCCGTCAGAGAGATGCACTTCGACGGATGCACCGTGCGTTGCACTCCAAAGATTACGAATAGCCCTGGCAGGCAAGGTTATGGTTAGTTGGTAACTCCATCCCCCGATTCAAGTACGCGGGCAACTTCCTTCGCAAATTCGACGCGAGATCCATATTCGTTTTGACCGGCAGAAGCCCCGGCACCCGAGATTTGGATCTGTTGCCAATGCTGACTCGCACGAACCTCGACCTTGGCACGGTTAATGAATTGTATTCCCACGCCCGCGCGCGCATCCCCACTTGTGTTGTCGCCAGATGCGTGAGGCGTTCCGAAACAAAAGAAAACAATGCTGCCTGCTTCCAGTTCACAGTGCACGGCTCGAGTTTCGTCGATCTGCGTGCGAATGTGATGATTGGAATCGGGATCTCAAGTATGTGGGAATTTCTCTTGAAAGCTCCCGGGAATAACTTTCAGCGTGCCGTTTTCCGGTTTCGCATCATCAACGGCGATCCACATAGCAAGCCCAGCCATCGGGTCTGAAAGATGGAAATAGGCGTTGTCTGTGTGCCAATTGGTACCCATTCCTGATTGTGCGGGTTTAAGGAACATTTGATCGAGTATCTTGACCAGCGGGTGGCCTATCAGAGCGCCTACACCATCAATTACCTTCGGTGCAAAAGGCAGCGCTCTGAATAATTTACTCCTATCGTGGAGAGGAATTAACTGGAGGTTTTGCCGCGTCGCCGGATCGGTTGAGACGTCTTGCGGCATTTCACTCGCCACCCACCGGTCAATTTCCATACGCATTGCGGCAACTTCGCGTGGTTCGAAAAATCCACCAACGGTGGTATAAACAACCTCTTTGAATTGCTGCACCTGGTCGGCGATTACCAACATCGGGTATCCCACTCCAGCGTTTCGGCGAGAGGATAAACCAAGGGGATGAGAATGAGCGAATTTGAAGGAAAGGTGGCTATCGTCACTGGCGCTGGAGGAGGTATCGGTCGCTGTCACGCAATCGAATTTGCGCGGCGCGGAGCTAACGTGGTCGTCAACGACCTAGGTGGCAACGTGGACGGAACGGGTGACAGTGACGCTGCTGACCAGGTAGTCGCCGATATCGAGGCGATGGGGGGTACGGCGATCGCCAATAAAGCATCGGTTTCCGATCGTGACGGCGCGAAATCCATTGCTGAAGATGCGGTCAATGCGTTTGGTCAGATAGATATTCTAGTGAATAACGCCGGGATCTTACGAGACAAAACCTTCAAGAACATGACCCTGGATGACTGGGACATAGTTGTAAACGTCCATCTCAATGGATCTGCTTACGTTACCCACGCCGTTTGGCCACACATGTACGAGCAACGCTACGGTCGCATCGTCTTTACGAGTTCTGGATCCGGCATTTTCGGCAACTTCGGACAGTCAAATTATGGCGCTGCTAAAATGGGCATGCTTGGCCTCATGAATGTACTAGCACTTGAGGGAGTGGCTCGAAACGTTCGCGTGAATTGTCTGGGTCCGGGTGCAGCGACACGGATGACGAATACCGTGCCCGGTCGCGACGAAGATCTCAGTGAGCCCGATCCAATTCGCCACCCAGCCCTGGTAAGCCCGGCAGTTCTGTTCATGTGCAGCGAAGATGCGCCTAACGGCGCAGTGATACACGCATCAGGTGGCAACTACTCGCAGAGCCATATCGTAGTAAACGAGCCTGTCGCGCTGGGTCAAGGAACCACTTATGAAGATCTCGTTCCGCACATTGATAAGCTCATGGACATGTCGGCAGCCAGACCCAGGGAACGCCGACAGCCGCGACCACGGCAATAACATCGAGGTACACCGTTTGCTTTGTTGCGGTCGCGTGAGCGGGTAGAGAAGGTGGCCACAATGGTCACCAGCACAACGAATCGCGACCTAATACGCTGTCCGGTAGCCTGGAACGGACAGCCGTGGATTACCGATCGGATAGAAACTGAGGGCGCGAGTAGCGCACTCTTTCGATCAGAAAGTCAACGACCTCAAGCATGAGCTCGTTGCTACCGGCCATTTTTCCATCGACACGGTATGTCCCGTCTACAATCATGGTGGGCACACCGTCCACGCGATACATCCTCACTAACGCGTCTCCTTGTTGGACACGGCTGCGTACAGTGAACGATTTCACGACGCTGTCGAACTTTTGTGGATCAACGCCCGCACTATTCTTGAAGATTCTCCTCACAGCACCACGATCTCGAAGGTCGAGCCGATCAACGTGCATGGCACGGAAAATGGGCTCATGGATTTCTTCAAATACTCCTAGAATCTCTGCCGTGTAGAAAAGTTCGGCGAGTGGCACCCAGCTCGCACCAAAGACTGCGGGTATACGACGGAAAACTACGCCGTCTCGTTCCTTCGCGGCCCAAGCCGAGATTAACGGTTCGAATTGAAAGCAGTGGATGCATCCATACGAAAAGATCTCGGCGACTTCGATTGCCTCGCTGTCATGCGTCTCGACCTGGATAGGAATTCGAACGTAGTGCTTACCTTCTATAAATTTCGGTGCGCCCAGCAAATCCGTGCCTAGCTCTTCCGCCGCGTCGAACGCTGCTGACAACATAACGATAGCGAAGATGAACGCCTTTTTTAGACGTAAATGCATAGAAACTCCATGGCCCAGCATGATGGTAAACTAGGCGCACTTTCGCGGCGCGCGATTATAGCAACCGGGTTCGGGAATCACATGCGAAAGACGCCGCAGATTCAAGCGAGTTTTCTCACCAGCGCCGATTCGCTAGCGGGCTGTCCCGTCGATGATATTCCAGAGGTCGCTTTTGCGGGACGATCTAACGCCGGGAAATCGAGTACCTTGAACTGCCTCACCCGAACTCGAAATCTTGCCCGTGTCAGCAAAACCCCCGGGCGCACGCAATTGATAAACTTTTTCGCAACCAACCTGGGGGGGCGTCTCGTTGACCTGCCTGGATATGGCTATGCAAAGGCTAGCAAAAGCCGCCGGAAGTCCTGGGGGGAGGCCGTCGATGCCTATTTGGAGCGACGCTCAAACCTAAAAGCTGTCGCACTAGTTATGGATATTCGACACCCGCTACAACCGTTTGATGTGCACATGATCGAGTGGGGGCTCGCGACCGATACGCCGCTGTTAGTCCTTCTCAACAAGGCTGACAAGCTAAAACAAAGCGCTCGTGTTGCCGCTTCGCGCCAGGTGGATTCGGCGTTGGCTGAGGCCGCGCAAGTTGTAACGATCACGTTTTCTGCAAAAACGGGGTTGGGGTCGGCCAAGGCGCTTGAGGCCATTAGTGAATTTCTTACAGGTCCAGTACGCCAGTAACCTTCGTTAGTGGGCCTCATCCCAATTGATGCCAACGCCCGTATCTACAACCAACGGTACGTCCAACGAAGCTGCAGCCGTCATCGTCTCTTCCGCTAACGTCACGAGTTCGTCCACGTTTTCCTCAGCAACCTCGAATACCAACTCGTCATGGACCTGCATCACCATTTTCGCGTTAAGCGAACTTGCTCTAAGACGTCGGTCCACTGCAAGCATGGCACGCTTAATAATATCCGCCGCCGTACCCTGCATTGGCGCGTTAATGGCCGTACGCTCTGCCGCTTGTCTCCTAGGTACATTGCTCGCGTTGATTTCTGGAAGATACAGCCGCCGACCAAAGACGGTTTCAACATAGCCGTCATCCGACGCTTGAGACCTTATTTGGTCCATATAGTCCCGAACGCCCGGGTAGCGTTCGAAATACCGGTCGATGTATTCCTGCGCGACGTTACGGGTGATACCCAGCTGTTGCCCCAAACCATACGCCGACATGCCGTAGATGAGACCAAAGTTAATGGCTTTGGCACTGCGTCGTTGATCGTCGCTCACCGCTTCTACACCTTCCGCAAAAACTTCAGCCGCAGTTGCCCGATGTACGTCAAGCCCATCAGCAAAGGCAGAACATAGTCCCTCGTCCCCTGAGAGATGAGCCATAATTCGCAATTCAATCTGGGAATAATCGGCGGCAACGAGCCGAAAGCCCTGCGGCGCCACGAACGCTTGTCGAATTCTACGGCCATCCGCTGTACGTATTGGTATGTTCTGTAAATTAGGATCTGACGACGAAAGTCGTCCCGTCGCAGTTACCGCCTGATGATACGAAGTGTGTACACGACCCGTGCGGGCATTAATTTGTCCCGGGAGTGCATCCGTGTATGTTGATTTCAGCTTCGACACGGAACGGTAGTCCAGAATCACTCGTGGTAATTCAAAGTCCTCGGCGAGTTGTTGCAATACCGGTTCAGCCGTTGATCGTTGCCCTCTTTGCGTTTTCCGTAGCGCCGGCAGGGACAATTTATCGTAAAGGATCTCCTGAAGTTGTTTAGGCGAGCCTAAGTTAAATTCTTCGCCCGCGAGTTCGAACGCCTTTTCTTGTAACGAGGCCATGCGTTCTGACAGCTCGTTGCTTTGCTCCTCCAACATTGCCGCATCAATTAACGTGCCGGTCCGCTCCATCTCTGAGAGGACTTCCATTAGAGGTAACTCAAGCTCCTTGTACACCGGCACCAGTGACGGCCTCGCTTCAAGCTGCTTTCGTAGGTTTTGGTCGAGTTGCAGCACGGCGTCCGCACGTTCTGCTGCGTATTGGCACGCAGCTTCAACCTCAACCGCCGACCAGGGCACTCGTTTCTTACCCTTTCCTATGACCGAATCAAGTGGAGTAAGCAACGTATCCGAATATTTCGCCACCACATCTTCGAGCTTATGTCCACGAGAGCCAACACTATCGATGACGTATGACTGAAGCATGGTGTCATTCGAGACGCCCTTGAGCGCCACGTCATCAAGAGCCAGCACATTCTGTTGGAACTTTAAATTGTGCCCGGTCTTTGGCAATCGATCGTCTTCGAGAAGGGGGCCGAGTTGCCCCAAAACGATGTCTCGGTCTAGTTGTTCCGGCGGTTGATGTCCGATCGGAAGATACGCACCTCTTCCGCATCGTGTCGCTATCGCTATCCCCACGATTCCCCCGATCATGTAGTCGGTTGAAGCAGTGACGATTTCGATTGCGAGGCCTTGCGCTTCGTTAATCTCGTCAACAAGCGCATTTAGGCCTTCAACCGTATCGATAATTAGATAGTCACCAGAAGCGTTAGTTACTTGCTCCGTTTCTAATGCCCCGTCCAATTCGGCTAGCCACGACTTGAATTCGAACCGCATAAACAAATCTCGGAGCGCCTCTGTATCTGCAGCGGCCAAGTTGGGGGAATCAAGGTCGATATCTAGCTCTACGTCACATTTGATGGTCGCCAACATACGAGAAAGCGCCAGTTGCTCGAGACTGTCGCGAAGGCTTTCCCCTACTTTGCCCGTTATTGCACCGGCGTTAGCAATCACGCCGTCAAGGTCGCCATAACTATTCAACCACTTTGCCGCCGTCTTAGGCCCCACCTTTGGTACCCCCGGGATGTTGTCCGAGGTGTCTCCCATCAACGCGAGATAGTCAATAATCTGTTCCGGCCACACTCCAAATCGATCCCTAACACCATCACGCCCAAGATTCGTGTCTGTCATCGTGTTAACGAGCGAGACGTGTTCATTGACGAGCTGCGCCATGTCCTTATCGGACGTTGAAATAATCGTCGTCTGCTTGGCCCAAGTTGCTCGAGCGGCCAGAGTCCCTATCACGTCATCAGCTTCAACCCCAGGAGAGATAACCAACGGGAGCCCCATCGCTCGAATAATGTCGTGGATGGGATCAATCTGCTCACGCAAATCGTCGGGCATAGCCGGACGATTGGCTTTGTATTCTGGATAAAGATCGTTGCGAAACGTTTTGCCACCGGCATCGAAAACAACCGCAATAGGGCTGCCCTCGAAGTCGTTACTCAACTTACGTAACATCGCGATCACACCACGGACGGCGCCTGTTGGGGCCCCATCACTGGTACGCAAATCGGGCAGTGCATGGTAGGCCCTAAACAGGTAGGAAGAACCATCAACGAGCAGTAACGGTTTGGCATTTGCCATGTTAAATTCCCCCGCTTCGACCCTAACACAACACCTTTAATCTATGCCGCCTGACCCCGCACCAACCACCCAAGTGAACACGTATCCACGTGTTACGGGCGCCTTCAGAAATCCGACAGCCAGTTTTCTGCATCATTGCGCGAACATCTCAGCACTTAATATCCAACGCTGTGGCCGTCGTAACTGAGCTACCTAACGCCGTCGTGGCTGACGTCGTCGGACAATATGACATTGGGTCTCTTGTCGCATACTGGCCAGCCAATGATGGAGTCGAAAACACAAACTATTTCGTGCGTACAAACGACGACGTGGAGTACGTGCTCACCGTGGTTGAATCCAAGATTAATCACAACGATTTAATGATTCGCATTCTCGACCTAGCCCATCGAAACGGACTTCCCGTAGCGCCCGTGATGTCATCGAAAACGGGCGCACGGGAGATCTACCTGGCGGATAAGCCCATACTGCTTGCGCCTCGACTACCAGGCCGACACGTCAGCCGAACTAACGAAACCCAGTGCAGCGCCATCGGAAAGTTCCTGGCCATGCTCCATCTCACCACTAGCGAACTCAGTGCTGATGCTCATGAACACCCCCGAAATCTCGCCTGGTTGGATCACCACGCTGCGTTATCCATAGAAAACCAAGATCCCGCTTATCAGCGCGAGCTTCAAGAGGCTCTGGATAACGTAAGAGTTGGACTAGAACAGCCTGAGGTGCAAGAGCTTCCAATGGGGATTGTCCACGGGGACTTATTTCGGGACAACGCGCTTTTTAACGAGCGCGAACTATCCGGCGTGGTCGATTTTCACCACGCCTCTCGTCACTACTGGATCTACGACGTGGCCGTTGCCATTAATGACTGGTGTACCACCGACCAACAACACTTGGACAAGGACCGCACAGCCGCATTGGTCCGAGGCTATCAGGAGGTGCGCCCGTTCGACGACGCGGAGGTCGCATGCTTTCCCACTTTCGGGCTATACAGCGCAGTCGCTTTCTGGTTGTCGCGGCTGGTGGCAACGCCGACGGCCACGGAAAGCCGCTCGATCAAGTCCAAGGACCCCGAAGAATTTCGCCTAATCGCTGCACAACACGCGCGCGGTCGTTTCCTTTTTTAGATAGCTTCATCAGGTCGTGGCGAACTGCGATGAAGTTGTTTAGTTAGCCTTAAGCAGCAATTCCATGAATCGGTGATCAGCGTCAAACCAAGTCAAATGTTGGCGAAAGCCGGTTGCCTCTGCCAACGCTATGAATTGATCTAGGTCATATTTATACGAATTCTCGGTGTGCATGTACTCGCCCGAGGCAAAGCGAAAGGTCTTTCCATCCAGACAGACTTCCTGTTCACAATTGCTTACTAGGTACATCTCAATTCGGCCCTTTGATGCGTTATACCGAGCAAAGTGTTCGAAGGCACGCGTATCAAAGTCCATGCCAAATCGTTCATTAAGGTGCCGAAGAATGTTTCGATTAAACTCGGCAGTCACGCCGTCAGTGTCGTTATAGGCATGGTTTAGAACGGATTCAGATTTCTTAGTATCAACACCAATAAGGAACCAGCCATCATTTCCAACGACGTCTCGAACTCCTTGCACAAATTCTTGAGCATCCAACGGCTCAAAATTTCCGATACTAGATCCCGGGAAAAAAGCGACGTGCGTCAATCCCTCGGCACTAGCTGGAAGACTAAATGGACCGGTGTAATCCGCACAGGTTGGGTACACGTGTAGCCAGGGGTAGTCGTCAGCAATACGGTGCGAAGCACGCAACAGATGCTCGCCCGAGATGTCCACCGGCACGTATGCTCCCGGACGGCATGCGTCCAGTAGAACTCGGATCTTCGTGCTGCTGCCACTCCCATATTCGATCAAACAGACACTGTCGCCGATGGCCTCCGCTATAGCGGCCCCATGAGTGCGCAATATTGAAAGCTCTGCGCGTGTTAAGTAGTACTCCGGTAGCCTGGTAATCGCCTCAAATAGACTTGAGCCCCGTTGGTCATAAAAGAATTTTGGCGAGAGTCTCTTAGGGTTCGCTCGCAACCCACTTTTGATCTCCAAACGTGCATCGGCTAGCAGCGGTTGTTGATCATGTAGTTCGATCTTCTGCGCGAATTGATTAGAGCTTTGCGCCATCTCTCACTAGCCTAATACCGGTAAACTGCCACCGATCTTTCGCATAGAAGAAGTTTCGGTAGGTGTTGCGAACATGCCCGTCTGGAGAAGCGCAAGAGCCCCCGCGCAACACTATCTGATTGGCCATGAATTTTCCGTTGTACTCACCAAGACTGCCTGACAGCGAACGGAATCCGGGATACGGCGAGTAACTCGACATGGTCCACTGCCAACAGTCGTCAAGCAGTTGCTGCACCCCATTCCCCCTCGCGACCCGCGGATGAAATGAAGATGCCTCGCTGGACTCCACTCTATTCGTGGTTAAGTTAGCCACGTGTTCCCACTCAAATTCGGTTGCGAGCCGGGCGCCGGCCCACCGAGCAAATGCATCCGCTTCATAAAAGCTAATGTGAGTAACCGGCAGTGCGGGTCGCAACTGCGACTCACCTGCCAACGTGTATTCGTGCCAACTCGAGCCAATCTGGGTCCAATATTCAGGCGCTTGCCAGCCACGCCCGTTTATTTCTTGCCAGCCATCAGACAGCCACAATGACGGTGTTCGATAACCCCCATCCTCGATGAATGTTCGATATTCCTCATTCGTTACTAAGCGCGTAGCAAACTCGAAGTCCTCCAGCCACACTCGATGCCTCGGGGTTTCGTTGTCAAAACAAAAGGGCTCGTTTGATTCAGATCCGATCGCCACCAACCCACCCGTTACGGCCACAAAGGACTGCGGTTGGGTTGGTCCCAAACTATCGACAGTTCCACCCTGATATGCCGGACGTAAGGGGTTATGGCCAAGGATATATTTCAGGTCGGTGACGATTAATTCTTGGTGCTGTTGCTCGTGATTTAGCCCCAAGATCGTTCGTGACTCGACCGTATCGATCGCCGCCTGATTGGAGTCAAGCAACATCGTCATTGCGGCATCAACATAATTTCGGTACTTGTGTATTTCGCCCAACGTTGGTCGTGAAAGGTTGCCTCGTTCACCACGTGGATGCCTCGAACCAACGCCTTCGTAGTACGAATTGAATAGGGCTCCGTATTGTTCGTCGAAGACTCGATAGTCGGCGAGATACGGCTTCAGCAAAAATGTTTCAAAAAACCACGTCGTATGTGCAAGGTGCCATTTCGGCGGACTAACCTCTGGTGTCGGTTGTACCCCATAATCATCAATGGAAAGCGGTCGACAAAGATCCGCCGTTTTCGACCTTACGTCTCGGTATACATTGTTGAGTACCGCCACTCGTGGCGCAGCCGCAGACATCTGTTCCCCCGATCAAGCCCACCAGCATAGGTATGGGTTACTGGATTTGCAATTTGGTATAGACCTCTGGATCACGAATCGTCTGCGACTTGTCTCAAGCTCGAATATACAAGGGCAATACGATTAGCGTCGAACGGCGGGCTAATGTAGCCATAGTGACGCGCCGTAGGATCTACAACCGCGATATGGGGCGAATGTTCAATTAAGTAACCGAGCTCAGAATCGATCGTTTCACCCCTTCGATAGCCAATCCCAAGTTGGAGACCAAATGACTTCACCGCCGCTCCGCCGCCTGTTAATCCAATGAATGTGGGCGAAAACGCCGCAACGTAGGCCTTCATCGCATCCTGGCCATCTCGCTCAGGATCTACCGACACAAGTATCCCTTGAAAGTTGCCGGTCGCGTCGGCGATCGTTCCGTCGCCGTCTATTAGCCGTTCAGCCTGTCCAAGAATCGACATGGTGACGGGGCATATATCAGGACATCGCGTGTACCCAAAAAAGATGAAAGACCAGCGTCCATCGAACCGTCTGATGCCAAAAGGATGGCCATCTTGGTCCATTAGCTGAGGATCGGTGATCGCCCGCGGTTCTGGTAACGTGACCAAGCCAATGGATTTGAGCTCCGCGATGTCCAGCTGTTTTGGGGTTTGGCCCAACCAGAGCAGTGCCGTCACTGCGAGCAAAAAGATCGACGCCAGGATCGCCGCGTTACGCATGCTGTCGAACCGCTATCAACAGAACGACACTAACCATCGGTGTGGATGAATGGACGCCCATTCGGCATAACTCCCTCGATTAAGATCCAACAAAAATTTCAAGTACGGCGTCGAAGTTGTCGCAACACAGGACCGGTATCGGGCCTGTAGCCTCGCCAGATGTGGAAGGCTTCTGCCGCTTGTTCAACCAACATGCCCAACCCATCGGATGTGTCCAAAGCAAATTTCTGTGCCGAAGCAACAAACGGTGTGTCGCCGTCTGAGCGGTAGTAGAGGTCGTAGCAGTGAGCGTTGCGCAGCCTTTCTTGAGCCACGATCTCACCTTCGCCATGGATTCCGGCAGAAGTTGCATTGATGACGACGTCCCAGGCGCCTTCAACGTTATCGAGCGAGGTCCAGCCCACCCCATTAAACTCCTCCGCGAGGTCACGCGCTTTTTTCGTTGTGCGATTCGCAAGCGTGATCGCCCGAGTGGAAGTCCGCAGCAACGGTCCAAGAATTCCCCGGGCAGCACCGCCGGCTCCTAGAACAAGGATACGGGCATTGGTCGTAGGCCATCCTAATCGCTCAAAATCGCGTATAAGACCGACCCCATCCGTGTTGAAACCTTCGAAGCCCTGCTTCGTCGCTCGTATAGTGTTTACAGCGCCCGCCTCCCGACCGTACTCGTCACAATGATCGACCCAAGCACAGGCATTCGATTTAAACGGTACCGTCACGTTTAAGCCGCACCCGCCAGTGTCAAAGAACTCCGCCACCCGGGTCTCGAAATCATCGATCCGCGCCTCAATGACGGAATACGTCAACGAATCACCCGACTGTCGTGCAAACGCTCGGTGAATTTGTGGCGACAGACTATGTGTCACGGGGTTGCCAATGACGGCGTACTGGTCGATGCTCAACGCAACACCTCACCGCTCGCAGCAACCCGTATTCGGCTCGGCCCCGTGGACCCAGAGGCGGTACCGGGCAATAGGTAATCCACTAGATTCCCGAAACTCTCCGCCACCTCCTCCTGGCGAGTATTCGGTTCTTCGCCCGAACGATTCGCGGACGTTGATACCAATGGCCCGCCAAAGCATTGGGCAAGCTCTCGGGCTTGTTCGTGCCCGGGTACGCGAACGGCGACCGTCCCTCTTCGCCCCGTTATCCATGCCGGAAATCGGCGTGTATCCATAATCCAGGTCTCCGGTCCAGGCCAGCTATTCATCACCGTTCTGCGCTGTGTCGCGTTCAGGGTAGCAAGCTCTGCCGAGAATTCGGTTGCCCGGCCACCAATGAGAATTAACCCATTTCGAATAGGTCGACGTTTTAGTTCGAGAATCCTTTTTACGCTCGCGAAGGAGTATGCATCGCACGCCAGACCCCAAACACCTTCACACGCGTGCGCGACAACTCCGCCAGCCTTAAGGATTGCTGTCGCACATTGAATTTCGTCGTCGATCACGCGTTATCCAGCGATTCCTGTACCGAGCGGTTCTGTTCTGCCACTTTCTCCCGATTATGTGACCGATCTTGCAACAACCGGTTCGCAAGCGCCTCGTTCCCAAGCGCAAGGATCTGTGCAGCCATATAGCCCGCATTTTTTGCTCCCGTTCGACCTACGGCAACCGTGGCCACAGGAATGCCAGGCGGCATTTGCACTGTTGAAAGCAGCGCATCAACCCCCGAGAGTGGGCCCGCATCCATTGGCACACCAATCACGGGACGCGTCGTGCGGGCGGCGACGGCGCCAGCAAGATGTGCGGCCAATCCTGCCCCACAAACAAAGACGTGGCATCCCCGTGCCTCCGCATCAACAACATACGCGGCCGTTTCGCTAGGTGTTCGGTGAGCAGAGCTCACTCGAACTTCAAATTTAATACCCAATTCACCGAGGACTTCCGTTGTGGATTCCATCACCGGCCAATCGGACTGGGACCCCATTAGAATCGCTACCCAGCTCATGTTTCTTCCCTACGCTTCGAAGCGCGCCGAATATACAGACACCGTTGACTGTCGACAAATGAAACGAACTTCTGGCATGTCAGTCATACCGAGCATACAAAAGTAACCCCTAATGTTGCTAATTTCCCGTGGGACGGGTCCGGTAAAGCGTATTTTTCGTGGCGTGCGTCGGTATGTCCCCGCTCACCTTTTCAGGCAAAATTGCCGCCCATCACAACTCTTCGTCATATTTCGATAACTTATTTCAATGGCACATCTCAGTATTCTCGAGTTCCCTGATCCACGTTTACGCCAACGCGCGTCGCCCGTCGAGCGGGTTACCCCGCGTGTTACTCGTCTGATTAACGACATGCTAGAGACGATGTACGCTGCACCTGGGATTGGACTCGCCGCGACACAAGTCGATGTTCACAAACGCATCATCGTTGTCGATGTTTCCGACATGCACGATCGGCCTTACGCACTTGTCAATCCAACTATCGAGGTGCTCGGGGGGTTACAGCTGCTTGAGGAGGGGTGTCTCTCGGTTCCCGGTTTCTTTGAGCAAGTCGAACGCGCCGAACGAATTCGCGTTTCGGCACTCGATAAACTTGGCAAGGCACAAGAATTTGAAGCAGAAGGCCTCTTGTCAGGATGCATTCAGCATGAGTGCGACCATCTCGAAGGCAGACTTTTCGTCGATTACTTATCCGCACTGAAGCGTAGTCACATCCGTAAAAAACTCGCCAAAAGAACACGGGCGTAGATCGATGCGGTTGGGATTCGCAGGTACCCCGGAATTTGCTGCCGCCATACTTCGCGGATTAATTAACGGCCCCCACGAAGTCGCTCGAATACTCTCTCAGCCTGCGCGTCTCACCGGTAGGGGTCGCAAGTTGCTTATGAGCGCAGTCGAGCAAGAGGCCAACCGCCATGGCATCGTTTGTCACACACCAACCGATTTGAGAGGCCGTGAAGACTTAGTTGCCGACGTAGACCTCCTGGTCGTCGCCGCCTATGGGATGATTCTTCCCCCAGAAATATTTGGTGCCCCCCGATTTGCCAGCTTGAACGTCCATGCTTCCCTGCTGCCCCGGTGGCGCGGTGCCGCACCGATCGAGCGGTCAATCATGGCAGGCGACGGAGAATCCGGGATTTCCATCATGCAAATCGAGGCGGCGCTCGACACGGGGCCCATACTCGCATTCGCGCGTTACAAATTAATCGGCGACGAAACAGGCGCCTCCCTTTCTAGAGCGTTAGCCCTGCTCGGAAGCACCACCCTGAATCGAGTGCTTAACGATTGGACCACCCTCCCTACGGCGGCACCGCAAGATCATCACCTAGCCACCTATGCCCATAAACTGGCACCAACCGACTCTTTCATTTCGTGGACCAGCCGGGCAATCGATATCGAGCGCGTCGTTCGAGCCTTGTCTGGTCGTAATGCGGCATATGCGCAATTTGGGGCCAGTCGGATACGTATCTTAAAAGCAAAGGTTTTGGCGGGGTCGGCCAATCCGGGCGAATTAATCAAAACTAGCGCGGGGTTTGCCGTCGGTTGCGGCGACGGTCTTTTATTACTCAACACAATCCAAATGAACCGAGGTCAAGGCAAGGCAATGTCGGCTGATGAGGCGGCCAACGGCCACCCCGACCTATTTGCCGTAGGAATCCAATACGATGTCATTGCGTGATCCGCGAGCGGCGGCAGCGCGCGCTATCAATGCCGTATCCGCTGGCAATTCGTTGGAAAAAGCGTTGGACCCGTACCGCAAACATCCCGAACAAGCGCTTATATTTGAGCTTTGCTACGGCGTCGTTCGTCACTGGTTTTCATTGTCCGAACAGCTCGATTCGCGACTAAAAAAGCCGCTCCGCAAAAAAGATTTAGACGTGTACTGCCTTATGTTAGTGGGCACTTACCAACTACACAATTCAGCGATTGCAGAACATGCTGCCGTAACGCTTACGGTGGAGGCGGCTCGACATCTAGGCAAGCAGTGGGCATGTGGGCTCGTGAACGCAATTTTACGGACGCCCAGGAACCAGGCTAGTCATAGCCTCGAAGCGCGTTTCGAAACACCGTCTTGGTTAATCCGGTCTATCCAACACAACTACCCCGATTCTTCGCACGAAATACTGCGAGTGAACAACACCCGAGCTCCAATGACCATGCGAGTGAACCGAAACCGACAAACCGCAGTGTCACTCCGCCAAATTCTCAACGATCAAAGCATACCTACCATTCCAGGCGGCTTGCCCAACGCGCTGTCGCTTTTGACGCCACAAGCGGTAACCACGATCCCAGGATATGCCGAGGGGTGGTTTACGATTCAAGACGAAGCATCCCAGTGGGCCGCGCAACTTTTAGCACCGCGGCCCGGAACGCGCGTGCTCGACGCATGTGCAGCACCTGGGATAAAGGCGCTGCAACTGGTAGAAACATACGAAGACATCGAGTTAACCGCCATCGATATTGACGCAACGCGGGGCTCATACGGTTTAAACGAGTCGCGTCGGCTTGGCCTTCCATTCGTGCTTCGCGAGGGCGACGCAACCCGCCGAGATTGGTGGGACGGAGAACCGTTCGACTCGATTCTTATCGATGCACCGTGCACGGGCACCGGTACACTCCGCAGAAACCCCGATATCAAGGTACATCGTACGCAAGATGACGTCGTTCGTTCACAGAGAAAACAACAGGCTCTTCTCGGCAACCTCTGGCACATGTTGGCTTCCGGAGGTACTCTGTTGTACAGCACATGTTCGATCCTGCCGGACGAAAACGATTCAGTGATTCAATGTTTTCTGGATCAGACCGCCGATGCGTCGACGGTACCCATCGCCGCCGATTGGGGCTATGCCACGCCCTGCGGCCGCCAACGCCTTCCCGCCGAGGGTGGGCCCGACGGCTTTTTCTATTCGCGGATAATCAAGCTGTAGCGACCGAATCATGAAGATCTTAATTCTAGGTGCCGGCAAGGTTGGGGGAACCCTGGCGGAACACCTCGCGGGCGAGGCATTCGACATTACTGTGGTCGATCTTGACGAAAGCCGCCTGCGCGAATTGCGCGATCGTCTCGACATACGCACGGTTTACGGGTACGCATCGCGGCCCGACGTTCTTCAACAAGCAGATGCGGATGACGCCGATATGCTGATTGCGGTCACAGGCAGTGACGAAGTCAACATGGTCGCGTGTCAGGTGAGCTACTCGCTTTTCAAAACACCAATGAAAATTGCCCGAATTCGAGCGTCGGCATACCTAACCGGATCCGACTTCTTTACTCAAGACCACATGCCCATCGATGTGCTTATCAATCCCGAGCAAGTCGTCACTGACCAAATCAAACAACTGTTACAACACCCTGGTGCGTTGCAGGTTCTCGACTTCGCCGAAGGACGAGTGCAGCTCGCGGCAATGCGCGCATTTCATGATGGCCCTCTTGTCGGGCAGCGAATCGTTGCCTTGCGCGATCACATTCCCAATGTCGAAACGCGAGTGGCAGCGATTTTTCGCCGCGGCCAGTCAATCACGCCTCGTTGGGACACTGTGGTGGAAGCTGATGACGAGGTTTTCTTTGTCGCTGCCGCTGAAAATATAAACGCCGTCATGGCAGAGTTCCGGCACGTAGAAAAGCCGTTCAAAAGGGTCATGATCGCTGGCGGAGGGAACATCGGCGAGTCATTGGCTCGCTCTATCGAGCCCTCTTTTGCTGTGAAGGTACTCGAAGTTAGCCCAGGCCGGGCCGATGCCGCAGCACAACGGCTCAATTCAAGTGTGGTGATCCTCGGCGATGCGACAGATCGCGATCTCCTTATTCAAGAAAACATTGAGCGTACCGACGCTTTCTGCGCAGTTACCAATGACGACGAGGTCAACATCATGTCGTCGATGCTGGCAAAACAACTAGGTGTCCGCCAAGTGATGACGCTTATCGGTAAGCCGGCGTATGTGGACCTGATGCATGAAGGTTCAATCGACGTAGCGATATCTCCGCAATTAGCCACTACTAGTACGATTCTCACGCACGTGCGTCGCGCCGACATCGCCCGGGTTCACAGCCTCCGTCGAGGCGCTGCAGAAGCTATGGAAGCCGTCGTCCATGGCGATGAACGTAGCAGCAAAGTAGTGGGGCGCAGGCTCAATGACCTGCGCCTTCCAGAAGGCACAACGATAGGTGCACTAGTGCGCAGCAACAAGGTTCTCATCGCCCATGACGAGTTACAGATCGAGTCAGGAGACCATGTCATTTTGTTTCTGACCGACAAAAAGCGAATAGGTGCAGTGGAACGCCTCTTCCAAGTCAATTTCAACTTTTTCTGATATGCACCTAAACGTCATTCTTGGTGTCACGGGCACGCTATTGATGCTCTTCAGTCTGACGCTGCTCACGCCAATTCTCGTTGCGGTAGTTTACGTAGAAGACACGATTAGCACGTTCACAATAGCATTTGCTATCACACTGGGCATTGGGTTTGTGCTCTGGAAGTTGAAGCGTGACGCCGTCGAACTACGCAACCGCGAAGGCTTCTTGGTGACCGTGCTTTTCTACCTTGGCCTCGGTTTATTTGGTGCACTTCCCCTTTCACCACTGCTCGGATCTAGTGTTACCGAGCATTTTACCGATGCCGCTTTCGAGTCGTTTTCCGGTCTAACAACGACCGGTGCGACGATCTTAACAGGGCTCGATGAGCTGCCCCGTTCGGTTCTCTTTTATCGAGCGCAGCTTCAGTGGCTCGGCGGGATGGGCATTATCGTTCTCGCTGTGGCAATCCTCCCCATGCTCGGCGTCGGCGGTATGCAACTTTATCGAGCAGAAACACCCGGCCCCGTTAAAGACACCAAACTGAAACCACGGATCACCGAAACGGCCAAGTCGCTTTGGTACCTTTACCTCGGTATCACTTTGGCGTGTGCCGTTTCTTACCGCGTTGCCGGCATGGACTTATTCGACGCCATTTGTCACGCCTTTTCGACTGTTGCAATCGGCGGTTTCTCGACGCACGACGCAAGCCTCGGCTTTTTTGATAACCCCGCTATCGAAGGCGTTGCCATCGTTTTCATGGTGCTCGCTGGCATCAACTTTACGCTCCACTTCGGCGTTCTCCAGCAACGGCGTCTTACGCCCTATATACGCGACATCGAGGTTCGACTTTATCTCGCCATACTGGTTGTGTTGGCGATTGGCGTCGCGTGGATACTTGACGCGCATCCTGAAGCTACCGCAAGACCGATACGTGACGCTCTATTCCAAGCGGTTTCTATCGCAACGACTACAGGTTACACGACCGCGAATTTCAGCGCCTGGCCATCCGTCGTTCCTTTTCTTTTGTTGTTCGCCGCTTTTGCCGGGGGGTGCGCCGGGTCCACCGCGGGCGGCATAAAAATATACCGCGTCCTCTTGATATTCAGACAGGGACTCAGAGAAATGCGTCGGCTGGTGCATCCGAACGGCATATTCCACATCAAAATGGGACATCAGATAGTTGCGGATCGCGTTGTTGACGCCGTCTGGGGATTTTTTGCTGTTTATTTGATGTTCTTCTTGGGATTGTTGTGCGCGCTACTCGCACTATCTGACTTGGATTTCGTCAGCGCCTTTTCAGCAATCGGTGCATGTCTAAACAACCTCGGCCCCGGACTGGGTGACGTGGCACATGGCTATCAAGCGCTTCCGACATCGGGCAAGTGGATTCTCATTATCGCAATGCTTCTTGGCCGACTCGAAATATTCACCCTTCTCGTTCTGTTGACACCGGATTACTGGCGGAGTTGATTTCTGCTTGGCGAAAGCACGAAACGAGATGGTCCTTCACCATGCCAACACTTTGCATGAAGGCGTATCAAATCGTCGAGCCAACAAAGGCAAGGTCGATTTTTTTGAGGGCTTTCGACATTTTCATCGACTGATCCGATATTTTTGGTAATTCCGACCGTTTTTGCTAGCTATTTCTCTTCGGTGCGTTTTCAACAAAGGACCATAAAAACTGCGTCGGGTCCGTCATCTCAATAAATAGCCACGCGTTAGCCACCATCGCATTGAGTTTGCCCCGGTGACGGATAAGGCCGCTGTCCTGAATCCACCCCGACCGTTCTATATCGACGACCTCGGCAAGCGCTATCGGGTCAAAACCAAAAGATGCACACGGCATGCTCTCGCGCATATTCAAGCCAGTCGCCCAACTAAGGCATGCATGCTTTCTAATGTCAGCCGCTCAAAGAGTGCTCCAGGTTCGTGCGTAGGAACACCCCGCTGTGTATCGTGGTACTCGACGTAGAGGCGGCTGGCATAGGCCTATTCATATAGCATTCGTGGTTCGGTGGCGCATTTCCCTGTCAGAGCATCAGCAATACTTTGACCGAAATCGAGTCATCCCTTAAATTGCGAACTACCCGCATTCCTTGGAAATTATGGTGGCGATCCGATTTATACCTGCAACGAAACGAGCTACGCGCATTGAAGCATCTATTAGGTGCACGCCCTGATTTCTCTACGCTCATTCCTATTCTACTGCGGCTATGTCCCTGTAACCGTCGTATGGGGCACGTTGTCTGTTTTGGTCGGTTGGGCCCTTCCGTTTAGAAGCCGTTATCGATTCATAATAGGCTACTGGACGAAATTCTCGCTTTGGTGGCTCCGCGTTACCTGCAAAATCGACCACGCGATCACTGGAGAGGAGCATCTGCGACATGGGCCCTGCGTGTTGCTCGTAAAACATCAGAGCACCTGGGAGACACTTTTTATTCAAACTTTAGTCAGCCCCCAAACAACGCTCATCAAAAAAGAATTGCTCTGGATTCCCTTTTTCGGATGGGCATTAGCACTATTACGTCCCATCGCCATCGATCGAAACCGCCGTCTTGGTGCTTTACGGCAACTAATTGAACAAGGGCGCGCCCGCCTCGACGAGGGCACTTGGGTAACGCTATTCCCCGAAGGCACTAGACTGGCCGTAGGCACCAAAGCTCCAATGGGGCGCGGCGGTGCGGCCCTAGCTGTCGCAAGCGGGAAACCAGTGATCGTAGTCGCCCATAACGCAGGGCGTTTTTGGCCTGCTCATTCTTTTAAGAAACACGCCGGGACGATTCAAGTACGGATCAGCGCCCCCATTGTGAGTAACAATAAAAAATCTAAAGAAATCAATGAGTTAGCGGAGAAGTGGCTAGAACGAACGATGCTTGGTCTCGACGTCTAAACGTCCAAGTTAACAACAGACAACGCATTGGTCTCAATAAATTCCCGTCGTGGTTCGACCTGGTTACCCATCAATGTCGTGAAAATATGGTCCGCGGCGATCGCATCCTGTACCGTCACCCGCAACATGCTTCTCGTTCCCGGATCCATGGTCGTGTCGGCGAGTTGATCCGGATTCATTTCCCCAAGACCCTTATATCGTTGTATATGGGTACCGCGTCTAGCTTCAGAAAGAATCCACTCTAGACCCCCGCTAAAATTCTCTATCTCTTGGGTTCGCTCGCCGCGTTCAATGTACGCCCCTTCTTGCAGCAACCCTTCTAAATCTATCGCCACGGCGCGTATGCGCGCGTAATCGGCAGAGTAGAAAAATCCAGCGTCAAGTACTGTGGTTTGCTCCACAGTGTTTTGGATTTGCGTGATGTGCACGCAATAGGTCCCGCGGTTGGTGTCGTACGTCGTAGCCACCTGAGTTTCTGTATCGTCCCGCGCGATCGCCTTTTCCAGTGTCACGCACCAGGCGCTCATCGCAGCCTCGTCCCCCAGCATAACGTTATCGACCGTCGCAACCCGCGTTAATACCTCTGTCACCGACACGGGATATGACCTGTTTATTGCTCGCAAACGGTTCAACATCTCCAAATAACGTCGTGCCATGGAATCCAGGACCTCTGCCTGCATGGCTGGAGCCTTGGCGTTGACATACAGCGCCGTACCATCCAGCGCGACTTTTAGAAAATGCTCGTCCAGCTCTAACTCATCTTTGACGTACCGTTCCTGTCGTCCCTTCTTCACTTTAAACAGCGGTGGCTGCGCGATTAGAACGTGCCCATGATCAATCAACTCCCGCATTTGACGGAAGAAAAACGTAAGCAACAAGGTTCTAATGTGCGATCCATCGATATCCGCATCGGTCATAATGATCACGCGGTGGTATCGCAACTTAGATATATCGAACTCCCCTCGCCCGATCCCACAACCCAGCGCTGTTACTAACGCACCAATTTCTGCGTGCGAGAGCATTTTATCCCAGCGTGCTTTTTCCACGTTAAGAATCTTCCCTCGCAATGGCAAAATCGCCTGCGTTTGGCGATCGCGACCGCTTTTTGCGGATCCTCCCGCAGAATCCCCCTCGACGAGGAAAATTTCGGATAGTGCCGGGTCTTTTTCATGGCAGTCAGCGAGCTTTCCTGGTAACCCCGCGAAGTCCAGGGCTCCCTTCCGACGGGTCAATTCCCTCGCTTTCCTCGCCGCCTCACGCGCCCTAGCCGCATCGATCATCTTCGACACCAAAATTTTAGCGTCTTTAGGATGCTCGTGTAGATACGCGCTAAAAAACCTACCTAGCTCCTGTTCCACAGCCGTTTTTACTTCGCTGGATACCAACTTATCCTTAGTCTGCGAAGAAAACTTTGGATCCGAGAGTTTCACCGACACCACCGCTGTTAGTCCTTCCCGGGCGTCGTCGCCCGTAGTCTGAACGTCGGCCTTCTTGGACAGCCCCTCGCGTTCAATGTATGAATTTAAGGTTCGCGTAAGGGCTGAGCGAAATCCAGCCAGGTGGGCTCCACCGTCGCCCTGCGGAATATTATTTGTGTATGCGTAGACTTGCTCCTGGTATCCGTCATTCCATTGCATGGCAACTTCAACGGTGACACCATCGTCACGCGTTGAATCACAGTGGAAAACATCGTTCAGGGGCTGTTTGTTTAGGTTAAGAAACTCCACGAACGCTCGCAGACCTCCCCCGTACCTGAATTCGTCGCTCTTGCCGCTACGTTCATCCTTTACCCTGATCAGTACGCCCGAGTTTAAAAACGCGAGCTCTCGTAGGCGCCGCGATAACACATCGTAATTGAAGTCGATATTGGTAAACGTTGCAGGAGATGGCTCGAAATAGCACTCGGTCCCGGTTTCCCCACTGTCGCCTATGGCTGCGACGGGCGCCTCAGGCACACCGTCGCGATACACCTGTTCAAATACCTGCCCGTCACGGCGAACCGTTAGGCGAAAGAGATCGGAAAGCGCATTAACAACCGATACCCCCACACCGTGTAGACCGCCAGATACTTTATAGCTGTTATCATCAAATTTGCCGCCTGCGTGGAGCGTGGTCATGATCACTTCTGCGGCGGAAATACCTTCTTCAGCATGAATATCAACCGGGATGCCCCGCCCATTGTCTTTCACGGAAACGGCGTTACCGACATGTATCGTCACATCCACCGCGTCACAAAAACCCGCTAACGCCTCATCAATCGCATTGTCCACCAGCTCTTGCACCATATGATGCAGTCCGGTGCCATCTTCCGTGTCGCCGATGTACATCCCCGGACGCTTTCGTACTGCATCCAAGCCTTTGAGCACCTTAATGCTTTCGGCATCGTAGGTATCTTCTGCCATGTTTATGTATTGCCTTTAATTTCGATCAATGGGCTCGATATGGCCTTGTTCCACGTGAAACAACGCCGTGCGGTTGGCTGGATATCCCCTTGTAAGCCAACCCGAATCGGTGGTCGTTGCCAAAATCTGATAATTGAGGTCCCTCAACACCCCAAAAAATCGACCCCGGTGCTCTTCATCCAATTCCGCCCCGGCATCGTCGATAAGAAATAGCGACGGCTTGTCCATCTCCGACAACAGGTGTTGTGCTTGCACCAACTTCATGGCGCTGGCCACTACTTTGCCCTGTCCTCGGGATAATACTTGCGCGGCTGCCTGGCTTGTCGTTTGTTTCGATTTTGGGACGATTTCTATCCGGAGATCCCCCCTATGGGGACCCGCCTGGGTAGACCCTAATTTTACATCCCGCGGAGTGTGAAGTCCCAGTTCTTTTGCTAAAGATTCACCCCGCCAACCGGGATCGTGGTGCAACGCTATTTTTAGTTCTGGACTTAGTGTCGCCATGGTTACGGCGAGTTGCGCACTTATCGTGTCCACGTACTGTTGACGCGCTTCTGTAACGAGCTCACCCAGCTCACCCGCCTGCTCACCCCACAATCTAATGGCTTCGCTGTCGCCAGCCCTCAGCGCCCCATTGCGTTGCCGCACCGATCGTAAATAGGCGCGCAGCGTGCTGAGGTAGTCATGTTTCACGTGAAACGTTCCCCAGTCAATCCATTGCCGGCGGACCGAAGGCGCCCCAAAAACAAGATCCGCAAGATCAGGGAGTAGTAGCTGAATGGGCAAAAGCGCCGCCATCGCTGACACATTCGTCACGACAACCCCATCTAAACGCAACCGAGTGTTTTTTTTGCGGTCCTTCGTAAGTCCAGCTTGGGATTGGCCGCGCACCCGGTCTCGGATGATCGCCCGAACCGTCAGTGCGTCTTGACCATTGCGTATCATGGTCTCGATGGGGCGCGTTCGGAAAGACCGGCCTCGTATTATCAAGTGAACCGCTTCTAGTAGTGCGGTCTTTCCAGCGCCGTTCGCGCCCGATAAGACGTTCAGGCCGGGGCATAAGTCCACCCGCGCGTGCGCTATATTTCGGACGTTTTCTGCCTCGATTCTCTCGAGGATCATCTTTAAACGCTAGAGCCGCATGGGCATTACGACATAAAGTGAGTCATCGACCCCCGGCGCTTCAATTAGTGCGCTGCTGTTTGCATCTGCTACCGACAATCGTATTGAGTCGGTTTCGAGCACGCCTAACACGTCCTGAAGGTACGCAACGTTAAACCCAATCTCCATTGCGTCGCCGTCATATTCTATAGCGACGATCTCTTCTGCCTCTTCTTGCTCCGGATTACTGGCCTCAATCTTCATTTGATCCTCTTCAAGCGAAAGCCTAACGCAGCGGTACTTTTCGTTTGACAGAATCGCAGCGCGCTGGAACGCCCGCCTCAGGGTCTCACGATCGCCCACCAGCGTAGTCCCCGTCTTCCGCGGAATCACGGTTTCGTAATCTGGAAACTTTCCATCAACCAATTTGGTAGTAAGCGTATATCCGCCCTGAGTAACCGTCAGCTGATTGTGTCCAAGCGCTAGTTCGACGTCTTCGCTCGAGTCGTTGAGCAATCGACCAAGCTCTATAACACCCTTTCTCGGAACAATCGCTTGAATGCGCTCAACGCCCGCCGAATCTTGTCCTATCGTACACATCGCCATTCGATGCCCGTCCGTGGCGACCGCTCTGACATGCGTGCTCGTGATTTCCAACAGCATACCGTTGAGAAAATAGCGCACATCTTGTTGAGCCATTGCGAAACTCGTCTTATCAAGGAGTCTCTTCATGTCACCAAGCGCTAAAGAAATATTAACGTCTGCATCTTGCTGCCCCACTTCGGGGAATTCGTCCACCGGGAGCGTTGCCAAAGCAAACCGGCTTCGTCCCGACCGAACGATCGTTCGTGAGCCTTCTATTGCAATCGAAACCTCGGCGCCCTCGGATAAAGATCGCCAAATGTCCGCCAGCTTACGTGCCG
Source organism: Pseudomonadales bacterium (assembly GCA_046582115.1). GTDB lineage: Bacteria > Pseudomonadota > Gammaproteobacteria > Pseudomonadales > Azotimanducaceae > UBA11889. The sequence continues at coordinate 13,827 of JAYGFA010000064.1, read as the reverse complement.
GTATCGTCGCGGACCCCTCCTGCTCAACGTTAATACCATCAACCGTAGCTACCAGCTGTACTTCCAGGTCCGTCCCGGTGATCGAAACGACCCCATCCGTAACCTTGACCAGTAGATTCGATAGCACAGGGAGCGTTTGTCGCCGCTCAACGACGCCCGTTACTAGCTGCAATGGCCGTAGCAAAGTTTCTCGATTGGTGGTGAATTTCATTGCAAAGTGGGGCCTTACCGATGCAGTAACCTGGATAAGTTCCTATAGTCTTCCGCGAGATCGGCGTTGGTTTCTTTCAGCTCTTCGATTTTTCGACACGCGTGAATGACCGTCGTATGGTCTCGACCACCAAAGAAATCTCCCAGTTCGGGTAGTGAATGCTGCGTAAGCTCCTTGGCTAACGACATCGCCATCTGGCGTGGCCGCGCCACGGTACGGTTGCGTCGCTTACTCAACATATCGGCGTGCTTAAGGTTGTAATACTCGGCCACGGTTCGTTGAATGTTATCCACACTGACCCGTCGATCTTGTATAGCGATAAGGTCGCGTAGCGATCTGCGCACATGCTCGACGGTAATTTGATAACCACCGAAACGCGCGCTTGCCAAAACACGGCGCAGTGCGCCTTCGAGTTCGCGGACATTGCTTCTCACCCTCTCGGCCATGTAAAACGCGACGTCGGAATCTAGCGTAATTCCTTCCGCCTCGGCCTTTATCAATAGGATGGCCACACGCGTTTCTAGGTCCGGCGCCTCAATCTCGACCGTGAGTCCATGTACAAATCTTGACTTCAGACGGTCTTCTAGTCCTTTAATTTCGCTCGGATACCTATCGCAGGTGAAAACCATTTGGTGACCGCGCTCGTATAGCGCGTTAAATACATGGAAGAATTCTTCTTGTGATCGCATCTTGTTAGCGAAAAACTGAATGTCGTCTATCAAGAGCGCATCGACCGACCGATAATGTTGCATAAAGTCTTGCATCGTCGCCGTTTGCAGCGCCTTCACCATGTCTTGAACGAAGCGCTGTGAATGTAGATAAACGACCTTGGCGTGGGGCGTCTTCATCAGGATTTCGTTGCCCACCGCATGCATCAGATGTGTCTTGCCTAATCCAACGCCCCCGTAAAGTAGCAATGGGTTGTAGGAGAGGCCCGCGTTCTTCGATACCTGAACTGTTGCTGCGCGAGCAAGCTCATTTGATTTGCCTTCGACAAACGTATCGAAACGAAATGTCCCAATAAGACCCCCGGAAGTACGATTGTCTCTTGCTTCGGTGCGAGCGGGGATGCCCGCCACCCGATCTCGACTGCCTACGCCTAGATCAATACTGATTGGGTTAGCCGGATCATTAAGATCCTTTACAAGCTCTTGAATTCGCGCAAGAAATTGTTTTTCCACCCGATCACGAACATACGGATTCGGCGCAAGTAGCCGTAAAAACGACTCGTCCAGGCGCGCCTGCAGTGGTCGTATCCAAGTATTGAATTGTTGGGAGGAAAATTCATCTTGTAGCCTCTCCAGGCACTTCTCCCAAACCAATGGACCCACTTTGTATTCGCCCCCCCGACGATCGAATTTATGGTTTCTTATGCTTGGCCTTTCGACACATTCTAATGACTAACTCAAGCCCATGGCTATCGAAGTCATAGTGAAAATTCATTCTTTTTTATTTTTGTTTGGAATATCAACGGGCTAGACAAGTTCCGTGAATATGTTTTTTTGACCAACTCTTATCATCCGTGTGAGTAACTTGTGCAAAGGTTTGAGAACAAGCTGTGGGTAACTTTGGGGGTGATTTTTGTCCCCTCTCATCGCACGCAAAAGACAGCTCTTACACACACCTTTCGCCATCGTTTGTCGGCGGACTGCGCCTACGTTCCAACGCTTTATGCACAACCACCAGCGGTACTAACAACAACAACAACAATATATATATACCTTATAAATTGACACTTTCACGTTACCCTCACTAGAATCGCGCCTCTTCGTGGTACCAGATCGCGACTAATGAAACGAACATATCAGCCGAGTGTAATTAAGCGTAAGAGAACTCACGGTTTTCGACATCGAATGTCAACCAAGGCAGGTCGCAAAGTAATAAACTCACGTCGTGCGAAAGGACGCAAAAGGCTGGCCGTATAGTTCTAAACCACGGCGGTTTGGATATGGCTACGCATTGCGGCTTACTAAAAAGGTCGAATTCGATCAGGTTTTTCTGCAAGCGAATGTACGTCGGACCCTACCCCCGTTACGTTTGCTCGCTGTGCCAAATGCGATGACGACGCCCAGGCTTGGTATCGTTGTTGGTAAACGAGTGGTACGTCGCGCAGTTGATCGCAATCGGGTCAAGCGAGCGATCCGAGAGTCGTTTCGTAACGAACAACAACGATTACCATCGATGGACATTATCATCCAGGCGATGCCGGCAAGAGGCGCGGAGAATTATTTCAAGGCGCTGGGCAATGCCTTGCCGCAATTATGGAAAGGACTGGAAAGTGAAGTGTGACCGAAACTTAGAGAGGCTTCCTAAGCTAGTGGTCCTGGCGTTAGTTCGTTTTTATCGGCACTGGATAAGTCCGATGATTGGCCCCCACTGCCGTTTCGAGCCAACTTGCTCGCAGTACGCAATGACGGCCATCGAAAAATACGGTGCGATTCGTGGTTTTTGGCTGACGCTAAGACGCATAGGGAAATGCCACCCATTTCACCCCGGCGGCTTTGATCCCGTCCCCAATGGTCTTGATCGCTCGACCAACGCCCCGATAGATCAGAGCGAAGTCGTTCATTGAACCCCTCTGACATCATACGTTACGGCGTGTGGGCGGGGTTGGCGGTGGTTGGATACCTATTGATACTGGCCTGGACAGCTGATCACGCGCAGGTAATGCCAGTGAGCGAACAGAGGGCGCCGTTGACGAGCGCGGAGAGATTTGTGGAACCAGCGAAACCTTCCGAGGGCGCCGGCGATACGAATTTCCCTGACTCAAGCCTGGTGAGACGCGATCGATCCGAAACTACTATTGTTACGAGTTCGATTGCGGAACAACTAATACACGTCGTAACACCAATTCAACACGTATGGATTGATCCAGTTGGTGGAGATATCGTGGGATTGCACCTTCCAAAATATGCGGTGAGTCTCGAACAGCCAGATGTGCCACTGAAACTTTTGGATCGGAGTGAGGGCAGTACCTACGTAGCGCAGAGTGGGTTGCTGGTTCGTGATGGACCTGATGGTCGAAACGAGGGGCGGCGGAAGTTTCAGGCCGATCGATATTCTTACGTTGTGCGCGAAGGGCGGAGACCGATCGAAGTTGTACTGCACTATGACCAGGATGGAGTCTCGATCCGCAAGATTTTCCGATTTCGCCCCGATGAATATCTCATCGACGTCGTGTATGAAATCGAAAATCGTAGCACCACGGATTTTTTTGGCGCGTTGTGGGTGCAATTGACGCGGGATGACAATAAGGCGAATACCGCAAGTGCCAGTAATTTGGGACCCAGGTCGTTCCTCGGTGTGGCGCTAACGACGGACGAAAAGAATTACGAGAAGATGACGTTTGAAGACCTTGACGACGACCGACTGCAAGAAAGCAAAGAGGGCGGTTGGATAGCAATCATTCAGCGCTATTTCCTGGCAGCCTGGGTGTCTCAAGTCGGTCAACGCAACGAGTATTTTGCCCAGCCCACGAGTTCAGGGCTATATCGGGCCGGCTTCGTTGGTCCTGAAATCACGATACCGCGCAATGCAGTTCGCACCTTTGAGGCACAACTCTATGCGGGGCCAAAAAACCAGAAAAAATTGGGTTCAATTGCGACGCACCTCGACAGAACGCTTGACTATGGATGGTTTTGGTTTTTGTCGGAGCCGCTTTTTCTTTTTGTCGATTGGGTCTTCGGGTTAGTCGGAAATTGGGGCCTCGCGATCATTCTGCTAACTATCGGGGTCAAGATCGCGCTGTTTCCGCTTATGGCTCGGAGTTACAAATCCATGGCGAAGATGCGAAAGGTCGCGCCACAACTCAAACGATTGCAGGAGCGTTACGCCGACGACAAACAAAAACTCTCGCAGGAAATGATGGGGCTCTACAAGAAGGAGGGGGCGAACCCCTTGGGCGGTTGTTTGCCGATGCTAATGCAAATGCCCGTTTTCTTTGCTCTCTACTGGGTGCTCTATGAAAGCGTTGAATTGAGGCATGCACCATTTGTTGGGTGGATCGTCGACCTTTCCGCGATGGACCCGTACTTTGTGTTACCAATTCTAATGGGCGCGTCCCAGTACGGGATGCAGATGATGAACCCCCCCATGCCGGATCCGATGCAACAACAAATGATGAGAATCATGCCGCTTTTCTTTTGTGTGATCATGGCATTTTTCCCGGCAGGACTCGTCCTTTATTGGGTCGTGAACAATCTCTTTTCCTTTGCACAGCAGTTTTACGCCACCAGGAAATACGGGACTGCGGCGGGGTCCTTCGGCTCTTCAGGGCGGGCTTGATCGAGACCATTGGCGCGATCGCCACGCCGCCTGGTCGTGGTGGTATTGGGATCGTGCGGGTGTCTGGCCCCGGTGCTCGGGCGGTTGCTGAGAGGATGTTGGGCGAATGCCCTGCGCCACGAACCGCAACCTATAGGGTGTTCAGGGATATAGAGGGCAGTGCGGTCGACGAGGGCATCGCGATCTTTTACGCAGCACCCCACTCCTATACGGGCGAGGACGTCCTCGAGCTGCAAGGCCACGGAGCGCCCGTTGTCTTGGAGGTTGTTTTGAACCACGCAATAAGCATGGGCGTGCGCCTCGCGCGGCCGGGTGAATTTACCGAGCGCGCATTTTTAAACGGGCGTATGGATCTGGCGCAGGCAGAATCGGTCATTGACCTCATCAACAGCGCCAGCCAGCAGGCGGCGCGATCTGCGGCGCGGTCACTCACCGGCGAGTTTTCGAACGCGATCATGGCGATAGATCAAGACGTTCTGAAATTGCGGGTATACATCGAAGGAGCAATCGACTTTCCCGAGGACGAAGTCGACTTTATGGCGGATCGCGATGTCGCAGCTGCTGCGGAAAACATCGGCCTGGCCCTAACAAACATTCTCGATCGTTCCGCACGGGGCGCGCCCCTGCATGAAGGGCTCGATTTGGTCATTGGCGGTGCCCCCAACGTGGGGAAGTCGAGCATATTAAACGCGCTAGTCGGCGACGAGCGCGCTATCGTGACTAGCATTCCAGGAACAACGCGTGATCTGCTTGACGGGGATCTCGTGATTGACGGATTGCCGGTCCGGGTGCGAGATACGGCGGGAATACGCGAGAGTGAGGACCTCGTCGAACAAAAAGGCGTGGCCCGCGCTCGCGCGGCCCTTAAAGAGTCTGATGCCGTTATATGGGTCGTCGACGATGGCGAATCGACGCCAACGATTCCGGCGTTTGAGGCACCCACCCTAACGGTTCGAAACAAATGCGATCTAACCGGTAAGGGGGCGGGTCGCGTTGGCGTTCGCGATCTACGACTCTCCGCATTGACGGGGGCGGGCATGGATGAACTCAAGGGCGAAATCAAGGACCTCATTGCGTTTCAGAGCGGGGAGGGTGCCTTCATAGGCCGCCGTCGTCACTTAATTGCATTGGAGTCTGCGCGAGCGTCCACCCTTGAGGCGCTAACGGAAATACGCGCAGGACGCGCTGAAATCGCCGCTGAGGCGCTGCGAATAACGCAACATGCGTTGGGTGAAATTGTTGGCGCGACGACGACGGAAGAGCTGTTGGGTGAAATTTTCGCGGCGTTTTGCATCGGCAAATAACGCGCCCGCTGAAGGGCCCCCTGCTAACTGGTAAAATCGGCTACGATACGCGCCCCATATGGTAGAACCCGATGCAGCACCCAGAAACATTTGACGTCATTGTCATCGGTGGCGGTCATGCCGGCACGGAAGCAGCCCTCGCCGCCGCGCGTGCCGGCGCGTCGACCTTGCTGCTAACGCAAAGCATCGAAACGCTCGGTCAAATGTCGTGCAATCCCGCGATCGGGGGCATCGGCAAGAGCCATCTGGTGAAAGAAATTGATGCGCTGGGTGGTGCGATGGCGCTCGCCACCGACCAAGCCGGCATACAATTCAGGATATTAAATGGGCGCAAAGGGCCCGCGGTCAGGGCGACACGCGCCCAAGCCGATCGCGTCCTCTATCGCAATGCTATTCGGCACATTGTTGAATCGGCGCCAAATTTACGTGTGTTCCAACAAACGGTCGTCGATCTGGTCATTAATGCCGGGGTGATCGCGGGTGCAGTGACCCAGATGGGGGTGACGCTCTATGCCCCAGCGGTGGTATTAACCACGGGCACGTTTTTGGGGGGGCGTTTGTTTGTCGGCCAGGAAAGCCAGTCTGGTGGGCGCATGGGAGATGAAGTATCGAGCGCCCTCGCCGAAAAACTCCGGGCGCTGCCTTTCCGCGTCGACCGCCTTAAAACGGGAACGCCCCCTAGGATTGATGGAAGGACTGTGGACTTTGAGCGGATGGAGGTGCAGCAGGGCGACGAGCCACGGCCGACAATGTCGTTTTTGTCCACGGCGGACGACCATCCCCGGCAAACGTGTTGCCATATCACGTACACTAATTTGAAAACCCACGAAATTATTCGTGGGGCCTTGGATCAATCACCGATGTATTCGGGGGCCATTGAAGGAACCGGGCCGCGATACTGCCCATCGATCGAAGACAAGGTTGTGCGATTTGCTGACCGCGATCAGCACCAAATATTCGTGGAGCCGGAGGGCCTTGATACCAGCGAGTTGTACCCCAACGGCATTTCGACGAGCCTGCCCTTCGACGTGCAGATCGCAGCAATCCGCACAATTGAAGGTTTTGCGGAAGCTCACATTACACGACCGGGATACGCGGTTGAATATGACTTTTTTGATCCGCGCGACCTGCAACTCTCGCTTGAGACGAATAGTGTTGAAGGTCTATTCTTCGCGGGACAAATCAATGGAACCACGGGCTACGAGGAGGCGGCGGCCCAGGGTCTTGTGGCTGGAGTTAACGCCGCCAGGAAGGTGGCCGGGCTTTCGTCATGGACTCCGGCCAGACACGACGCGTACATTGGTGTTTTGATCGATGATCTTGTTACTTTGGGGACCAACGAACCGTATCGGATGTTCACGAGTCGCGCAGAATATCGGCTGCGGCTTCGTCAGGACAATGCGGACCAACGACTCACCCCCATTGGACGCGAGCTAGGCATCGTTGATGATTTTCGCTGGAATCGATTCAAACGCAAGCGCGATGAATTGCACCGACTTACGGCAACCTTGGGGGCCGCCATGGTGGGTATAGGCTCGGATTATGCAGGGCGCATTAAGCGGACGACTGGAGAAGAGATTACCAAGGGGACGACGCTGTTGAACGTGCTGCGCAGACCGAACGTTACAGCCGAAGCGATAAGCGAAGTCATAAGTTTCGATGTTGCGATCGAACTACTTGAACAGGTCGAAACAGAGGCGAAATACGATGGCTATATCCGGCGCCAAGACGAGGCAATCGAACGCGCAAAGAAGCAGGAACGCTTAGCGCTCGCCGATGCCTTCGACTACAGTTCCGTCGAGGGCTTGTCGAATGAGTTGAAACAAAAGCTCTCGCAAGCGAAACCGATGAACTTAGCCCATGCATCCCGTATTCCAGGCATGACCCCGGCCGCGATGTCGCTGCTGGCTGTTCATGCCAAGCGGCAGCAACGGACGACCGCCGCGTAGCGCTTGCAGAGCGCCATACAAAGTAAGCTGTTGGCCCTGGGCTTAACACCCGCCCAGTGTGAAAGTCTCGACGTGTTCTTGTCTTTGGTGCGGCGCTGGAATGGGGCCAATGGCTTGGTCTCGCGGGGCGATGTCGAACGCTTGGAGACGCGGCACCTTTTGGACTGTATGTCGCTGCTCCCTTGGCTTGAGGGCCGAGCGCGTATGCTCGATATTGGGTCTGGAGGTGGCTTTCCCGGGATGGTCCTTGCGATTGGCCGGCCAAAAATCGACACGGTGTTGGTCGAACGCAGCCAGAAAAAGGCACGATTCCTGCAACAAGTGGTTTACGAGCTCGGACTCACCGGTGTGGAGGTCGTTGCGCAGGATATACGGGGTTATGAGCCAGAGAATTTGTTTGGTACCGTAACGGCCAGAGCAGTTGCAAAACCGAGCAAGGCTTGGTCTTTGGCCCGGCCATTCCTTAATAGAGGGGGGCGCTTTCTGCTGCAAACTACGGAACCCATATCGAGACCGCCAGATGGCAGTGAGCTTTGCGATGAGCGACCAGGAATCGCAGGCTGGATTTCTGTGTTGGAAGCGAAGAAACAAGCATGACCTGGACTATCGCGGTCGCCAATCAGAAGGGAGGGGTCGGCAAAACCACGACGAGCGTGAATTTGTCAGCGTCTCTTCAAAAGACCGGCGCACGAACGCTGTTAGTTGATATGGACCCGCAGGGGAATGCCACCATGGGCTGCGGAGTCGACAAGCACCATCTCGAGTACAACAACTATCACTGGTTGCTTGGGGAGGCGAGCCTCGAAGATACGTGGAGACAATCGTCCGCAGGATTTCGATTGATTCCGGCCAACACGGACCTAACGGCTGCTGAAATCGCCTTACTGCAATCAGATGACCGAAGCCACCGGTTGTCGCATCGGCTTGCGGCGGTGGACGCGGGCCTCGACTACATCATTATAGACTGCCCACCTACGTTGACCCTGTTGACCCTTAATGCCTTGTTTGCGGCTGACGGAGTGCTGATCCCAATGCAATGCGAATACTATGCCCTCGAAGGTCTGACAAACCTCCTAGAAACGGTGGAGGGGGTGCGCGCTAACGGGAACAGCGCACTGGAAATAGAAGGTATATTGCGCACTATGTATGATCCCCGTAGCAGCCTAACGCGCGATGTATCGAAACAACTTCTCGAACACTTTGGTGAACAGGTATTCAGGACCGTGATCCCGCGCAACGTCCGACTGGCCGAAGCACCAAGCCATGGCCTTCCGGCAATGCTCTATGACTCATACTCGCGAGGGGCCGTGGCATACCATGCTTTAGCGGCAGAGGTAATTCGAAGGCGTGCTCAGAAGGAAACATCTCAGGATGGCTAAAAAGCGCGGACTGGGACGCGGATTGGACGCGCTGCTTAATGTCAGCGTTGATGACTCGACGCGGACCGAGGATCCGTCAGGCTCGAGAGAAACACTCAGTCACGTCGGCGTTGATCAGATTCATCGTGGTCAGTTTCAACCGCGTAAGCACACCGACGAAGCGAGCATTGATGAGCTCGCCCAATCAATCAAGGCGCAGGGCGTGATGCAACCGATCGTGTTACGGCGACGACCGGTAGGCGGCTACGAAATTATTGCGGGCGAGCGTCGATGGCGGGCTTCGGTCAAGGCCGGCCTATCGGAAATCCCGGCAATTGTACGCGAGGCCACTGACGAACAGGCACTAGCGCTGGCGCTAATCGAGAATCTTCAGCGCGAAGATTTAAGTCCATTGGAAGAAGCTAGGGCACTAGGTCGATTGCGCGACGAATTTGGATTGACCCAGCAAGAGGTTGCCGACGCGGTGGGCAAGTCACGCACAACAGTTACAAACTTACTTCGGCTTCAAAATTTGGGCCCCGGTGCGGCGCAGCTATTAGAAGACGGGGTGATCGAGATGGGACATGCACGGGCATTGCTACCACTCGAACAGCGTGATCAAGACGCGGCTGCCAGCCATATCGCTTTAAAGAGGCTATCCGTTCGACAGACAGAAGCATTGGTACGACGAATGCTTGCTGGACCACAAGAAACGACACAGCGCACTGACGCAGATACACTGCGCCTCGAAAAGGAACTGTCCGAAAAGCTCGGCGCGCCGGTGGCGATCCGACATCAGAGCAGTCGCAAGGGCAGTGGTCGAGGACAAATCACGATTCGATACAGCAGCATGGCAGAGCTCGACGGAATCCTTCGACACTTTCGGCGGTGAGAACGTAACAACGGCCCCTCATTGCGGTTCAATAACGTCATACGGGGTGGTGCGTAGCAGAACCCGACCGTATAATGGCACCGCCTTGTGCACCTCGACTTGTTTCGGAGGAAACTCCATTGAGTTCGTCCGAAATTGGCCAGGCTGAGTAACGATTTTACTCTCCGATAAACGCGCGCCGCAGAGGCTGTTAGTCATTCAGGCGATGAGCGTTTTCGTCATCGTGCTGGGGTTTTTGTTCGTTGGCGAAGCTCACAGTTTGGCCGCGATATTGGGCGGCGGCTCGGTGGTGTTACCGAACGCTTGGTTCGCGTTCAGAATGGATCGGACGAGACGGGCTGGGACTATTCTCGGGCTGGGGATATTGAAAATTGTACTGGTTGTCGCTTGCCTTGCGTTGGCGCTGATCTTATTTAAACCAGAGCCGGTCGGATTTTTTACGGCTCTTTCTGTGTCGTTACTGGTACAAATTATTGGGCCAATGGTTGGCTCACGTAGTTGGAAAACGGAATAGACGATGGCCTCGTACAACAACCAGGAATACATCAAGCACCATATAACTAACCTCACCTATGGCAAGCACCCAGAGCTAGAGGACGTCGAGTTCGTCGACGCAAACGCGCGCATCCACGAGGAATCGCTCTATGGCACTTGGGGATTTGCGCACGACGCCGACGAAGCCTCAGCGATGGGATTTAATTCGATTAATGTTGATTCAATGGCGTGGTCGGTGGGTTTGGGGCTCGTCTTTTGCACGCTTTTTTATTATGTCGCTCGACGCGCGACGGCGGGCGTCCCCGGCGGGCTGCAAAATGCGGTGGAGTACATCGTTGAATTCATTGATGACATGGTGCGCGGGATATTTACCCACAAGAACGATCTTATTGCCCCGATGGCCCTCACGGTGTTCGTGTGGGTCTTTTTAATGAACCTGATGGATCTCGTGCCCGTTGATTGGATTCCAGAGCTCGCTGCGTTATTGGGTGTGCCTTTTATGAAGATCGTGCCTTCGACAGATCCCAATATCACGATGTCGATGGCGCTCAGTATTTTCGTACTCATGCTTTACTACAGTGTCAAATGCAAGGGCTTGGCGGGATTTGGGAGTGAGCTCGCATTTCAGCCCTTTCCTAAGTTCATGGCGCCCCTCAATCTGGTGTTGGAACTGCCAACGCTCCTCGCAAAACCACTCTCTTTAGGACTACGACTGTTCGGCAATATGTACGCTGGGGAAATGATTTTTATCCTGATTGCACTTATGTACGCGGGTATTGCAACAGATATTCTTGGTAGCGCGATAGGTATTTTCGGTGGTGTGCTGCATTTTGTCTGGGCAGCATTTCACCTACTCATTATTACTCTGCAGGCATATATTTTTGCCGTGCTCGCCGTGGTTTATTTGTCCGCGGCGCACGACGAGGCACATTGAGCTAACCGAAGGAGAGTCAAATTGGAACTTGCTATTGGCATCGCTGTTTCTCTCATGTTGGGGCTCAGCGCGGTGGGCGCGGCGATCGGCATGGGGATATTAGGGGGGAAGTTTTTGGAGGGCGTGGCACGCCAACCTGAACTACTTGGGGACTTGAGAACGCAGTTTTTCATTGTCGTAGGACTGGTCGACGCCGTGCCAATTATTGGTGTCGGCGTTGGTCTATATGTGTTGTTTGTGCTCGGGGGCTAAGGCGATAAGACGCTCGTTAACAAGAGGCTGATATGAACCTCAACTGGACTTTAGTCGGTCAGAGCATCACGTTTTTTGTGTTTGCTTGGACCTGCTATAAATTTATTTGGCCGCGCCTGATCGGGGCTATGGACGAGCGAACGAAGCTCATAAGCGAAGGCATTGAAAATGCCGAGCAAGCTCGCCGAGACCTAGCAGATGCATCGTCGAAAGTAGAGGAGATCTTGCGTGATGCGCGGGCGGACGCGCAGGGACTAGTCGATCAAGCGCGGACCCAAGGGGCGAGCATGATCGAAGATGCGAAGAGTGACGCAGAAACCGAGGGCGAGAGAATTCGTGAGACAGCCAGAGCCGACGTCGTCCAGGAGGCGAACCGTGCCAGGGAATCACTAAGAGCTGAAGTTGCGGAACTCGCGCTTACCGGCGCTGAGCGCATTCTCGAATCCGGCATCGATCGTGCTCAACATGCCGAGCTATTAAATAAATTGGCATCGGAACTGTAGCGGTGGCTGAACTTGCAACATTGGCAAGGCCGTACGCGAATGCTGCCTTTGATGTCGCGAAGGCAGCAGCGCGCCTTGAAGAGTGGTCCAGGGGCCTCAGTTTACTGGCGCTTGCAAACGCGGATTCAACCGTTCAAACCATCATGGCGTCACCAATGACGACCGCACCAGAAAAGGCGCACAAATTAATCGAGTTGTTCCGTGACGAACTGTTGGATCCTATTCAACAATTCGTGCACGTGTTGGCGGAAAATAAACGCTTGCCGTTGCTCGGGGAGATCGCGACGCAATTCGAGGTCAGGCGTGCGGAAGAAGCGCGCACCTTAGACGTTGAGGTGACAACCGCGGTACCCCTCTCGGAGTCCGAACGAGAACGGTTTCAAGAAATCTTAGGGCGGCGTTTCGAACAACAAATCAATCTCACGACGGCGGTTGATGAAGCCCTGATCGGGGGAGCACATATCCGCGCTGGCGATACGGTCATCGACGGCTCGCTACAGGGCAGGCTTGCGAAACTAGGCGAAGCGTTCGCGCGTTCGTGAATACATAGGTAATTACATGCAGCAACTCAATCCTTCAGAAATTAGCGACATCATCAAAGCCCGTATTGAAAACCTCGATACCTCGTCGCACCCGCAAAACGAGGGCACTGTGGTAAGCGTTTCCGACGGGATTGTCCGCGTTCATGGCCTGGCAGAGGCCCAATATGGCGAGATGATCGGGTTTGACGGTGGCTTGTACGGAATGGCGTTGAATCTCGAACGAGATTCGGTGGGTGTGGTCATACTCGGCGATTACAAAGGCATTTCGGAAGGCGCCACAGCCCGGTGTACCCAGCGCATTCTTGAAGTTCCCGTAGGACCGGAGCTGTTGGGACGGGTGGTCGACTCATTGGGTAGTCCCATTGATGGCAAAGGCCCGCTCAACACCGAAACGTCTGCGCCGATCGAGAAGGTCGCCCCAGGCGTTATTGCGCGGGAATCGGTCGACCAGCCGGTGCAGATGGGGATTAAGTGTATTGATGCCATGGTGCCGATTGGCCGTGGGCAGCGCGAGCTGATTATTGGAGATCGGCAAATAGGTAAAACCGCGCTCGCTGTGGACGCGGTCATAAATCAGAAAGGCACCGGGATTAAATGCATTTACGTGGCTATAGGTCAAAAAATGTCGACCGTTGCGAATGTCGTACGTACGTTGGAAGAAAACGGTGCGATGGATCACACGATTGTCGTTGTGGCGGGTTCCTCGGACCCCGCCCCGATGCAATACATCGCTCCCTATTCTGGATGCAGCATGGGAGAGTATTTCCGAGACCGCGGGGAAGACGCGCTTATCATTTATGACGACCTAACGAAACAGGCCTGGGCCTATCGTCAGATTTCCCTTTTGCTGCGACGACCGCCAGGCCGTGAGGCGTACCCAGGGGATATTTTTTATTTGCATTCAAGACTTCTTGAGCGTGCCGCGCGAGTAAATGCTGACTATGTTGAGCGCCAGACAGATGGCGAGGTCAAGGGAAAGACGGGGTCTTTGACCGCTCTTCCAATTATCGAAACACAAGCCGGTGATATTTCAGCTTTTGTTCCTACGAACGTGATTTCAATTACAGACGGCCAGATTTTTTTAGAGCTGGACCGATTCAATG